>NZ_CP067097.1:3008614-3312921 GCF_028751525.1 Alicyclobacillus cycloheptanicus
CCCGGTGTGTTCGGCGAGTACCTGACCAACGCACAAGGCGAAGATGTCGTGGCGGGCATTCGGACGCCCAAGCCCATCGCCCAGCTCGCCGACGAGATGCCTGCGATTTACAACCAGTTCCTGCAAGTCTGCGACCAGCTGGAACGTCACTACAAGGACGTACAGGACATCGAGTTTACCGTCGAACAAGGGCGCCTCTACCTGCTGCAGACGCGCAGCGCCAAACGCACCGCGGAGGCGGCCGTGCGGATTGCCGTCGCGCTGGTGAACGAGGGGTTGATTGACCAGAAAACGGCGTTGACCCGTGTCGATCCCGACCAGATTGACCAGCTCCTGCACCCGCGCATTGACCCAGACCACGAGGTTGACGTGCTGGCGACCGGTTTGCCGGCGTCTCCTGGGGCGGCGTCTGGGAAAATCGTACTCAGCGCGGACGACGCAGAGGCACGGGCCAAGGCGGGCGAAAAGGTGCTGCTGGTGCGAACGGAAACGACGCCGGAGGACATTCACGGCATTCTGGCAGCCGAAGGGATTTTGACCAGCCGCGGCGGCATGACCAGTCACGCGGCGGTCGTCGCCCGCGGGATGGGCAAGCCGTGTGTGTGCGGCTGCGACGCGCTGCAAATCAACATGCGGACCAAGACGGTTCAAATCGGATCGCATACGTTTCGGGAAGGCGACGTGATTTCCATCGACGGTGCTACCGGGCGCGTGCTGCGCGGCGAGGTGGCGCATGTCCGCCCGGAGCTGTCGGAGGACTTCCGAACGCTGCTCGGCTGGGCGGACGAAGTGCGCAGGCTCGAGGTGCGGGCGAACGCCGACAACCCGGAAGACGCCGAAAAAGCCCGTGCGTTCGGTGCACAGGGCATCGGGTTGTGCCGCACAGAGCATATGTTCATGGCACCTGAGCGTGTTCCGGTGGTGCAGTCGATGATTCTGGCGAAGACGCTGGAGGAGCGAAACGCGGCGCTGGCGCGGCTGCTGCCGATGCAGCAAGGCGACTTTTATGGAATTTTGAAGGCCATGGACGGGCTGCCCGTGACCATTCGTCTGCTCGATCCGCCGCTTCATGAGTTTTTGCCGAACCTCGAGCAACTCGTCGCGCACCAGGCGGCTTTGCAGACCAAGCTTCAGTATGTGTCCGGGCTTGAGGCCGAGCAAACCCAGCAGGAGCTGGAAGACGTCAGCGCCCTGCTGGGTCAAGTGCGGCAGCTGCACGAGTTGAACCCGATGCTGGGACACCGCGGGTGTCGCTTAGGGGTGACGTTCCCGGAAGTTTATGAAATGCAGGCCAGGGCCATTTTTCAGGCGGCCGTTCAGCTGCTTCGGGAGGGCCATCAGCCGCGGCCGGAGGTGATGATTCCGCTTGTGGGGCATCGGGAGGAACTGCGGCGCATGAAGGAACTTGTGCAGCGCGTGGCGGCAGCTGTCGCGGAGGAGACCGGGGTAACCGTTCCGTGCATCGTGGGCACGATGATTGAAGTGCCGCGGGCAGCTGTGACAGCGGATGAAATTGCGCAGGAAGCCGAATTTTTCTCGTTTGGCACAAATGATTTGACACAGACCACCTTCGGGTTCAGCCGCGATGACGCGGAAGGGAAGTTCTTGCACCACTACACGGCGGAAAAGATTTTACCGGAGAATCCGTTTGCGGTTCTGGATGAGTCCGGTGTTGGAAAGCTGATTCATCTGGCTGCCGAACTGGGGCGGGGCGTCAATCCGGCGCTGAAGCTGGGCATCTGTGGGGAGCACGGCGGGGAGAAAAATTCCATTCGCTTTTGCCACGAGCAAGGCCTTCATTATGTCAGCTGCTCGCCGTTCCGGGTCCCCTTGGCCCGGCTGGCGGCTGCGCAGGCTGCCGTTGCGGGCTAGGACCCCTCGGCCCTCGTACACATAAGTACGAGGGCCGTGCCATATGAATGGAATGCGGGGACATTGGCTCGGGCGGAAGCGGGAAGCGTTACGGCGTGCATGCTGTGGGCATGCGGATTCTGAAACCCCTTCAAAATTGTAAGGATAATTTTGTATGACCCCGTCGATACTAGGGACTGACAAGAAGGTTGCCTGATTCGGCAGGTACCGTCCTGAGGAATGTCCGGTTTCCCGCGCCGTGCTTGGCACAGGTGCGGGCTTTCGTCACGAAGATGTCGCTTCTTGACGAACGACCTCTACGCATTTTCATGTCAAAGGAGGAAAACGGACGCACATTGTAGAATAAAACATACAGTGTTCAACGAACGATGAACCAGTTGTCCATCCATCACTGAAGTCCCAAGTGGGTGGAAGAGGGTGGTTGTTTGGCGAGAATTGACGATTCGTTCGTTGAAGAGGTCCGTCGACGTACGGACATTGTGGACGTAATATCGGAATACGTCCAGCTCCGGCGCAGTGGGCGGTCTTTCATTGGGCTGTGTCCGTTCCATAATGAACGCACACCTTCTTTTTCTGTCTCTGCAGACCGACAGATGTACTACTGTTTCGGCTGTGGCGCAGGGGGCACAGTCATCCGCTTTTTAATGGACATTGAAGGCCTGGCGTTTCAGGATGCCATCGTTCGTCTAGCGGAACGGGCGAACCTGTCAGTGCCGTTTACTGTGCCCGAACAGGAATCCAAGGGTTCCTCGCGTATCCAACGCATGAAGGAAGCACACGAGCTGGCGTCAAAATTGTTTAACTATATTCTAATGAATACCGATGCCGGTGTGCAAGCCCTGTCTTATGTAAAACGCCGAGGATTTTCCGGGCAGACCATTGTCGACTTTCGACTGGGTTACGCGCCCGACCATCCAACGACCTTGGTGTCATTCCTGTCGCGGCGCGGCTTTGAACCAACCTTGTTGGTCGAAGCGGGTTTGGCAGTTCAGATTGGCGACAAGGTGGTCGATCGATTTCGCGATCGCGTGATCATCCCCATCTTTGATGCGCAAGGAGCGGTGATTGCCTTTGGTGGTCGTGTGTTGCAGCCGGATAAGAAGCCCAAGTACCTGAATTCGCCGGAAACCCCGTTGTTCAAAAAGGGGCAGGTGTTGTTTCAGTACCACCGCGCCCGGCGGGAAATTCGCAAGTCGCAGACAGCCGTCCTGCTGGAGGGGTACATGGATGTCATGTCTGCCTGGCAGGCTGGTTTGCACAACTGTGTCGCCAGTCTGGGAACGTCCTTTTCGGAAGAACATGCGCTGCTGTTAAAGCGCAGTGCAGAGCGTCTTGTCATTGCGTACGACGGGGATGATGCCGGCAGGAAAGCAGCTCGCCGCGCGCTCGAAGTTGCTGAACCCGTCGGGTTGGATGTACGGGTTTTGTTATTTCCAGCGGGCGTCGACCCAGACGAGTTTGTTCAGGCGCACGGGGCGGAAGCGTTTGTCCGATACGTCGAGGCGGGGGCCCGGTCGCCGGTCGAATTCCTCATTGAGGAAGCCCGCGCGCGTGCGAATTTATCAACGTCGGTTGGACGAACCGACTTCATTCGGGAAGCCTTGCATATCCTGGCATCACGGGGCACACCGATTGAGCAGGAAGCAGCGGTCAAACGTCTGGCGAATGAGTTTGAGGTTTCCGTGTCAACCCTGATGGAAGAATTGGCGCTGATTTCAAAGCAGGTGAGCAAAGAGCGCCGCGTGAAGCGGCGGTCGGAACCCTTGCCGCGAACGCCGGTTCGTGTGGTCAACGGAGCCGTTCGGGCTGGCGAACGAATCCTGCAAGGGCTGTTTACGGACCCGCAAGCGTTTCATACCTTGATGGAACGTGGCGTGGATGAACTCGCCACGGAAGAACAAACGGCGTTGTTGGCCTTGTTTTACAGTTTTCGTGCCGAACATCCCGATGGGGATGCGGCGGCGTTCATTGATCAACTGGATGATCCGCAGCTGCGAGGGTATGCATCCTCGTTGTTGATAGATGCAATGCCTGAATTTCATGCCGACGTTCTCGAAGATTACCTTCGGACGATTCGGCTGCATCAATTGCAGGCGCAGTTATTGATGTATGCCAAACAGAGCGATGAGGCAAGACGACAGGGTGATGAATCGACTGCGGAAGCTCTGGGGGCGCAAGTCGAAGCGTGCAAGTCTGCCATTGCGCAGTTGAAATCACCTCACAGCGTGTAAGTGGGGTAAAGGAGGCGGGGGACAATGAAAGAGATACAAAGAGAAGCGGCCCGCGAAGAGGAACGTGGACTGACCCTTCAGGATGCGAAAGCTGCGCTGGTGCAGTTGGGAAAACGGCGTGGTTCGTTGACTTATACTGAAATCGTCAATCGACTCGGCGCTTTCGACCTCGATCCGGACCAGTTGGATGAGTTCTTTGATCACCTGTCCGAGCAGGGGGTGGACGTGATCAACGAACGCGACGATGAAGAAGATGAGGACGATGAGAGCCAGGAGCGCGACCAGGAAGAGGAGCGCTTTGATCTGAATGACCTGACCATGCCGCCCGGTGTCAAAATCAGCGACCCGGTTCGGATGTACCTGAAGGAGATTGGCCGTGTTCCTTTGCTCTCCGCTGCAGAGGAGATTGAGCTTGCCAAGCGGATTGAAGAAGGAGACGAAGAAGCCAAGCGGCGGCTCGCGGAAGCCAACCTTCGCCTGGTGGTCAGCATCGCAAAGCGGTACGTTGGCCGTGGGATGCTGTTCTTGGATTTGATTCAGGAAGGTAATTTGGGGCTCATCAAAGCCGTGGAGAAGTTTGATTACCGGAAGGGTTACAAGTTCAGCACGTATGCAACCTGGTGGATTCGGCAGGCCATCACACGGGCGATTGCCGACCAGGCGAGAACGATTCGGATTCCTGTGCATATGGTTGAAACCATCAACAAGCTGATTCGCATCTCGCGTCAGCTGCTTCAGGAATTGGGACGTGAGCCGACCGCCGAGGAAATTGCTGCGGAGATGGACATGACACCGGAAAAGGTGCGCGAAATCCAGAAGATCGCTCAGGAGCCCGTTTCGTTGGAAACGCCGATTGGTGAAGAGGATGACTCGCACTTAGGGGACTTTATCCCTGACGATGAGGCGCCTGCGCCGGCGGACGCTGCAGCGTACGAGCTGCTGAAGGAACAATTGGAAGACGTTCTGGACACCCTCACAGAACGGGAAGAGAACGTCCTGCGCTTGCGGTTCGGACTGGATGACGGCAGAACGCGGACGTTGGAGGAAGTAGGCAAGGTCTTTGGCGTGACGCGGGAACGCATCCGCCAAATCGAGGCCAAAGCGTTGCGCAAACTCCGGCATCCAAGCAGGAGCAAGCGGTTGAAGGACTTCCTCGAATAAGCGATCAGGGTTTGCTGCGGCCGCCTTCGGGCGGCCTTTTCGCGTTCGTGGGGGCTTGTTTCAAGTGAAACACGCTTTCGGTGGAAACACTGCTGTGCTTTGCTCTGCAAGCGTTTTCTGTTGGCGTCCTGTTCCGTGTATAATGGAGACTGTGACAAGGGAGGGGAAACATCGTGGATTTCGAACTGACCAGGGAACAAAAAATGATTCGGGACACCGTCCGGGAATTTGCAGAGGCTGAAATCGCACCGAACGCGGCCGAATGGGACCGGACCGAGGCGTTTCCGCTGGAGACCTTCCGCAAGATGGGGGAGCTGGGCTTCTTGGGCATTCCTTTCCCCGAAGAGTATGGCGGATCAGGCGGGGACATGGTGAGTTACTGCCTGGCGGTGGAGGAAATTGGCCGTGCGTGCGGCGGAACTGGACTCAGTTTTGAGGCGCATGTTTCATTGGCCTGCACACCCATCTATCTCTACGGCACAGAAGAGCAGAAAAAGAAGTATCTCGTGCCGCTGGCGAGAGGAGAGTCGCTGGGTTCGTTTGGACTGACTGAACCGGGGGCCGGTTCGGATGCCGGGGGAACCAAAACGACGGCCGCCCTCGATGGAGACGAATGGGTCATCAACGGCACGAAAATTTTTAACACCAACGGCGGCGTGGCGTCCACGGTCGTGTTGACCGCCGTCACCGACAAGGAGAACCGCGGAATCAGCGCGTTCATCGTGCCCACCAATGTGCCAGGGTTCAGCGTCAGCAAAGCGTACGAAAAGCTGGGGATGCGCGCGTCCAACACGGTCGAACTCATCCTGGAGGATGTCCGCGTTCCGAAGGAAAACCTGCTTGGCCCGCTCAATGCCGGGTTCAAACAGTTTTTGTCGACACTCGACGGCGGCCGCGTGGCCATTTCCGGACTTGCCATCGGCATCGCGCGCGCTGCGTTTGAAACAGCTTTAGCGTACGCCAAGACGCGTGTCCAGTTTGGCCAGTCCATCTCCAAATTCCAGGCCATTCAGCACAAACTGGCGGACATGGCGATGCACATCGAATTGGCGCGGAACGCCATGCTGAAAGCAGCTTGGCTGTGCGACCAGGGTAAGCCATTTTCACTGGAGGCGTCGTATTCGAAGCTGTTCTCTTCCGAGATGTGCACCCGGACCTGTGAGCAAGCCGTTCAGATTCTCGGCGGCTACGGGTATATGCGGGAGTACTCGGTCGAACGAAATTACCGGGACGCCAAGCTGATTGAAATCGGCGAAGGAACCTCCGAAGTGCAGCGTCTCGTGATTGCCCGTCATCTCGGTTGTTAGTTGCGGGGGCAGAGGGGGGCACCCGGCGCTCGCCCAGTGCCTCCTCAAACGGAAGTTGCAGTAAGCGAACCTGCGAAATCGATGATTCTAAAACAAGCCCCTCGTCGTAGAGTAGTACAGGGACGGTCACTGCAGGAAAGTGACCGATTGCGGCTGAAGTGACGGGGGGCCACACTTTGTCTGTGATCTACTTCATTTGCGCCGGAAGCGCATGTGTTGTGCTGCTTGCCTTTGGTTTTCTGCGAGCCGCCGCTTATGGCATTCGCCGGCAGGGACGCAGGGAGCGGCCGCTGCCAGCGGACACGGGCATTGTGCTCGGGGCGTATACCGACGGGTACCGCCCCAGCGACCCGTTGGTCGCCAGGCTTCGTGCGGCCCTGCACCTGTATCGGCATGGCTATGTACGCGTACTCATCGTCAGCGGCGGCCGCGGAGAAGACGAAACGGTCGCGGAGTCCAGCTCGATGAAGCGGTTCCTCATTTTAAACGGCGTACCGCCGGAAGTCATCCTCGAAGATCGCCGCTCCAGGGATACGTGGGAGAACCTGCGCAACAGCATGTCTCTGATGCAGACGTACCATCTGAAGACGGCCGTGATTATCACCAGCGACTACCACTTGCCGCGGGCCCTCGCCGTGGCACGGCAGCTTGGCATGAACGCCACCGGCTACGCTGCCTGGTCGACGCAGCGTGAACTGCGTACCGCCTACCGTGAGGTTCTGGCCAGAATCAAGTATACTGTGACTGGGCAAGCAGCCATTTGAGCCGTACACAACCCTGCTTGCGGACAGCGGACGAAAGAACCATTGGCCGGACCATTCCGGCCGTGTCGAGGTGGGCATTTGTCAATTTCACTCTCACATCGGCTGCAGGCCATCGCGGATGTCATTCCCCCAGGGTCGGTCGTTGTCGACGTCGGGACCGACCACGCCTTGCTGCCGATTTACCTGATTCAATCGGGCGTGGCTGCACGGGTCATCGCGACCGACATTGCCGACGGTCCTGCCGACGTGGCCAGGAGAAATGTGGAAGCGCACGGACTGTCCGAGCGTATTTCTGTGCGCTGCGGGGACGGGCTTGCGACGGTTGGACCGGGTGAAGCACAGACCATCGTCATCGCCGGCATGGGCGGCGCGACCATCCGCGACATTCTGGCTGGCACACCATCCGTCGTGGGCGCGGCGCGGCGCATCATTGTGCAGCCCATGAATCTCGCCCAGCACGCCCGCGCCTATTTCTTTACGCACGGCTTTCGCCTTGTGACAGAGTGCGCACTGACGGACGGTGGCAAATACTACGAAATCATCGCAGCCGAACCAGGCGAGCCAGTGGAGTATGAGGGCTATCATGCCGATCGCGTCGCACTGGAGATGGCTTGGATGTTTGGCCCGCAGTTGCTAAGGTCTCCGAATGCGTCCGTGCGGGCGCATGTGGCAGATACAGTGCAGCGCTGGGGGGAACGATACGAACGAATGAAAGCGAGCCGTCGACCGGCGGTCACGCAGCAGGCGGAGGCCCTGTTGGCCCGCAGGGCCTGGCTGGAAGGCTGGCTGCACAATGTGGGGGATCCAATCACGGCAAGCCGCGAGGCCACAGGAGGGACGGAGTGTGGCAACAACCATACAGGATGTCATTGATGTCATGGAACAGTTTGCGCCGCCCAGTTTGGCGTTTCCGAACGATCCGGTGGGACTGCAGGTGGGGCGCACCGACCGACCGGTGCGGCGCGTCTGGCTGGCGCTCGATGCGTCCTGCGCCGTGATCGAACAAGCGGCCGCGGCGCAGGCGGACCTGCTCATCACGCACCACGAGCTGTTTTACAGGCCGCTGCCAAAACTCGATACCTCGACTTGGCGGGGGCGGGCCATCGCGACGGCGATTTTGCACGACCTCACCATTTATGCAGCGCACACGAACCTCGATGTGACCGAGGGCGGCGTGAACGACGTGCTGGCAGAACGGCTGGGTCTGAAGGATGTCGAGATTCTCGACCGGATGAAGAACGAACAGCTGCGCAAACTGGTCGTCTTTGTGCCGACGACCCACGCCGAAGCCGTTCGGGACGCAGTGTGCAGCGCAGGCGCGGGCCACATTGGTCAGTACAGCCACTGCACCTTCAACACGCCGGGGACCGGGACGTTTCTGCCGCTCGCGGGGACGCAGCCGTACATCGGCCAGGTTGGTTCCATCACGGCGACCGATGAGGTGCGTATTGAAACGGTGGTGCCGGCATCGCAGACGGAGCGCGTGATTCGCGCGATGCTCGAGGCACACCCCTACGAGGAAGTCGCGTATGACCTGTATCCGCTGGAAATCATGGGCCGGCCCTACGGCATCGGCCGCGTGGGGAATCTGCCCGCTCCGACCTCGTTAGGGGTGTTTGCCGACCAAGTCCGTCAGTCCCTGGGACTCACGCACATTCGCTTCGGCGGAAACCCGGACCTGTTGGTGGAGCGCGTGGCGGTGCTGGGCGGATCCGGCGGTCGATGGGTCGCTAAGGCGATTGAGCAGGGGGCACAGGTGCTGGTCACGTCGGACTGTGACCACCATGTGGTGGCAGAAGCATGGGAAGAAGGGCTCGCCGTGATCGACGCGACGCACGCTGCCCTCGAGCGGCCGGTGTTGGAACGGGTGAAAAGCGTGATCGACCAAGCGTTTGGCCACAGCCTGCAGGTCACCATCGCGGACGTGCACGAAGACCCGTTTCATTGGATATAAATCCATTGCTTCTACATCCGTCGTATTTACATCCATCGCGGACGGTGAAACGTGCGAGGAAACATTTGCACTTGAGATGAAGCCAGCCCGCGCGTATACTGAAGTGCGTCGACTCAAACGGGGAGTTAGCTGGGCAACCGCCGGTGCAAGGCCGAAAGGCTGCACGGGAGGAAAGTCGGAGCTCCACAGGGCAGGATGCCGGATAACGTCCGGCGGGAGCAATCCTAGGGAAAGTGCCACAGAAATGGAGACCGCCGATGGCGGCGCCTTGCGCCGCACAGGCAAGGATGCAACGGTGCGGTAAGAGCGCACCAGCAGGCTGGAGACAGCCTGGCTAGGTAAACCCCATCCGGAGCAAGACCGGGTAGGAGTGCACATGCGGTGGCCCGCCGCGCACTCGGGTAGGTCGCTTGAACCGGCTGGCAACAGTCGGTCTAGATAGATGGTTGCCGCTCCAACGTGCGAGGCGCCTCAAACGCCGTTTGCAGCACAGGAGTACAGGACTCCGCTTACAGGCTAGCTTCCCGTAGCCTAGAACCCGTAAGGCTTTCAGCCTTGCGGGTTTCGACTTATTTGCACTTTTTCCCGAAAAGCCTTCCATGATACGAACTTTTCGATGCAACTTTCTACCACGGACCTCGGGGTCATTGTCCCAAAAGAGGACAGGTTATGCAAGGTTGTTATAGGCTCCAAACAGGGGGGTTATGCGAAGGATACAAGGCTACAAAATTTCGGTGCTGTAATTTTGGACTTTTTCGGACACCACCTGCTACTCTCCTTTTAGACAACAGAGCCGAAGGGAGAGGATAAACGGTGGCGAGGCGAAATCCGAACGCAAACTTTTTTCAGCAATCTGTGCAGCAGTTCGGACATTGCGACCCCCAACCCGTTGAGAAGCTCAGCGTGGCGGAGGCGATTAAACTGGCAAAAAGCCACTGGCAAGGCCAGAATGTGTCTGTAGAGACCTACGTTTCATATAGCAGTCATCTCAAGGAGTTCTCCATTTGGGCTCATGAAAATCTGCGGCCATGCCTCATTTCAGAAATGAACGGCTGGTACACAGCGAAATATCGGGAGTACCTCTGCACTCGCCAAAGCATGCGAGGTGGCAAACTTTCAGGGACGACTATTCAGCATCATCTGGATACGCTTTCCTCGTTCTTTCGGGTCATGGTTCTGTTCAGACAAATGGAAAACAATCCACTTGACTATATCGAGGGGCCCAACAGTCGGCATAATAGGTTGCTGTCGGTGCCAAAGAGACCTTGCCCGTTGACTGTGGACGTCGCAAATCAACTGCTGTCATTGAAGTACGATTATCGCCTGGGATTGCGTGATCGGGTCATGCTACACTTCTTGATCCTCTTTGCACCACGTACTTCCGAATTGGCTGAACTGACCTGGATGGATTTAGAGTGGAACAAGATCACGATAGAACGGAAGAAAAAGAACGAGCCTGGGACGTTTGTGGTGCCAACGTATCTGTTTCAGTGGCTACAGGAGATGAGGGAAAAGTACGGCGCAAAAGCGGATGACCCGATTTTCCCAAGCCAGGGCGGCAAACGAGGCTTGTCGGCTAGGGGGATTCGTCAGGTGATCAAACGTCTCGGTGAGAGGGTCGGCATCAATCTTTGCCCTAAGGATTTCCGGACTCTGTTGATGTCAGAGTTGAGCCGTACGGAGGATGGGAAACTGGTACAGATGTTCGTCGGGCACTTGGGTGAACAAACGTCGAAGAAGTTTTATGTTAAGAGGGCACGGTCAGAAGTACAGCATACACTTGATGTTTGGAAAGAGGCTATCCTGTCTGGAGTAAATCTCACGGATGGTTTTGAGGAAGACGAAGCTGCTTGATTTGGAGGAACCGGCCGACCGTAAGTAGGCCGGTTTACATACGGTTTGTTTTCTTTCAAAGACGTTGACCAGTCGCCCTTGGTTCATACGTGGTGAATGTATACTGACAGAGTAGTCTTCCTATAAGGGCGAAGGGACGCCAGATAAGTTATGAATGAGTACCAATCCTTCTGCGGTACAACGGAACTTAAGTCGAAGCCCTGGCCGTGGCGACATTGGCTAAGTATTTGATCTACAGCTCCCACCAATCACCCCTGGCCGGATGAGTGGGCGGGATAAGCGAGTCGACACAGGATGTGGCGAAGCGTGAGCTCGAGGCATAGGAGGCACTGTTTCAGGCAATGGAAGTTGGGTTAAACGAACTGGCTCACATTGGGTCGAGCTCACCCTCACGAGGCGCAATGAGGCAGCAGTCGCTTTGTACCGGAAAATGGGTTTCGACATTGAAGGTATGCATGTGAGACGTTGATTTGGTTCTCGATGGGCACTGTCTGATGAGTAGCTGATAGCAAGTTGATCTGAGACGCCTTTGTGAGAGATTCCAAGGTTGCCCCCCCCCCCCGTCTCCGCAGCCCTTCTTATAGGGAGTGTCCTAGCAGGAGACTGAGTTTCATGCCACGAAGGCAAAGATAAAAGATCCAAACGTGTGACACAGTGAAGAAGGGGCTACTAATCGTGAACGACGAGCACGAACGCTGGAACAAGAAATACGCTAATCGAGGTCCAAACTTATTTCAACCGGAGGAATTCCTTGTCCAGCGCACGCATCTGCTGCGTCCGGGGACAGTTCTCGACGTTGCTTGTGGAGACGGCAGACATGCAATATTCCTGGCTCGGACTGGGTTTTCTGTAACAGGAGTTGATTTTTCGGAGCAGGGTCTAAGACGTCTCGAAACCTTCTCAGCGAACGAAGGATTGCACGTGAAGACTCATCATCGTGACTTGAACGTACAAGGCACACTGACTGACCTGGGATCGTTCAAAAATGTCATTGTCCTGCATTTCAAGCCCGAATTACATACCTTCAACGAAATGGTAAGCGTCCTTCGACCTGACGGTATTTTGCTTATGACCTCCTTCAACACGAGGCAACATGATGAAAAAGGATTCGGCAAGGATTTTTGCTATACCGAAAGGGAATACGTTGATGTGAATGAATCCCTTGAACTGATGGAATACATTTCATATGAGGACGAACGTGGCTATTTCGACGGATACGTTTTTCGCAAGAAATAGAGCCCTATAGGTGCTGAAGTGAACTTCATTTTTACCGCCATTTGCGGTCAAACCGATTCCGTTCGAGCGTTTCCGAACACTGCGATTGGTAACGTCACTGATAGCGGGGAAGACTTTGCTTATGTATGCTTGGGACAGACGTTTTCTCCTAGTAAAATGGATATAGGAGCATTCCTGTAATGAAGTAATTCCGGGTTTGAGGCAAAGAAAACCTCCTGATAGTGTTGAGTTGGCACAGCAACACGAATCGGGAGGTCGTACGACAACATGAGTATATCGCAAAACCGTAAGATTCGCCGCATCACAGATTCAACCTTGGTCGTCGGTGCAGACATTGCCAAGAAAATACATGTGGCACGTGCGAGCAATGCGCGCGGTATTGAGCTTGGCAGGCCTCTGTCCTTTGACAATACCAGACGCGGCATGGAAAAGCTTCTTGCGTGGATGCGCACGCTCATGGCCGATCACGGCTGTGACAATGTGGTGTTCGGCGTCGAGCCCACCGGACACTATTGGATGAATCTAGCTCAATTTCTTCGCCAACACGGGATTGACGTCGTTCTGGTCAATCCCCTGCACGTGAAAAAGAGCAAAGAGCTGGACGACAATAATCCGACGAAGAATGACCACAAGGATGCCCGCGTCATCTCGCAGTTGGTCAAAGACGGACGCTACTCCGTACCCAACATCCCCAAGGATATCTACGCTGAGCTGCGCGTGGGGATGAACCAACGAGAGCGTCTAATCGAAGACCTCAAGCGAGTGCAGGGCCGTATCCACAACTGGCTCGACCGGTTCTTTCCGGAGTTTACGGAGGTATTTCGGGACTGGGAGGGTAAAGCAGCGCTGGTGTGTCTGCACGAGTGCCCTTGCCCACAGGACATTCAGGCTAAAGCAGCAGAAGACATTGTCCACATGTGGAGGGAACATGGCATTTCGCGGGGCGTTGGCAAAAAACGGGCCACATACCTTGTGGAAATGGCCTCCCAATCGGTTGGGTTAACCGAAGGACTGCAGATGGCACGCCAGGAGTTGAAGATGCTGCTTGACCAATATGACTTGTTGCAGGAGCAGTTAAGCGATCTGCTGGAGCAAATCGAGCGTTTGCTGGACCGAATTTCGGGAGCCGCTCAGATGCTCAGTGTACCTGGCGTGGGCGTCGTCACCGTGGCAGGATTCCTGGCCGAAGTGGAGGAACTGTCCGCCTACGAACACTGGCGACAGGTTCAAAAACTTGCCGGGTTCAATCTCAAGGAGAACAGTTCCGGCAAACACAAAGGTCAGACAAAGATCACAAAACGCGGACGGCCAAGATTACGCGCGTTGCTGTACCGCTGCGTGCTGATTCTGGTGGCAAAGAATCCACAGTTTCAGGCGCTGCACCAGTATTACACCACGCGTGTGGATAACCCGCTGCGGCCCATGTCGTCGCTGATTGCCCTGTGTTGTAAGCTGATTCGCATCTTGTTCACTCTCGGGCGTAAGCAAGTCCCATACGACCCTGAAAAGGCAATGGGACCCGTTCGCTCGGCTCAGCTGTTTGCTGCGTAACAAGGAATCGAAACTCGCTCAACCGTACGCAAGGGCTGCAATAGACAAACGAAGCACGGAGAAGCCGGTACGATACATTCCATTCGGGCCATGACCCTGCATAGGAGCTTAACTGGCCTCCACCCTTCGACAGGCTGAACGATGGAATGCAAAGGGCCGAAGTCAGGACCCTGTGAGACATGGGAGGGTACGCCGCGAAGGTGTTTGTGGAGATCCACGGTGCGACCAAATTTTTGAAAACGGGGAGTTATCCCCTATAGGGGACGCACAAACCATGTCCCGAAGATTCCCACTACGGGGAGTCTGACATCATTCGCCCGCTGAGTCAAATGCAAAATGCTACGAATGAGCGAGAAAACGAGAGATAACAAAAGATCATTGAGGGAGGCGAGCGAGATGGATGAAGTACGTTACCCACTTGGAAAGTTTGTACCGATACAGGAGGTATCCGACGAGCAACGGAAAGCTTGGATCAAGGACATTGTTGACGCACCCTCCAAACTCAATCAGGCTGTGGAAAGCTTGTTGCCCGAGCAACTTGACACACCGTATCGGGAGGGCGGTTGGACCGTACGTCAAATTGTTCACCATTTAGCGGAAAACGACGTGCTCGTGTATACCCGATTCAAGCATGCGTTGACTGAAGAGAATCCACAGATCCTGCCTGCCATGGAGAATTTGTGGGCGGAGTTACCGGATCAAAGCGCGCCGGTAAGTTCGTCGTTGCGATTATTTGAATTGATCCATGAACGCTGGGCTGCATTACTCAATGGCATGTCCACTGAAGACTTCTCTCGTACGTTTGTCCATCCGGCAAGTGGGGTTTGGAGTTTGGATAAAGCGCTGGGTGTATATTCATGGCATGACAGGCACCATACGGCTCAAATCAAGGCTTTTCGAGAACGAATGGGATGGTAGAAGGTTTGGCCGAAGACTTGCGAGAAGAAAGAGATACCACCGAATTACAAGCCTTGGCCAAGAGTGTTGGATGGAAAATCACCACGGATCAGGCTGGGTCACTTCTTGCGCCTAAGGGCACTGTGCTCGGATATCGGCACGACGGACAACTGATTGCGAGTGCCGGCCTTTATACATATGGAAGTGAGTTGGCGTCCCTGGGCGTTGTTATCTTCCTAGCTTATCAGCGGAAAGGACTCGGCAAGCGGATTGTCATGAGGTGCCTGATAGAAGCGGAACGGATCCATTCACCGGTCACACTTGTGACAACAGAACAGGGGTTTCTGCTGTATGAGTCACTTGGGTTCCGCACCGTCGGATATGTTCATCGCTTCGAGGCAGATTCTGCTTTTCGTGGTAAGATGAAAACTCTAGGCAAAACGTGTCGATGCTTGAAAAGAGTGACTTGTTAGACATGATCCATCTCGACGAAACCTCATTTGGAGCAAATAGACACGGGGTCTATGAAGCGTTGTTCCGATACCTACATGCAGGTGCAGTGCTGCGTGACGAATCTGGCAATGTGACAGGCTTTGCGCTGTCCGTGGAGGAGGGGCAACCTGCTTGTTATTGGATCTGTGATTGCACAAAACGGGGAGGCGGCCATCGACCTAGCTCGAAGCCTGTATTCCGATTGGAAGGGGCGAGTGTGGATCGATGTTCCGAATGAACAAACCTCCTCCATGGGCCGGCTGTCGTGTTCCGGCTTTAGCGAAGTGGTGGTGTCTCTGTGATGGTTCTGCGTACAACCGGTTTGCCCGGCGGACGTAACTGCTTGTTTGGAATTGTAGATCCCGTGTTTGGGTGAGGGGCGGCAAATCGGTACGGTTACACTCCCCTGTTCGGCTGGTATACTAGGTATAAGCTCAAGATGATGGAGGTTACACCCAATGTCCCTGCGCAATCTGCACGTTCGTTTTCAACTTGCAGCAACGTCGCAGGGGACAGGTATGCCCATTTTCCGGTGTGAGACATAGCCGGAGGGCATAGCCGAACAGATTTGCGGTTCGATCCCCGACCGTGGCAGGAAACATTCTGTTGCGGTCTTTTTTGTGTTCAGAAAGGAGAATACGATGATCCGTTTGCTGATGAATAACCGCCGTTTGCGAATGTTTCTCCTGGGCTCCACTTTGTCGACTCTGGGCAGCGCAATGAGTACCGTTGCCTTGCCTTTATACGTGTTGGCCCATTTTCATAGCTCTCTACTACTCGGCGTGGTCTTCGTAGCCAGAGAACTCCCTGGCATCGTATTAGCCCTGTGGGCGGGAGGTTTAGTTGATCGGCTTGGCGCATGGAAGTCAACCATCGTCGCACTTGCGGTTTGCGGTGTGGGGATCGGGGCGATCCCGATGGTAGGCTTCAGTTTTGTACTGACTGTGGTCTCCAGTGCGGTGCTCGGCATTGGCCTGACCCTGTTGTCACCCACGGTCTCCATATATATCCCCGCCTTAGTTTCGGATGAAGCATTGGAGTCTGCCAACGGAGCGTTCCAGTCCACATTTATGGAGGGCAATTTGGTTGGGACGGCGCTAGGCGGCTGGATTGTTGAGAGAGGCCAATACGGTTTGGGATTCTATGCGGACGCCATGACCTACTTTTTAGCCATTGGAACGGTGCTGCTTGTCGGGCCGGTTCGGCCCAACTTGGTTGCGGTTCAAGCCTCCGAACAGCGCATCATCAACTCCTTTCGCCGAATGGTCGTCGAAATCCTGAGAAACAAAGCCTTCACACAGATGTTAGTGGTCGATGGGGGAATGTACTTTGCGATGGGTGCCATCAATGTAGCACTTCCGCTATACACGGCGCACACGCTCCGTTTGCCTTGGTTGTATAGTCCAATACTCATGACAACCGGGGTGGGTGAACTGCTTGCCGGGCTGATGTCTTCCTCGGTTCCGAAATTAGTTCATGAAGGGCAGGAAGGGAAGTGGTACGTTGGAATGGCCAGTCTCGTCGGCATGAGTTACATTCTTATGGTCCTGTTTCCATCCGTTACAACAGTATTTGTCGCCAGTTTCATCGGCAGTATCATAACCGGATTGCTCTATGTGATATATGCAAGTACGATGCAGCGGACAATTCCTGCGGAAGCGATGGGGAAATTTCAGACTGTGATGTCCGGCTTAAGCTCTGCGTTCACTGGTGGAGGGAGTGTAGTGGCTGGGGTACTCAGTTCCGGGCTTTGGGGATTCGGGATCTCGGCATGCGTACTGTGGATATGTGCCGTGGTAAGCATGGTTTTGGTGAGGGCGTAGGACCATCGGTGTATGGTGGCTCAAGTTGAACAATGCTATGTTGATGCAAACAAGAGTTCGTTGAAGAGAGGACGCACCTATGAACAGTACACAGTTGTTGCGTTCCAACCGAAACTATCGAAACCTCTGGCTGGCTTCGGTAGGGAGTCAGTTCGGTAACTGGTTCAACGAGGTCGCACTTGCACAGGTCACACTCACGCTAACGCATTTACCAGCGGCAATGGGATTTGTGCTACTCTGTCGGTCACTGCCTTTCGTAATTTTGGGACCTCTTGCCGGTCCATTCGTGGACAGATTCCCGAAGAAACGAACCCTCATGATGTCTGACTTCGTACGTACATTCTTTGCTCTGGCGTTGATTTTATCTGTTCTGTTTCATGCAAGTTGGATTCTGTATGTAGATTCCGCATTGCTTGGCATCTCAGGTGTCCTGTTTGGCCCAGCACGCAGTGCAGCAATCCCCCTCGTCGTTTCCAAAGATGATTTGGCGGCTGCCAATGGACTCGAATCCCAAGCCAGTGGGTTGATCCAGGTCATTGGTGCAGCAGCAGGCGGAGTCGTAGCGTGTATTCCGCATAATAAAAGTGAGAAGACCGCAGCGTAAAATTGCAGAGCTAGCCTGCGTTTTGCGAGGCAGAAAGTGAATAGGCACTTGCAACACCACTCTACTAATTCTACCCTTGGGGTTGCCTAGAACCTGAGGGAGATGAGAGAGGATGCTGAAAGTGCCACAGCAACAGTATATCTAGTTTCTCTACGAGCATGAGGACTATTCAATCTCGGAAATCGCCAAGGCCATGGGAATCAATTGGCGGACAGCCAACTAGGGGAGATAAGTGTTTGAGCGCCACTTCGAGAGTGCGAAGAATCGGTTTGGGCATAGCAAAGGATTGGTGTCTTGTCCGTGGTTATACCAGGAATTGATTGCAGAGGACATTGCAAGAAGCTATAACGTCCATCTCCCTGCAGGAAATTCGAAATGGTACAATGATAAAAAGCTGAGGACGGTGATTCAAATGCTGTGGTCGGAGGTACGAAGGATTTTCCCTGATCAGTTCGTGCTTGTCGAAGACCTGAAGTCGAGAATTGAAGACGGAAAACTGTTTGTAGAGGAAGTATCTTTGATTCGCCCCCTGAGGGATTCGAAGGAAACTTTGGACGCACTGAAAGAGTCAAAAGGCAAGCGGTTCATTTATCATACGTCAAACGAGAACATAATTATGAATGTAGTGGTGAAGCCCATGGTCCGGGCCGTAAAGCCATGAAGATGAAGATTGTCAACGGGATCTTGATCGCTTCCCTTACAATCACGCATAAGGAGAATACCAAGGTTTTACACGACATGATTGTCGATACCGGGTCAGCGCATACGTGGGTAAACCTTGACGCTGTAGAAAACAACCTAGACGTTGCCCCAGAGGACGGCGACCAGATCGTAACTGCCTTTGGTATCGGTGGCCGGGACATAGCCAATCGCAAGCGCATCGACAGATTGGAATTTGGAACCTTTAGCGTGACGGACTTCCAGGTGGATTTTGGACGGCTTGATGATGACATCAGTGGATTGATCGGACTAGACTTGCTCATGGCTGGGAATTTCGTGCTTGATCTATCGAGACTTGAGATGCATCAAGCTCACACTTAACGTGTTGGCTGAACCGGCATTGTGTGCATTTCCAGGTGGGGTGGGGCGGCTTTTGAACGGAACAGCCAGGACAGTCGGAATCTTGAATGTCCGGGTCCAACTGTTTCACTCGAGGTAATCGTGAGGGACGGCCGGATGGCTTTCGGAATGCGATCGACACGAACCTGACAGGATACTTCCTCGTGGCCCGTGGGATTGCACCGATGATGGTAGAGCAGGGTCACGGGAAGATCATCAACATCAGCATGAACTACGAAACTATGCGTCGAAGAGGATTTGTGCAATACGGATACGGTCCGTCTCGTGCCGGGGTCGAGTCGCCGTCGTACATCATGGCGGATCCGATTGTCTTCCTGGCGTCGGACGGGATCACGGGCGAGCGGATTGTGGCCACGGAGTTTGCTGAGTGGTGCGCAGGCAGGGTTGGTGGCGAAAGCTGACATTCTGTCGACACGACGTGACCGTTGTTCCTGTATCGTGATTTTCGTCCACACAGGACCGTTTTTCGTTCTAAACCGACCGTTTTCATGTGTATCCCATACATGCAATTTTTTCCCTTTCTCAGAACGCTGCACAAACACCGTACGATCCCGCTTATCTCCGTTTAGGACGTCTAAGATCCATCAAGACCAACTGAACACCGAAATGGCGGATTTGCACCAGCGAGGATTTCGGCTCGCGACGCACGGCAACGGCGACCGCGCGATTGGATCGATTTTGGATGCCTACGCACACTGTCTCCAGGTGGCCCCGCGCAAGGACCACCGCCACCGCATTGAACACGTGCAAACCGCAACCGTCGAAGACTTGCATCGCATGCAGGAACTGGGTGTGGCCGCGTCCTTTTTTATCAACCATGTCTACTATTGGGGCGACCGGCACCGCAGACTGTTTCTTGGGCCAGAGCGAGCCAGTCGGATCAATCCGCTTCGGGATGCGGTTGAGCGCAAAATCTTGTTTACACTGCATTCCGATTGTCCAATTACGCCGATTTCTCCTTTGTTTTCGGTATGGGCGGCAGTCAATCGCGTGACGCGTGACGGCGAAGTGTTGGGCGCACCGCAGCGCATTGACGTGGAACGTGCGCTGAAGGCCATGACCATCGACGGGGCTCGATTGAATTTTGACGAACAGCACGCGGGCAGTATCGAGGCGGGAAAGCGTGCAGATTTTGTGGTACTGGGCGCAGATCCGACGAAGGTTCACCCACTCGAAATCAGGACGATTCCGATTCAATCGACATGGATCGAAGGACGCGTCGTGTTTGGTCCGGGCGTGTGACGTTGGGTCGACGAAATCCACTGGAAGGGCGGCGTTTGAGGTGGCTTCGCGCCAAATTCTCAGTTTTGTCATCGGACTGGGTGTGCCTTTTGTGTCCATCCTAGGTGTCCTGCCGTTCACCGGCTCATTGCACACGAGTGTCTTGGGTTTTCCTTTTATATATTTTTGGATTTTTCTGTGGTTTCCCCTAACGTCGGTTTGCCTGTGGATATCTTGGTACGCTTTTGACCGCCACAGGTATCAAGAGGACGTCGTTCGAGAAGAGGAGCTGGACTAATGGCGGCGGTCGTCTTTGGTCTCATTATGCTGTTCTCGCTGGTCTTGGCGGTGTTGGCGCGACGTGGACATCGTGTGATGAATATCGATCAATATCTGGTTGGCGGCCGCTCGTTCAGTGGTTTTCTCCTGTTCTTTCTGGCAGTCGGGGAAATCTACAGCATTGGCACGATGATTGGATTTCCCGGCGGCATTTACGCGGATGGGGCGTCGTATGGAATCTGGTTCTTGGGTTATATCTTGCTCGCGTATCCTGTTGGATACTTTCTTGCTCCGCTCATCTGGCGGGCCGGACACCGATACAAGGCCAACACCGTACCGGACCTGTTCAAGGGGCATTATTCACATCGGGGACTGGAGCTGGTTGTCACCATCTCTTCCATTATCTTCGCCATTCCTTGGGCACAATTGCAGTTTTCCGGCCTCGAAGTTGCGATGAGTGCGCTCGGGTTCCACTGGTCTCCGGCAACCACCGTCATCATCTCCAGTTGCATTGCATTCCTCTATATTGCGGTGTCAGGGGTGAAGGCGCCGGCGTTCATTTCGATTCTGAAGGATGTTGCGATGTTGTTTGCCATTGTCATTGTGGGCTTTGCGGTCTTACTTGCCATCCACGGGATTCCCCATTTGTTCGCTGTCGCCAGAATGCGAGGGGATTCTGTGGACGTGGTGAAGCGTTCCGACATGGTGTTTGCACTCAGCACAATCTTCTTCCAGTCCCTCGGCTTTTACCTGAACGCGGCACCGATGATCTTCACCGCGCGATCGGAAGCGACGGTGAAGAAAACACAGACATTCATGCCACTTTACATGATGATGTATCCGTTTCTCGTGATGGCCTCCTATTTTGCTCTGATTGTGATGCCGCATTTGCATCAGCCCGACAACGCGTTCATGGCGGTGGTTGTGCGTCTGATGCCATCCTGGCTGATTGGTGTCGTGGCGGCCGGTGCTGCGCTGTCAGGAATCTTGGTGCTGGCTGTGTACTGTTTGGGACTGGCCGCACAGGTTTCGCGCAATCTGATGCCGAACGTCCCCGAACGGGCGCAGACGAACTGGGTTCGAATGATTGTGGTTGCGTATCTCTTGCTCTCCATGGGTCTCACCCTGCTAGCGCCGACACTGATGTTGACGCTGATTAACACGGCATATTACGGCTTCACGCAGCTCTTTCCGGGATTTCTTGCCATGTTTTTCTTCCGTCGGTTAACGCCAGTGGGGATCGCCGCAGGCATCATTGTCGGAGATATATCGGTCCTCGCGCTCTATGTGACCCACGCCAATCTATTCAACATCAACATTGGCTTAATTGCGCTGGTGATCAATTTTGTCGTAACGCTTGTGGTCAGTGCGGTCACCCGCAGCGCTGTGCCGACGTGGAAGCCGGTCGCGCATGTTCCGGAACGGGTAGAGACAGGCGTGTAACCCGAGCATTCCATCGAATTATAAAATAAAGGAATGGAGCACCACTCATGCTGTGGCAGGGCATCATTAATGATTACGCTGTAATGTTGGACTTCATGGGGGGCGCACATGAATTGATGTCGTTGAAGTTTGACGATCCTCTGGGCCTGCGTGATCGAGTCATGCTTCACTTTTTGATATGGTTTGCACCACGGACTTCGGAATTGACCGAACTCACGTTGTTTTTTGCAAGTCTTACGACCTCTTTGCAGCATGGTGTGGCTGGGGACTAGGAAGTACACTGGATGCAGAGGTGATAGTCATGGAGACATGGATCTGCACAACCTGCGGAACACAGTATCCAGAGAGTGAAACTTCCCCCGCATATTGCCCCATCTGCGAGGATGAGCGGCAGTACATTGGGCCCGGCGGGCAAAGATGGACGACGTTAGAAGAGATGAAGGCAAGCGGATACCGGAATGCTTATTACGAGCACGAACCAAACCTGTTGGGGATCGAAACGGTCCCCGAATTTGCGATCGGCCAGCATGCCAAACTCATTCGCACGCCGTACGGGAACATTCTATGGGACTGCATCTCTTACATTGACGACGTAACGGTAGACTTGATTCGGGGAATCGGCGGCATTCAAGCCATCGCCATTTCACACCCTCACTTCTACTCTTCCATGGTGGAGTGGGCAGAACGATTCGATGCACGCATCTATCTTCATGTTCGTGACACACAGTGGGTGATGCGTCCGAGCGAACGAATCGAGTTTTGGAATGGTACGCAAGTTGAGTTGAACCCGCAGGTAACATTGGTTCACGTGGGGGGGCATTTTGCCGGATCGACCGTGCTACTCTGGAAGTCCGGTGCGAATGGCAAAGGGGTTCTGCTGACAGGCGACACGATTTCGGTGTCGGCAGATCGCCGCTGGGTGTCGTTTATGTATAGTTTCCCGAATCGGATCCCGTTGTCTGCCACAATCATGGGAAGGATTCGCAGCAATCTGGAGCCGCTCTCTTTTGACCGACTCTATGGAACACAGTTTGATACAGTGATTGAAACCGATGCGAAAGGTTCAGTCATGCGGTCAGTGGATCGTTATCTAGAGGCACTGAACCGAACGGAAGAACGCTGAGACGCCGGTGTTCAGCATCTGACCAGGATGTACATTCGCTTGCCAATATCGCGAAACCCGGAACTGATAGAACAGGAAGTTAGACCTCTGGAGGGTGATAAACCGTGATCACGATCATGAAAGCCCGCCGTGAGCACGTAGAAGGCATTTGTCGGGTCTGTACGCTGGGATACTGGGATACGTACGGAGAGATGCGCCCCGCATCGTACATCCAGCGTATTGTCGATGAATTCTACAATTCGGAAAGAGTGGCACGTGAAGTGCAGAACGGCGAGTATTGGGTTGCTGTTGACGGGGAGACAGTCGTTGGCGCTGGTGGAGGTGGGATGATTTCGGATACGGAAGGAGAACTTTTTGCGCTGTACGTAGATCCGGAACGGCGGTATGAAGGAATCGGTACTCTCTTGCTTACTGCCATTACGGATGAACTGAGAGAATCCGGTGCTAAGGTGATGTGGGTGTCCGTCGCAAAGGGGAATAAGAAAGGCATTCCGTTCTATGAGTCACGAGGCTTCACGCTGCAAGGCGAGCGGAAAGCATATGCATCATTGGACGATGAGGATTATGTTTCGTTGCGGTACTTTCGACAAATCTAATCCTGGCAGCCTTTGGGGGAGGATCCTACATGATCAAGGGGCTATACGAGGCGCACCTACCGGTAAGCGACATAGACAGGTCCATCGAGTTTTACCACGGGCTCGGTCTGGAAATTGCATACAAGGGGCCACGAGTCACCTTCTTCTGGATTGAGAAAGGCAAGAGCTGGCTCGGACTCTGGCCGTCGGAACATGCAAAAACACCATACCATCCGTCGGTTCGGCATGTGGCTTTTTACGTGGAACTCGAAGATATGAAGCGGGCGCAAGAGTGGCTAGCAGACCATGGAATTGCGGTCAGGGACGCTTTCGGTGTGGTTGGGGAAGACCAGCCACTGATCCTTCAGAACAGTGCAAACTACCATGCCGCCATATACTTCGACGATCCGGACGGGAATTCTCTCGAGTTCATTACGCCGCTTAAATTGGACGCTCCAAGCGTCACATATCATGATGGTATGGCGCTCAAACAGTGGCTCAAGGCCAACCATTTGTAAGGCGGGAGGCTGGATATGATGCAGGTGGAAACACCTTGCGAGGCGCATTTAGTCGTTCGAAACCAGGAAAGGTTGGCTCAATATCATGAGACGGTACTTGGGTTCATCCCGGCGCTTATCCTCTCGGATATATTCGTTGGACGGCCACCCAGAGGCTCAAGGAAACCGGAGTAGAGGTCAGAGGGCAACTTAACTTGGAGGAGTTGCGCTGGACTCCGAACCATGAGTCGAACAGCGTGGCACGCATCGTTGACACATTAGGTCATGTC
This sequence comes from Alicyclobacillus cycloheptanicus, assembly GCF_028751525.1. GTDB lineage: Bacteria > Bacillota > Bacilli > Alicyclobacillales > Alicyclobacillaceae > Alicyclobacillus_L > Alicyclobacillus_L cycloheptanicus. Next base: position 3,032,869 of record NZ_CP067097.1, read on the forward strand.
TCTTTTTCCGTCATTGAAAGTTGTTCAATGCCAAAAATAAGAATTTTTAGACCGGTTTGGAACATGCTGTCGGAACCAAGATCGCTGAACACGCCATTAAGGTACATTCTTCGCAATGGTTCAGGCAGATTGCCGACGGTTGGCTCAATCTCTTGGCGTACGCCTTTCATCGCCACATCGTTTTTGTGCTGCTGATACTTATCCAACTCAAAAGAAAGAACAAAGTTCAACACGCAGGCAATCGAGGAAAACTTTCTTCGGTCACTGATCGGTAGTGGTTCAACAATTTTAAGCATGTGGTTTATAAGATCGATGTATTGTGCTCCTGATGGCACTGTCTGAATCATCAAATGAGCAGAACACGGGTATTTCTCAAGTTGGTTGCGAAAGTGATTTCCGAACCGGTACAATTGCTCCTTCCAATCTCCTTCATTTTGGGCTGAAAGCACGACCTTCTGTGCAATCTCATTTGCAAGGAATTGAAAAATTTGTTGTTTACTCTGAAAGTGCCAATACAGGGAAGCAGCTTTGATGTCGAGTTGTTTGGCCAATTTTCGCATCGTGAATTGTTCTATACCGCATTCGCGAAGCAATTCCCACGAAGCGTTGACGATTCTTTCTCGTGTAATAGGCATATTCACGCTTGCATTCATAATTAAACCATCTCCACAGGGTTGCTACGACTCATCATAACACATATTTCAGAGCGCATCTAACATTGTTAGTTCAACACTTGACACAGCGTACCTCACGCCGTAACCTAACGTTGTTAGATTCGGTTGTTTGTTCGTCTGGTTTTTGGGACGGTGATCAATCTATTATTTCGCGCCTCATCTAACGTTGTTAGGTGGTTTGATGCGACAATCAAAAACGGAAGGTAGTGGTCATGTGGAAAGAACGGTAGGTGCGACGTCACGCGAGTTTTCTGTGAGAAAAATACTTCCAACTGTGTTCGCGCTCATCTTTGGCATGCTCGTCGTCATGATGGACAGCAGTGTTATGAACGTGGCCATACCCACACTCGAATCAGCGTTTCAATCGGGTTTGAAAATCATGCAATGGTCAATTACAGGCTATACGCTCGCGTTATCCGCAGTCATTCCGCTAGCGGGATGGTTTTCTGACAGATTTGGAGCGAAGCGGGTATTCCTCATCTCCATCGGCCTGTTCATGGTTGGGTCTTTGTTATGCTCAATTGCAACATCACCTGCGCAACTAATTACCTTTCGCGTCCTTCAAGGGCTGGCTGGCGGTATGGTAGCGCCCATCGGTATTGCATTTTCGTTTCGGGTGGCGCCTCCGGACAAACGTGGCTCGGTCATGGGATTATTGGGGCTGCCGATGCTAATCTCCCCCGTACTTGGCCCACTTCTATCCGGGTGGCTACTGGAATACGCAAGCTGGCATTGGATATTTCTAATTAATGTTCCGATTGGTATTGTCGCATTGGCGTTAGGACTGAGGTTTCTACCTCGTTCAGTGGACACGAAAAATCCACAGCTCGATATTCCTGGGGCGATTATGGCACCGTTCTCTTTTGCGGCGATTGTATATGGTGTGCATGACGGTGGGAGCCAAGGTTGGAGCGTTCCGTCCACCATCATACCACTAACCATCGGCGTGCTATCTCTATGCGTATTTATTGTGGTCGAACTGAGACGACAGATGCCACTGTTGGAATTGCGAGCGTTTCAATCTGTGGAGTTCAGTAAGGGTGTAGTGATCGTTTTTGTAAATTGGACGGCAATTTTCGGGACACTATTCTTGATTCCTCTATATTTGCAACAAGTAAGAGGCTTCTCTACCTTTCATTCGGGGCTGATGGTGATTCCACAAGCGGTCCTGTCCTTTATTGGCCTCCAAATAGGTGGAAAGTTGTTCGACAAGTATGGCGCGCGTCCCATCGTGTTTGCTGGTCTTCTTATACTGTCAGCCGCCCTCTATTGGTTATCCCAAATTCAAGTGAACACGTCCATCGCCTCGCTCGTTACGAACTTGTGCATTTTGGGATTGGGCCAAGGTCTTACAACGATGCAGATCAGTACCCACGTTCTTAAATCAGCCCCAGCGCAACTGATTAGCCGTGTTACTCCAATCACGACTTCGGGGCAACAGATTTTTGGTTCCTTGGCCGTCGCAATGATGTCTGGATTTTTAGCCTCAAATATCGCGAAGCACATGCATGCCGTTGCCAACCAGTCAAAGGAAGCACTGGTTTCTGCTATGGCGACCGGGTTTGGCGATACGTTTCATATTGCATTAATCATCGCTCTATGTGGGCTTGTTTTGAGCATCTTCTTAAATAAGCCTAGAACCCGTCAAGGTTGACTCGTAAGTGGAACCTCGTGTGCTCGAAACGCATCGCACAACCTACCTGGTAGCAGGTTTCGTTTATACGAGACGAGTCAAGGCATCCCTGACGAAGTACTTGGAAGGCAACCTAAAACTCAAGGTGAATCGTGAAAAGAGCGATGTGGGGAGACCGTGGAAGCGAAAGTTTCTCGGTATACTGGCCCCAGAGTCAACCCAGACAGATGACGTGAGATAAAATAGACGTAGTGAGGTGTTTGACTCATGCCAGGACGTAAGTGGACTGTGGACGAGAAAATGAACATTGTGTTGGAAGGGATGGTTCCCGGGGCGAATATCAGCGAGGTTTGCCGACAGCATGGTGTGGCCCAAAGTCTGTATTACAAGTGGCGTGACGCGTTTCTGACTGGTGGACGAGCAGGGCTTCAGTCAGGTCCTTCTACCCGGGAGCAGGAGTTGGAGAAGCAGTTGCAGGAAGCCATGAGCAAAATTGGCGAGCAAGCTATGGAAATCGATGTGTTGCGAAAAAAATCGAACTGGGGCCGGAAGTAAGCAGCCGTTCCTTGGTTGCTCAGCTCGTCAAGGAAGGGTTTCGGGTCCCAGTGATTGCGAAAGCATTGGAGCTGAACCGGACGTACTGTTACAGTTTGCTGAAGCCGCCTGTGCCAAAACCGAAGCGGCCTTCTGTGGACAAGGACGCTCTGGTCAAACAGTGGATTCGGAAACTGTGCGAAGAATTCCCCACGTACGGATACCGGCGAATCCAAGTCATGCTGCGTCGCCGATACAACCTGCGGGTGAACCATAAGCGGGTGTACCGGTTGATGAAGGAAATGGGGCTGCTGGTGAAAACTCCGAGGCGGGGCGCTTCACGAGCGAAACGGCGAGGGAAGATACCGGTCACCAGGTCCAACGAGCATTTCCAGTGCGACATGACGAAGGTGTGGTGTGGGAAAGACGGCTGGGGATATCTGTTTGCCGTGATTGATGCTTATGACCGGGAGATTGTGGGGTACTCGTTTTCCCGGTTCTGCCGTACAGAGGACCTGCTGAAGGCTGTGGATATGGCACTGAACTATCGCTTCCCGAACGGCGTTCAAGGTGCCGGTTTGACATTGCGAACCGACAATGGCTGCCAGATGACGAGTCGACGGTTCATTCAAGCGATGAAGGCCTGCCAAATCAACCACGAGCGGACGGGTCACAACAACCCCGATGCTGACGGATACATCGAGCGATTCTTCCGGTCGCTGAAGGAGGAGAAGGTCTGGCTGCAAGAATACAGCAGCTTTACCGAGGCGAAAGCGGCGATCGAGTCATACATTCACTTTTACAACACGGACCGACCTCATTCCGCACTAGGTTATCGGTCACCGTCGGAATTCAGAAACTGGAAAATGCAACAGAACGCAGCGTGAGACGGTTTTTATCTGAATTGTAAATCTATCATCTCTTTCTTAAAAGCCATCCCATCTGTCTTGACAATGTGGGGTTCAATACGCCTTTGCTTCGACGTAGATTCAAATCCGGACCCATTTGCGTATCCAGTACTCATTGTCACGGGGCGGCAGGATGACGTTGTTGGCTTTCAAGATGCGTGGCGCTTCGTGGATAAGTATCCACGAGCCACGTTTGCGGTTCTTGACATGGCAGGGCACAATCTCCAAATTGAGCGTTCGAATCTCTTTGAAGCATTGGTACATGACTGGCTGGACCGGCTTGAGAATCCAGGCACACAGTAATCGCTGAAAGGATGCTTACCGTTGATACCGTCCTCGAGCTTGGAACGCATAACCGCACAATTATCTACCTGCGGGATCGATGTTGTGCTTGGTGGGAGTGGACTCCTATATGCCCTTGGTCTAGCTACGGTTGTGAACGATTGGGACTTGACGACAGATGCTCCCCTGGAATCTGTCGCAGCGTGCCTGAAGGGATTCCACGTTGTTCGGAAGTGTCGTGCATCAGCGGTTTTCTGCAGCAATTACATTTTGACACTCCCAGACGAAGGCGTCGAGATCATAGGTGGTTATGCAATCAGGTGCGGGGATAACGTATGTAAACTTCCAAGCATATCGGGAGGAACATGGCGAAGCATCCCGATTGCCAGCGCAGAAGTTTGGGCGGCAGCGTACCACCTGATGGGGAGATTGGAGAAATCAGAGCTCCTCTTTGGCTACCTGAGCCGTGTGGGTGCCACGAAGCGTGTAGTCGATTTGCTCCTCAAACAACCGTTACCAGAGGAGTTACTGTATCGCCTGGAAGCGATGCCAAGTTGGTGACATCCACCAGCACTCGTTGAGAGGAAGGCGGCTTCAATGGAATTTTAATCTTGCCATAGTACAATAACCGGGGCGAGACTAACACTTACCTTGTTTCCGGAGCGTCTATTCGCTTTCTGAAATGGGTTTGATGTGGGACGAAGGAGGCAGAGGAATGAAGGGGCGGCATTGGGAAGTGGACTCCGTATGTCCGAAATGCGAAAAGACGAATCACATTTTGATTCCTGAAGGTGAAACTGTGGTTCGGGTTCACTGCGAGCACTGCACCCATGGGTACGAATATACGCATGTGGTGACTGAGTACGACGTGGTTGAAGACGAAACCGACGAGCACTGAGCGGAATCGAAACGCGGTGTTTTGAGGGTGACCCCGACACCTGCATGCATCAATTGGAGGATGGTTGGTGGATGGTTGACAGTCAGCGGGTCGCAATCGTCACGGGAGGAACTCGTGGGTTAGGGCGAAGTATTGCCAAAATGCTTGCCGCGGATGGCTATACGGTGGTCGTCAACTATCGTTCGTCCGAATCCTGGATTGCATTCCGTTGCAGCGCTTTGGGCAGCCGGACGATGTTGCACACATGGTGTCGTTTCTCTGCTCAGACAAAGCATCCTACATCACGGGACAGTTGTTCTTTGTCAATGGCGGCAATTCCATGGGCTAGCGCAGTACGCGGAAGCAGGGAATGAAGTGCGAATTTTTGCCAAGCTCCCGACGGAAAACTTCCTTCACTGGTGGAAAAACGCAGTGCCTGTCCGCAGAGCGGGCAGGCACTGTCGATGACGGATGTCACGCCGGAAGGGGGTTTAATCTGTATCGTAGCCCGCTTCTTCGACGGCTTCCTTCAGGGCCTCTACGCTGGTCTTGGTGTCATCAAACGTCACCGTGGCTTTCTGGCCAGCCAAATCCACGTTGGCTTCCTGCACACCCTGCACACCTTTCAGTGCCTTGGTGACGGCGTTGACACACCCATCGCAGGTCATCCCTTTTACGGGAATGGTAGCAGTTGTCATGGAAAACATCTCCCTTTGTCAATGTGTATGAGGGTCCATCATCGATTCTAGAAACGGAGCCGGCACACCGGCGCTTGGCTACACCTCCTTTCCAAGCCGCAGCCGCCGAAGCAGAAGGCTGTTGGTGACGACGCTGACGGAACTCAGGGCCATCGCTGCACCGGCGATGATTGGACTCAGAATGCCGACGGCGGCCAGCGCGATGCCGATCACGTTGTAGATAAACGCCCAGAACAGGTTTTGCCGGATTTTTCGCATCGTCGCTTTGGACAGCAAAATGGCATCGACCACACCGTGTGTCCCCCCGTGCAAGAGCGCGATGTCCGCCGCCTCGAGGGCGACGTCGGCGCCCGATCCCATGGCGATACCAATATCCGCTGCGGCCAAAGCCGGGGCATCGTTGATACCGTCGCCCACCATGGCAACCACGCGGCCGTCGTTGCGCAGCGCTTCGACCTTGTTCGACTTGTCGGCAGGTAGAACGCCAGCCATCACATGCTCGATGCCGATCTCGGCGGCTACCGCGCTCGCCGTGTGTTCGTTGTCGCCGGTCATCATCCAAACCTCAATGCCCATCTGTTTCAGCTGGGCCACCGTTTCCCTTGCGTCCGGCTTGACCGTATCCGCAATCGCGATGACGCCCAGCAGCTGTTGGTCACAGGCGACCAAGACGGCCGTCTTACCAGCGTCTTCATAGGTCCGGAGAATGTCTTCCGGAATCGTTCCGATCCCGATTTCACCAAGCCAGCGCCGTGTCCCGACACGAATGGTGTGTCCGTCCACCGCGCCTTCAATCCCGCTCCCGGGGACCGCGCGCACGCTGGAGGCCGGCCAAACCGCCACGCCTCGCGCTTTACTGTACGCAACGACAGCGCCGCCAAGCGGATGTTCACTTTGCGCCTCCACAGCGGCTGCGCGCAGCAGCACATCCTGTTCCGTCACACCCTGCGCCGCCCAGACATCGGTCACGGTCGGTTGGCCAATGGTCAGCGTGCCGGTCTTATCGAACACCACCGTGTTCACCTTGTGGGCGCGTTCCAGGTGTTCACCGCCTTTGATGAAGATCCCGATTTCCGCCCCCAACCCTGTGCCCACCATGATGGCGGTCGGCGTGGCCAAACCCAGCGAGCACGGGCAGGCGATGACCAGCACAGCCACCGCCGCCAGGAGGCCGCCCGACCATCCAGCGAAGAGGCCCCAGGCGATGAAGGTAAGCACCGCGATCGCCAGTACGATGGGCACGAAAATCCCAGATATTTTGTCTGCCAAGCGTTGCACGGGCGCCTTGGACCCTTGTGCCTGGTCAACCAGTCGAATGACTTGCGCCAGGGCGGTGTCGGACCCGACCTTGGTGACTTCCATGGTAAAGGCGGCGGTTTGATTGATGGAGGCACCCACCACGGGGTCACCCGCCGTTTTTGACACAGGCACAGATTCGCCGGTCAAGAATGATTCGTCGATGGTCGTGATACCCTCGCAAATCACGCCGTCTGCCGGCACCCTTTCCCCGGGGCGGACGCGAACCCTGTCGCCCGCACGAAGTTCCGCAACGGGGATGTCGGTTTCCGCGCCGTCGCGGATGACATGGGCCACCTTGGCCTCGAGTTTTGCCAGCGCCTCAATGGCAGCGCCGGATTTGGCTTTTGCTCGGGTCTCCAGCAGCTTGCCCATCGAGATGAGCGTGACCACAGTCGCTGAGCTGTCAAAGTACACGTCCGGCCTCGCCGTCACGGTTAAAACCGCGCTGTAGAGATACGCGACACTGGTACCGAGTGCGACCAGGACATCCATATTGGCGGCACCGCCGCGCAGGGCGTGGTAGGCGCCTTGATAGAATCGCCAACCGACGTAGAATTGAACGGGGGTCGCCAAAATCCAGCTGACCCAGTTCGGCAGAAACGGTGTGCCGCCGAATAGCATCACAAACATTTGGACGACCAGCGGCAGCGTGAGCACGGCCGCCAGCCCAAACTTCGCCAAGTCACGCCGGTACGCCAGTTCTTTGCGCGCGTTCTCTTCCGCGGCCGCCGTCTCTGAAGCCAGTCTCGCACCATAGCCCGCTTTTTCGACGGCGCGGATCAGGTCCTGTTCATGTACCGAGCCGGGCAGATACACGATGTGCGCTTTTTCGGACGCCAGATTCACGTGGACAGACTGCACTGCCTCCAAACGCCCGACCACTTTCTCGATGCGCGCGGCACAGGCGGCGCAAGTCATTCCGGTAATCTGCAAATCCACTTCCTGCTTTGGCACTACGTTAACCTCTGTGGTGTCTGGCATAAGGTGTCACTCTTTTCCATTGCTCAGGATTTCGTAAATTGGCGGATCACGTCCATCAATTCATCGATTTTTGCCTCTCCATCCGTGTGGTTGCTGAGGGCATCCGCCACACAACCCCGGGTGTGGGATTCGAGAATGGTCAGCCCCACTTGGTGAATGGCGTTCTTGATGGCCGCAATCTGAACCAGGATATCCACGCAGTAACGGTCTTCGTCAATCATCCTTTGTACGCCGCGAACTTGGCCTTCAATACGCTTGAGCCGCCGGGTCAGGTCCTCTTTCTTGGAGGCGTAACTGTGCGTGTGGCCGTGTGCGTCGTGCGTCATCGTCGATTCCCCATTTCATTCACGCTCTCTGCTATATACAATACCCCTGTATGGTATCATGCGTCAAATGCGCTTCGATATACCGACTTACGCGGAGACATTGCAATCATCGTGGAACAACGGCACGGAATTGCGAACGAAAGCACAGCCTCCATTTCCGAAATTGAGTTACAATAGCGAAAACAAGGGGTGCCCGCAACGTGGAGGGAGTCAGACGATACGAACGGGATCGCCCCATGAAGGAGGACAACGGCTTGCGTGTGCTGGTAGAACACCGCGATCGAATTTGCATCATGACCCTGAACCGTCCAGAGGTTCGAAATGCGGTCGATCGAGAAACGGCAGCCGCACTGGCGGATGCCTTCCGGTCCTTCGATGCCGATCCCGGCCTGTCTGTCGCAATTTTGCAAGGTGCAGGCGGAACCTTTTGCGCGGGCGCTGATTTGAAAGCGGTATCAAGCGTACCCTCCGGGGAAAGCCACCAGTTAGACGACGACATGTCTCACGATGGACCGATGGGGCCCACCCGCATGCGTTTATCCAAACCTGTGATTGCTGCCGTCTCCGGGTATGCGGTGGCAGGGGGATTGGAATTGGCGTTGTGGTGCGACTTGCGGGTTGCCGACCGGGATGCCGTGTTTGGCGTCTTCTGCCGGCGGTTTGGTGTGCCGCTGATTGACGGAGGCACGCAAAGACTTCCCAGACTCATCGGTATGAGCAGGGCGATGGACCTGATTTTGACGGGGCGTCCCGTGGGCGCCGAGGAGGCATTTCAGATGGGCCTGGTCAATCGCCTGGCCGAACCAGGCGAAGCGCTTGAAGCAGCAGTTGACCTGGCGACGCAGATTGCAGGGTTTCCCCAAGGGTGTTTGCGGAGCGACCGGCAGGCTGTTCTTCAAGGCTTTGATTTACCGTTTGATGACGCGATGGCCCTCGAGTTCCAGCTCGGCAAGCGCATCATCCAAAGCGGCGAGACGCGGGAGGGTGCACAGCGTTTCGCGTCTGGGCACGGCAGGCACGGGCACTTTCAGCCCATCGATTCCAATCTGAGGAGGTCGTAAACATGAATGCGTCCGAACTGATTGAACGGGGTGCCAAGTATTACCCGAAACAGACAGCAGTCATCTGCCAGGGGGAGCGTCTTACGTTTGAAGAGGTTTACCGGAATGCCAATCGTCTCGCGAATGGACTGCTGAAACTGGGCTTGCAGAAAGGTGACCGGGTTGCATTCTTGCTGGCAAATTCGGCGCAGAGCGTTGAAATTGACTTTGCATTATTACTCTGCGGTCTGGTCCGAGTCCCGCTGAACACCAGACTGTCCTTGGGCGAGCACCTCCATATGATCCGCGAATCGGAGGCAAGGGCCCTGCTGTTCAGCGAGGCCTTCCAGGCTCGCGTCGCGGACCTGCGGGCAAATCTCACAGACGTACAGTGGTACTGCCAAACGACCGGATCGACTGCCGCACCGTGGGCGTTGACATTGTCTCTGTTACAACAGGATGTCACGGATGAACACCCAGCCGTAACGGTGGCCGAACAGGACCTGGCCACGATTCAATATACCTCCGGTACGACTGGAACATTGAAGGCAGCGGTGCATACCCACGAAACATGGGTGGCGATTTGTAATCACATCCTGACGAGTCTCGATGTTCAAGCTGGCGACATCATGCTGCATGCCGCCCCGTTGACACATGCATCAGGAACGCTGGTCTTGCCCCACTGGATTCGCGGCGCGACCAACGCTGTGCTGCCAGGGTTCGATCCGGCAGCGTATCTGCACGTGGTCGACCAGGAGAAGCCAACGACACTCAACCTCGTACCGACCATGATTGTCATGCTCCTCAATCAGCCGGACGTAGAACAATACTCATTTGCCTCCGTCCGCAGCATCATATATGGCGCCTCCCCGATGCCGAGAGAGGCGCTGCGCCGCGGGATAGAATTGTGGGGCGCCAAGTTCATTCAGTACTATGGGCAAACTGAGGCACCGCTGATCCTGACCTTGCTGGACAAAGACGATCATGTCGTGGGTGGACCCCAAGGCGAAGCGCGACTGCTTTCCTGCGGCCGTCCCGTATCGACGACTTCTTTGAAAATTGTTGATGAAAATGGGGTGGAGGTCGCAGACGGAACGATTGGCGAAATCTGCGTCAAGTCGAATCAAGCGATGGTCGCGTATTGGAAAGCACCCGCGCTGACTGCAGAAACCATCAAAGAGGGATGGGTGCATACCCGGGATATGGGCTATATAGACGAGGCCGGATATCTCTTTCTCGTCGATCGAAAATCGGACATGATTATCACCGGAGGATTCAATGTCTATCCACGAGAGGTGGAGGAAGTTCTCTATCAGCATCCTGCGGTGATGGAGGTTGCGGTCGTAGGGGTTCCTGATGAAAAATGGGTAGAGACGGTCAAAGCTTTCGTCGTACTGCGGCCAGGTCGTTCCGCGTCGGAGGCGGAGATCATCGAGTTTTGTAAAGAACGGTTAGCGTCGTATAAGAAACCATCATCGGTTGAATTTGTCGATTCGTTACCGATGAGTCCGGTTGGTAAGGTGGTTCGTCGATTGCTGCGAGATTCGTATTGGGAAGGGAAGGAGCGGCCCAGCGAGTCTTCGCGTGGGAAGGAAGGATGACTGCGATGTCGATGCAGCGGATGAATCCTGCGGTGGATACCTATCTCGCGCAAGGGTGTATGCGATGCCCGCGCGGGGGGACCGCGGACTGCAAAGTCCACGATTGGCAGGAGGAACTGACAAAGTTGAGAACGATTTTGCTGGACTGTGGATTAACGGAAGAACTGAAGTGGTCTCAGCCCTGTTACACCCATCAGCATCGCAACATTGTCATCATGAGCGCGTTCAAAAACTATTGTGCAATCAGCTTCGTCAAAGGTTCCTTACTCAAGGATACCCACGGCGTGCTGGTCAAGCCGGGAGAACATACGCAGGTGGGTCGTCAGATCCGCTTCACCCAGCTGCAGGATGTCGTTGACATGGAACCGATTTTAAAGGCGTACATCGAAGAAGCGATTGAAATCGAACAATCCGGTGTCAAGCCGACTGTCCACAAAGATCGCCCCGAATCAGTGCCTGAGGAATTTCACCAGAAGCTGCAGGAACGGCCGGATTTGAAGGCCGCTTTCGACGCTTTGACGCCAGGGCGGCAAAGAGCGTACATTTTTTACTTTTCGGCGCCAAAGCAGTCGAAAACGAGAGCAGCAAGAATCGAAAAATGCATGCAGAAAATTCTCGATGGGAAGGGTTTGTACGACTAACAGCGGCACTCAAATTCGAACCCCTTCCAACGTCAGCAGCTGCGCCTTCATCGCGATCCCGCCCCGGTACCCGGTCAGTGTTTTGTTTTTCCCGATGACTCGGTGGCAAGGCACGACAATCGGTACCGGGTTCGCACCGTTTGCAGCGCCGACAGCGCGCACGGCCGTCGGCTGACCGATGGCAGCGGCGACTTCGGCATAGCTTCGGGTGACGCCAAACGGAATGTCAAGCAATGCACGCCAAACCTGAATTTGAAAGGGTGTCCCGCGGAGATCCAACGGAACTGTAAAGACGGTTCGATTTCTGCTCAGGTACGCTTCGATTTGCTCGCGATATGGATGAAGTTTTTTCGGCTCGTGCACCAGCCGCGATCCCGGCGCATGCCGGTTCACCCATGCCTGCAGTTGATTGAACGGTTCATTGGGGAGTGTCATAGAGCAAAGTCCCTTGTCGGTTGCCGCCAGGTGCAGCGTCCATGCCCCGTGTCGAAGCGTATCCCAATAGACTGCTGACAACGATCTCATCTCGCCGCGCCTCCTCTGTCAGTTCGAAACGGTGGACCGCTGATGATAGGTTTACGATCTGCACCGTTGCTACAACTATACCCCATGCGGCCGGTTGCACGGATGCCCGCGGCAATAGGACAGCAAGATTCAGAAAGCTGCCTGCCAGATAGCGCATTCTTTGTGGACAGGGTGAGCAAAAATAGTTGCGCTGGCTGGAGGATTTCACCATGTATTCCCGAATATGATGGTAACGATTCAACGCGGGATGTTCATGACTTGACTGGAGTCCGTACAACCATGGGCAGCTGAACATCGTTCGAGGGGGAAAATTGTGAAAAAGCTGATAGCTGGGGCCGCTGCCGTTGTATCAAGCGTCATTCTGTACGGGTTGACACGTGTTTCCGCTGCAATTTATGCGCTGTATTTGACCCAGCCGAATGTTGGCTGGAACACTGATTCAGGTCCGTTTGGGACAGCCATGCGAGCCGTTGGGACGGTCCCGCTCATCATCGCTGTTTTGCTTTTCGTCGTCGGAGCTTGTTTGGTCGTGGCGGGGATTCGAGAGGGAAAATAGGAGAAACCGAGGGGGGGCTTACTTTGAGGTGGCATGTCATGACGCCCGTTTGCGCGATACTCTTGTTCCTGACTGGCTGCGGAAATCAATTTCATTACGATTCCAACTGGAAAGCCATATCGGCGGAGATAGGGACACAGTGGCAGGTTAACCAAGACCACGTCCTGACTGACAGCGATTCAGCATTTCAGTGGACCATTTATGTGGGAGCGAAGGCAAAGACACCAAACTTCACGTACTGGACGACGCAATCCTCATGGAAACAACTTTCCCCAGCACAGGCGAAACAACAGCTGGGCAGTCAGTGGAAGCTGGTTCCTTCCGGTCATTTTTACTTCTACCAACTCTCCACGCCAAACACGGCGTGGGTTGTGACCCCAGCAACCATGGTGAGTGTCGCTGCCAACCAGCAAGACAGCCATGATGGGACGCGGCTGGTGCAATACATCGTCTATGGCTCGGTTCAATCGGCGCCGATTTTCCTCACAACCGTTCCAGTACAATTGACGTCCATCTCGACGAATCAAAGTGAGCAGTCCATCACCTATGATTGGGCGCCGATTTCGTAGCCTTTTTCGCTTGGACGCCAGTACGGGAGGCGGTTGTGACGAAACGAACTTTACTCTTTGCTGGGATCATCGTTGGGCAAATTGCTTATTTCTTCGCACTTCACGATGTGTGGAAAGTGGTCGGCTGGCAATCGAATTTGTCTCATGGGCTCGGCTGGTTCACCGCGATTTTGGCATGGGCCGTCAATCCGTGTATTTGTGCCTTCGTTGCAAGTAAAATCACTTGGAACGCCGGAAAAGCTGCGACCGTCAATGTGTGTATTTTGTTTTTCTCAATCCTGCTCGCTTGCTTGCTCGCAAACGCGTCGATTTGGTTCAACGCGAGCGGATATGGCACGCATATCCAGACTCTCCCGTTTGCAGCAGAGACGTTGGCTTGGCGTCAATTTGCCACCATCGTGGAGATGGTGATCTCAGGAATTCTATTCATCGTGGGCTACAGTGTTCTTTTGACGCGGCATCGGGAAAGCGCGCCAGCGAATTCGTATTCCGGCAGGCGTCAGTCTAATGAAGAAGTGTAGAAGCCGCGATGAGCCGTATGATTGAATCAGTTCACGCGTCGTAAGGCGGCGATGACAATCGAGATTCGAACAGCAACATTATGTGATGCAGACGATATTTACTCGGTGATGATGGATGCTTATTCGGAGTACAGGAGCGTTCCTGGGTCATCCAGTGCGCTCAACGAAACCGCCGATTCCATTCGAGATTCCATCAAACTAGGAAAAGAAAGAGCAGTGGTCGGACTGGTCGACGGGATTGCGATTGCATGTGTTCGGTACCGTTTGGAGGATGGTGTGTATTTCTATCGATTGGCCGTTCGGAGGGAGTGGCAGGGCAGAGGGGTTGCGAAACGGCTGCTTTTGCACCTGGAGGCCCTTGCAAAGGCAGAAATGCAGCCGAGGATTTGGTGTAAGGTTCGATATTCGGTTCCGAGGAATGTTCATCTCTATCGATCTCTTGGCTATGTGAAATTGGGTGAAGAATGGATTCACAAGGATGGCGGAGTCACTTTAGAGGTTTGGACGATGAGCAAAGACCTGTTCGCATAATGTCCAAGGCAACCAGGTTCGAATGTTCTACCGACAACCCCACACGGCGCCGTACATTGTGAAAGGGTTTGTGGTATGATTCAGAAAATACGTTTCAACCCTCTTGTGGAGGTGGGCGGTGATGCAGTTGGATTGGAAGGATTGGTTCATGCACGTGTGGGAGGAAAATCGGCGTCTGACCGACAAGGTCGCTGATGCGTTTAGAAACGCTGGGGCCATCGATCAGACACCTGTACCAGGGATGCGGTCGTTCCGCCAACTGTTGCTCGAAATCTGGGGCATGGAACGGGTATACGCCCGCGGGCTTGCAACCGAGGCGTGGAAGTTTGAATTTCCTCCATCATCGTATCAGACTTGCACGGTGGACGAACTGTTGGCATTTGGACGCAGCGTCCGGGAAGACACCAGAACGCTGTGGCCTTCGGTGACCGAAGCAGCGTTGACCAAACCGAGGCCAACACCTTTTCAGGGACACCCAGAGGGGCGTGCGATTGAATGGCTGACCTACGCTTTGGAGAACGAGATTCATCACCGAGCACAAGGCTATGTATACCTGCGTTTGCTTGACGTGGAGCCGCCCGCCTTCAACCTTCGGGATGACAATTGATGTGCCTCAAACAACAGGCTTGATGAGCTGCACGGTCACATAGGCCAAACGAAACCCGATGCGTTCGACATTCCGCTGTGAGTCGGACCCTGGGTCGGTTTCAATGGTTGCAATCTCTGCTCCGTGCGCCTTTGCATAACGCAGCCGCCAATCAAGCAACGCGGTTTGTAACCCGCGTTTCCGATAGGAAGGACGGGTACTTGTACTAAACAAGGCGGCGATTCCTTTGTTCAGCGCAAGGACACCCCCTGCGGCAATTACGCCCTGTTCAACCGCGAGCAAAGGGATGCTGCTTTTCATTCGAAAAAAGGCTCTCTCAAGGTCGAGGTTCTGTTCTGACACTGCATCCACGTCGGCAAATCCCGAGGCAATGGCGAACGACCAGTCCATTTCTTCGCTTGGTGAAGCGATGCGAACGCGTTGGTCGGCGGCGTTGAACGGAGATTGCCATGTCGCCAAATTAAAACCCATCGATATGAAAAACCATTGAATACGTAGCCTCGTTTTTTCGTGAGTTCAATGACGGAAGGGTGTGCCAATGAACACACTCGAACGACCGCAGCATGATGCTTTGCATGATAGAACCGCTCAATCTCTTCCAATACCCATTCTTCCACTGGAGACAACATGCCGAAACCTACTGCTTCGTTGATGGGACATTCAGCCCCCCCGTAAACCGCGAGCACATTGTCGATTTCGATGGCGGTTGCGGTTGTTCCAAACCCCGAAGCGTTCCAAGCTTCAACCAGCTGTTGGTTACCCTCTCGTAAATCATTTTCTAATTTGCACGCCAATTCATGATTCAGAAATACTGTCAACTGTACTCACTTCTTTTCCGGGACCTGCCCCTGATTGACATCAGCATATCATGACACCATGATTCGAACGACCGTCGCGGTCAGGCTGCCTTTAAGATTCTCCGCCAGTAGAGCAGTCCATCGACAACAAGCACCCACAGTGTCGAGAGAACGCCCGCAGCGAGAAAGCCGAGCATGGGGTGCTGGCAAATGGGTCCCAGCACAAAGGCAATGGCCTGCGCTTCAATGGACGTGAACAGTGTGACGATGCCAAAGTGTTGAAACAGCCACTGTTGGCGAGGCGTCAACAACATGTTCGATCCGGCCGTGCGTGTCAACACGCGGTCGGGTGCGACAGTTGATATAGATTCGGAAGGACTTTTTTTCACCGTGCTGTCGGTCTTGACTAGAACTCGGCTGAACAGGTAAAGAAAACCGCCGAGCCACGCCCACATGTGGAGAGGGCCGTGGTGTACCACCTGTCCTGAGTAAATACCAATCATGAGGATTGGCTTTTTGATTTCATCAAAGGTGTGGTCGATCCAGTGCCCGATTTGCGAAGACATGTTCATCTTTCGCGCTTTGTAACCGTCAGCGCAATCCAGAATGTAAGAAATGTGGAACAGCACCGCACCGAAAACCATTGCTAAGGGTGTCCCGAGGTAGAACACAACGGAAGATAAAATGGCGAATACCAGTGAGATCACCGAAATGGCGTTCGGCGTTAGGCTTGTTTTGCAAAGCCATTCTGAAATCGGGACGGACAACGGCAGGGTGGTATAAGTATCCCATGGCTTTGGATAACGCACATATGGGTTGTCTGCACATCGATATAAGTACGTTTCGGTGAATTTCATTGGAATACCCTCAATTCCGAAGAAATTGATGCGAACTTTGAACCTCAACAGATTCTTAACAATACCTCAACAAGTTCTTAACATTTATATGCAGAGTTAATCATAGGCTCTGCTGTCTATTTGTCAAGTATCAAAACTGCAGAGATTAATGGAGATGCTAGAGTCGTCATCCTGTTATAACAAAGGCCGGCCCATTGAATACGTGGATGGGGCAGGAAGTTTGTGGTCGACTGGGCTTCGTGGTTGAAGGATTGAGGGACGGGCAAAGTAGATGGGGTCGGACAATCACCTACTGTCCGCCGCAGTCTCGCGCCAATGCGACGAAGCCGTTACACGATTGTGCAGCACAATGGTTCGCGAACGGGACGGTAGGTTACATACGTATCCCAAGTTTCCACGTACCGAGTGTTGAGGAAAAAGCTCTCGATTGTGTAAAGGAATTTGCTAGGGCAACAACGATGATCATTGATTTACGTTCCAATGGTGGCGGAATTACACCGAGCAAATTGATTGACGCGCTGATGGAGCGTCCCTATCGATGGTGGACAGAGACAGCCGTAAACATTGGGCACTTGTGGAAACGGCACCAAGGACATGGGGAATTTTCGATATTGCAGGACGGATCTGGCGCTGTTTGTCGGTCAGATTGGACAGAGCCAAACGGATCCATTTATTCTGGACGCGTCATCCTCCTTACAGACCGGTATTGTGGCTCGGCGGCGGAAGATTTCATTATGCCGTTCAAAGACACAAAGCGTGGCATCCTTATTGGCGAAACGACCTGGGGGTCTACAGGGCAACCCGTGTGCTTCGAATGTGATGGTATAAGTATTGGTATTGGATCGGTACGGGCCTCCTTCCCGGACGCAGGCACCTTCGAAGGAGTCGGGATTACACCCGACATCGCGGTGATGCGGTCGAGAGATGACTTGTATGATGGTCGTGATGTGGTGCTGGCCAAAGCACTGGAGATCGCACAGGTGTGAAACCCATCGGCGGCTTCGCCCGCACCTTCAGGCGAGCCGCCCCAGGATTTAAAAACCTTCTAAGACAATCTTGCCAATCGTCCGCCGTGACCGGATCTTTTCATACGCTGCCTGCAGGTTTTGGCTGTTAATGGGTGACAGCCGTTCCGTCATGGTGGACCGTATGTGGCCTGCGTCAATCCAGTCCGCCAGTTCGCACAGGATGTTGTGTTGTTCGATCATGTCCGGCGTTTGGTATTTCGCGCGCGTAAACATGGCTTCAATCGACCAGGTGATGGCCTTGTCCGCCATCAGCCGGAAGTTCAGCGGTTCGAGCGGTGGCAGGATGGTGCAGATTTTCCCCATGGGCCGCAGCACCTTGAGCATGTTCTCCCAGTGAGGGGCAACCTGATTGAGACAAAACACAGCGTCCACGGCAGGGAATCCGATGGCTTGGAGTTGTTCGGCGAAGGGCGCTGTGTGCGTAATGACATGATGGGCTCCGTGTTGTTTGACCCACCCTTGTGACTCAGGGCGCGAAGCCGTGCCAATGACGGTGAGTCCCGCATGACGCGCGAGTTGTACGGCAATCGAACCGACGCCGCCTGCTGCCCCCACGATGAAAACGGTTTTCCCGTCATTGCCATCCTTCGCCGCACCCAGGTGTTCAAACAACCCTTCCCAGGCCGTCAAGCTGGTCAGAGGCAGGGCCGCTGCTTCGGCGAAGCTCAAGGTCTTCGGTTTGCGTCCGACGAGGCGTTCATCTACCAAATGAAACTCGGCGTTTGCGCCAGGCCGCATGATGTCGCCTGCGTAGTACACCTCGTCTCCGGGCTGAAACAGGGAACATGCCGATCCCGTCTCCACCACAACACCCGCAGCATCCCAGCCGAGGATACGCGGTTCGTCACCGTCATTGGCTGGCTGCTGAATCGTGTCGACTGGGTTCACTGCCACGGCTCGAACTTCGACGAGTAAATCCCTGCCGGCTGGTGTGGGTTTGTCCGTTTCGAAATTGACGAGCTTGCCAGTGGAGTGGAGCCCGACTGCCTTCATTTTGGTCATGACACATTCCTCCTTGTCGCTGATTCCAGTTTACTACATCGGTTTCGCGTCACAGGCCATCCGTTCAATCCATACCCTACTCATGGGTGCCAGCCCGGCGTACCGGATGGGGGACTCGGCCTTGTGTTTCGGCCGTTGGTCCGAGGCCGGCAACCGAATCGAACCAAGCGGAGGACGATGTCATGCCTGAATGTCCAGAGGTGCACATTGGCAGAGTAGAGATTCCAGGCGAGGACTATGCGCGGATTCAGCAGGCCGCAGACCAGGGAAGAAACCTGTGGAGACTCAGTCCCGTCCGCACCGCCCAGGTGGTCGGTACGGAACATCTGGGGCTGCGCGCGAACGACATTTACACTTTGCGCGAGCAGTACATTGAGTCCGGTTCAGGACTGCGGCACGCTGTCGTCGAGGTCACGCACGGGCCCTGCCGGTTTCTCGTCGAACTGTATCAACCGGAACGTCAAGGGTCGCGCGGCATTTGGGTGGTCGAAGACGTCACCCCCCTTTGAGATTCCCCATTCTCGTCGCGAGAGATAGATGATATAATGTGTCACATCCTGTCATTTCAAAAGCCAGTTGGCCCACCCCGGGTGCTGCTGGCTTCATTTTAGAATGCAAAGCGGCGCAAGCTGGACGGGGGCAGACTGGTGTGGCCGACAGGGCGACCACCGTAATTAGAAACCATCCGATGTCTTGAGGGGCTCTCCGGCCGATCGAGCGGCTCGGATTAGCAGCGAGTTGTCGGATCAGGACGGAGGCAACGTCATTTTGATGCAAACGGAACTTAAGCCGCAGTTTTCCAGATACATCACATTCGAACGCAAGGATTGGGCGCTGCTTCGCGCGTCAACGCCGCTTCCATTGACGGAGGAGGATTTGGTGCGCCTGCATGGCATCAATGAACAGGTGTCACTGCAAGAGGTCGAGGAGGTCTACCTGCCGCTGTCAAGGCTGTTGAACCTGTACGTCGATGCGACGCAGAACCTGTACCGGGCCTCTCGCTCGTTTCTTGGGAGCCAGGCTGAAAAGGTTCCCTATATCATTGGCGTGGCTGGGAGTGTGGCGGTTGGAAAGAGTACGACGGCGCGCATTATTCAAGCCCTTCTTTCGAGGTGGCCAAGCCATCCCAAGGTCGACTTGGTGACGACGGATGGGTTCTTGTACCCGAACGCTGTGCTGGAACAACGGAATCTGATGAAGCGCAAGGGGTTTCCGGAGAGCTATGACGTGCGCAAGCTGATTCGGTTCATGGCGGATGTGAAATCGGGAAAGCCGCTGGTGCATGCGCCGGTTTACTCGCATCTCATTTACGACGTTGTGCCGGATGAGACCATTGAGATTCGCCATCCGGACATCGTGATCGTTGAAGGATTGAATGTGCTGCAGACGGGCGGCACCAAACAGGCGAAGTCGGCACCCCGGTTGTTCGTGTCGGACTTCTTCGACTTCACGATTTATGTGGATGCCGACGAAGCGCACATCAAGCATTGGTACATTCAGCGATTCCAAGCATTGCGTGAAACCGCTTTTCGCAACCCGAACTCTTACTTTCGCCGCTACGCGGATTTGACCGACCAGGAAGCGGTGGCGACCGCAACGCAAATTTGGGAGGAAATCAACGCCGTGAATCTGCGGGAGAATATCCTGCCGACACGCCCGCGCGCACAGTTGATTCTGGAAAAAGGGGAAGATCACGCCGTTTGCCGCGTTCGTTTGCGGAAATTGTGACACCTGCGGGGACCTTCGCCGTCTCCTGACCGGGGGCTGGCACCCAACAAATAGGCGCCCCCGACCCGGGACATTTACCGCCTCATGCGCCCTGACCGCCTCATACCATGCAGTATGTCGCGCAAAGGAGGTGCTTGAGATGTACGGTGTGTTTGGGGGCTATACACGCTGGGCTGTCGTGTTCCTCATCATCTTCGTACTCTTCTTCCTGCTGGTCCCGGGCTACGGTGCAGCAACAACCACCGCGACCTGCTAACCTCTGACGAACGACAAGCGTGATGGACGAACGCGTGAAGTGTGGAAGGAGGATGTTCCATGTACGATGGCGGCGTATTCGGAGGATATACCCGTTGGGCGGTCGTGTTTCTGATTATCTTTGTGCTGTTCATTCTCTTGGTTCCCTATACCGTGACAACCTGCACGACGACGCCGGTGTATTAATTGGGTCGTGCAAGAATGGGATACGTGCTCTGATGCGCGGCCGTTGGCCGCGCTTTGTCATCTTTGGTACACTTTAGAGGCATTCCACATCCGGGTGAATTCGCCCAATGAGGTGAACAGTATGAATGAAGCCGTCGCTACGCTCGAAGGCTGGTACGTATCCCACGACATCAGAACATTGGATTGGCAAGCCTGGAAATCCACAACTGCCGTGGAGCGAGCCAAAGCACTGGACGAACTCGCTGCCGTACATACCGCTTTTTCGAATTATGAAGTCCAGAAATCGGGGGGCTATGGTCTCTATGTCATGGCCGGGAACAAAGCAGACTTCATGTGGATTCAGCTCCGCCCAACGCTTGAAGAACTGATTGCGGCGAAGCATGAATTGAACCGCACCCGCTTTGCGGATTTCACACGACCCGCGTATTCGTATGTGTCTGTGGTGGAACTCAGCGGTTACCTTGCAAAGCCGGGCGTCGACGTGTCGCAGGACCCGTATGTGCAGGGCCGGCTGAAGCCTGCGCTGCCGAAGACACAGAACGTCTGTTTTTACCCAATGAACAAGCGCCGGGAAGGCAATGACAACTGGTACATGCTGTCGATGGATGAGCGGCGGGAAATGATGCGCAGCCACGGCATGATTGGACGTTCGTACGCTGGACGCGTCACGCAAATCATTACGGGGTCTGTCGGACTCGATGATTGGGAGTGGGGCGTAACGCTGTACGCAGACGACCCGGTTGTGTTCAAGAAGCTTGTGTACGAAATGCGATTCGACGAAGCCAGCGCACGGTTCGGCGAGTTTGGACCGTTCTACGTTGGGAGCCGAACGGACGTGTCGGCTTTGGGAGAATGGCTGCACGTTTGACTCGCCAAAAACAGCCGTCGTCCGAGGCGGACGATGGCTGTTTTGCATGTTTGTCAGGCAATCGTCAGGCGCCTGTTCCTACAGCGATACGGCTTCCTTCAGCGGTGCGCCGTGATCGCAAACGTCGTGTGAAATCGATGGGTTGGGGGTCGACCGCTGGTCCATGCACGTGCCTAGTGGCAGAGTCACACCGGACGCCATTTCCCGAAACCCTGTGCGGAAAACTTGATCTCCTGGTTGCGTCATATGTATCTCCTTGCAATGAATGCAGAAGAACATCCGCGAGCACCCCTTCGTCATTTCGGAGTCGTGACTGCCAATCCCTTACTCGATTGATCTATAAATGTATTTCGAAAGGTTGAAACAATTTTTGGGGGTCGGGCGTCCATTCAGACGCCGCGTTGATGGGGATCCCAAATAAATTTATGCAGCTGCAGACTGAGTTTGGCTTCCTTGAGGTTGTGTTGAAGCATCAGCTCCACGAGCTTGGCAGGGGGCATCGTGTCCCAGACGGGACTGAACAGCACCTGACCTTCCCGGTAGTGTTCTTGCAAAACCGACAGTGCGCAGGCGAAGTCTTCTTCATTCGCGACCACGAACTTGATTTCATCCTGCGGCAGCAACCACGAAAAATTGGTGGTGACCATTCTGTGCATTTCTCCGCTGCCTGGCAGCTTGTAGTCCACGATGAACCGAATCTTGGGCAGCAGGTCCGGATTGGCGAGCCGCAGCCGGTGGAACGGCTCCAGGTCAATGGCGCCGTTGGTTTCCACGTGCACATCCTTGACTTCCGGGAGGGCGGCAAGGGCCATCAAGAGCGTGGCCGACTTTTGACGATGCATCAGCGGTTCTCCGCCCGTCAGGCAGATGTGCGAATTGCCCAATTGATGGACGGACTGGACAATCTCCGCGATGGTCGCGGTAAACTCCGGTTTAGCGGGCGCGTAGCTGTACGGTGTATCGCACCAGGTGCAGCGCAGATTGCAATTGTAGACGCGGACAAACGTCGTGACGAACCCGGCGCGGGTGCCTTCTCCCTCCACGGTTTGAAAGATTTCCACCATCGGAAGCTTCGCGCAAAGCGCCTCCGGTGCAGGCACGCCAGCGTCCTGGCGTGCCGTGTCTTGTGCCTCGGCAACATTCATGGTGTGTCGCTTCCTTCCAAGTGCTCCATCCAGGCCCGCGTCAGGATGGCGCGGCTGGTTGGCGTTTCGTAAAGTTCCAGCTGTTCAAGCCGGACGCCGCGCTGACGGAATTCGTCTGCTGCCAGGGCAGCCTCCAACTGTTCCCACATCCACACAATCATATTTTCAGCCGTCGTATTCATCGGAGGCAGGACCTCGTTGAGGTACTGGTGGTCCAGCCGTGACTCAATCACGTCTTTGTAGATTCGCTTCAGGTCCTCGAAGTCGATGGTCAAGCCGATTTCGTCTGGGATCCCGCTGACGGTGATGACCAAACGGTATGTATGCCCGTGCAGGCTTTGGCACTTGCCCGGATACAGGTGCAGGTGGTGGGCAGCGTCGAAGGTAAACTCCTTGCTGACCGCAACCCGCCTGCGGTGATAACGCAGTTGATTGGGTTGAATGTCTTGATGAAGTGTTTGGATATGCGTTGGAATATGATGTGGCAAGGTACGTCGACCCCTCTTTCTCGATCACTATATCATAAGCGGCGCGGGCTTGTCCTATCTCAAGCGGCGCAAAGGCGCCGCACTGGGCACCTTTGGCGCAAGATAGAGTGTGTCAGCGAAGCTGCATTACCAGAGAAACGCGAGCCAAAATACCCACGCAAAAGCCAGCCACCAAAGCCACCAGCCACCAAACCAAGCGCCGTAACCCGGGTAACCCCAGCGGCCCGGGTACCCATAGCGCCCCGCGTATCCATAGCCGCCCCACTGCGCGAGTGCGACATCGAGCTTCCGTTCATCAGCGTTCTCGGGCGCCGTGGCGGTGGCATACCGAACGGGCGCATACGATTTCGGCACACGAACGAGCACTGCTCGGTGATTTACGTCTGTCACAATGCCTCGGTGAACTCCCCAAGGCGTTTGAAACTGTACCCATTGACCCAAGTGCTTCTTGCATTGTCCCATTGTGCACACCGTGCTTCCCTCCTTCCGAACTGAGCTATTCCACAGTATGGATGTCTGCTTGCGGCAGAGGCGGTGAATGTCCGCAGGCGTCCGCCTGAATGGGTCGTGACACGGCCGCAGCCACGCAGTTCGCCATGCGCGGATGGACGTACATACGATACTGCCATTCGTGGAAAGCTCTTCTTAAAAGACTGGGGCAGTTTCTTGATGTGGTGGTCCCAGCGAGGCAGCGGGAGGGGAGATTGACGCGATGAAGCGCGCAGTGGAAGTTGTCCTGTTTCTGATTCCGTTTGTTGGACAGCTTTTCTTTGTTGGGTTTGCGAACAGCGTGCGGACGACCGTGATGGGGCTGCCGTTCTTTATGTTCTGGTGGCTGCTTTGGATGGTTCTCACGCCCATTTGTACTTGGCTGACGTATTTGATTGCCGATCACGACAGGGGTGAACGAGTTTCGTGACTACATCAACATTGGCATTAATCGTCATGGCGGTCATTGTCCTCCTCGTGGTGGTTTTGGGGTTTGTGGCCGGAAGCGACAAGGCGTCGCGCGAATCCATCGAGCAGTGGACGGTCGGCGGCCGGAATTTCGGCGGCATTGTCATCTGGTTTCTGATTGGTGCGGATGTTTACACGGCATACACATTCCTGGGATTGACCGGGTATGGCTACAGCCTTGGGGTCCCCGCGTTCTTTGCGACGCCCTATGTCGTCCTGGCATATCCCATCGCTTATTATTTCTTGCCGAAAATATGGGCGGTCGCAAAACAGTTTCACATGACCACCTTGGCGGATTATGTGCGGGAGCGCTTCGACAGCCGCTTTCTGTCCGCGCTTGTGGCGTTGGCAGGCATCGCTTTTTTAATTCCGTACATTGACCTGCAGTTAACGGGGATTGAGAATGTCGTGCGCGTCACGGGCGAAATCAGTCCGGCCGGGGTGTTGGTCATCAGCTTTCTGCTGGTCGGCCTCTATACGTATTTCAGCGGGATTCGGGCACCGGCTTGGACGTCCGTCGCCAAAGACCTGTTGGTCTGGGTCGTGATGCTCATCCTCGTGATTTATTTGCCCGTGAAATGGTTCGGAGGATGGGGGCAGTTCCTGCATGCGGCACAGGTCCGTCATCCGGACTACATGTCGCTGCCTGGCCACGGCGGCAATCACGGTGCCTTTTGGTTTGCGACCGCAGCTTTCATCTCCGCGGCGTCGCTGTTTATGTGGCCGCATTCCTCAACGGGTTCGCTGTCTTCCAGAACCGGCGAGTCACTGCGGAGAAATGCCATCTTTCTGCCGTTCTACAACATTCTGCTGTTCTTTGTCACTGGACTGGGCATTCTGGCGTTGCTGGTGGTGCCGGGGCAAACCAACAGCAACGCTGCGCTGCTCTACTTGATTCAGAAGTCGATGGGTGGTTTCGGTCAGGGCATTGCTTTTGCGACCATTATGCTCGCGAGTCTGGTGCCTGCATCTCTGATGGTCATCGCGGCATCCAACCTGCTTATCAAAAACATTGTGCGGGACGTGTTCGCGCCGAACATTCACCCCAGAAATCTGACGTTCCTGACGCGCCTGTCCGTGTTTCTCATGGTGATTCTCGCACTCGCCTTTGGGATTTTGTTCCCATCATCGATCATCAGCCTTCAACTCCAAGGGGTTTCGGGCATCGTACAAATTTTGCCCGCGGTCGTGTTCAGCTTGT
Source organism: Alicyclobacillus cycloheptanicus (assembly GCF_028751525.1). GTDB lineage: Bacteria > Bacillota > Bacilli > Alicyclobacillales > Alicyclobacillaceae > Alicyclobacillus_L > Alicyclobacillus_L cycloheptanicus. The sequence goes on from NZ_CP067097.1 coordinate 3,058,184, forward strand.
GGTGGCGCACCATGCATCGCATTCCAGTCGGCGTTGGATTTATCGGTGGCATTGTCACGGTGTTCCTCGCAGCGCCCCTGCACCTGCCCGGGTATGCCGGTTTTTGGGGCTTGGTGGTCAATGTCGCGATTGTCTTGATTTTGAGCCTGTTTCTCCGCCAGCGCGAAACGACGCACAACGAGGTGGCACGTTTCTTGTTTCACCGCGAACGCGCTTGATGCGGGCGAGATGTCTGGAGGGAGAGTTTGTCTGGAGGGCAGGGTGACTGCGGCGGGATTGCACTCACTGTGCCCTTTTAGCGAGCATGCCGGAATAATTTTATTCTACCTAACCCTTGACGTTAGTATGACCTAACTATAAAATGATGGCATACGAAAGTTGAGTAGATTAATCAACTTTCAGCCACATTACATAGGGAGAGGGTTATGAAATGAAAAGCACAGCCTTGCGCACCAGCCTGGTTTGCCTCGGGGGCGCCGTTCTGCTCGCAGTACTCGTATGGCAGGCGGTCACCGCGGCGGGCAATCCAGACCCAACCGCACACGGCATTTCACCCGCGGCGGGCATGATTGATACGGCTGTTTTGGTGTACCGTGAGGGGCTGGAGTGTATTTTGGTCCTGTCTGCTGTGGTCGCTGGACTGATTCGCACGCAGAAAGTCTATTGGAAGCCCATTGCGGGCGGGGCAGGCATCGGGTTTGCAGCCACACTGGCGACTTGGTTTGTGCTGGTCGGCATTCTGGCACTGGCGGCAACCACCACGTCGGAGAACAACATTCAGGCGGCGACGGGTCTGCTCGCCATTGTGGTGCTGCTCGTCGTCATGAACTGGTTTTTCCACCGCATCTATTGGACGGGGTGGATTGCCTTTCAAAACCGCAAGAAAAAGGAACTCATTTCTTCGATTGAAACTGCGAACGAAGACAAGCTCGAAACCGTGAAGTCGGTCGCTTACAAGGGGCTGGTTGTGCTCGGCTTTGCGTCTGTCTATCGTGAGGGGTTTGAAGTCGATCTCTTTCTGCAAAGCATCCGCATGCAAGTCGGAACGGCAAACGTGGTGCTCGGCACAGCGTTCGCACTCGTGCTCATCGGCATCACCGGATACTTTACCTTCATTGCGCACCAAAAGCTGCCCTATAAGAAAATGTTGGTGTTCACGGGGGTCATGCTTGGCGTCGTCTTCGAGATTATGGTCGGTGAACAGGTGAATGAAATGCAATTGGCCAACTGGATCCCGACGCATTCCTTCGCCCTCAACTTCCCCGCGTGGGCAGGTACGTGGTTCTCCCTCTTCAACAATTGGGAAACCGTTATTGCACAGGTGGTTGCAGCGGTGTTCATCATTGGCTCCTTCTACGCGGCGCGGATGGAGCGGTTTAAACCGCGCAAGGCCGCATCGGCAGCGCCATCCGCCACGGTATCGGTCGAGTGATAGGCGGATGTGCGCTTCCCAGGGCGGAAAATTCGTCCTTGACCGTTGGAAAGAAAGTGTGTTATTTTGAGCACATCAAAATTTCAGTCAACAATTCGATGAAACACGTGGAACGGGAGCAGCAGGGAAGAGACGCTGAGCAGAGAGCTGCGGGGTGGTGCGACGCAGCAGTGGCTTTCCTTCATCTCGCCCGGGAGTGGCCAGGCAGAACCAATGAGTATGCCTGGACGAGTGACCGCCGTTAGTCGGTCGCGCAGATGATTCTGCGATAGAGGTGGGCCCGGCGTTTCGGGTCAATGAGAGTGGTAACGCGGTTGGCACAGACCAGTCGTCTCTTGCGAGACGGTGGTCTGTTTTTATTTTCCAGCCCTTTTTGAGGCACTCGTTCACAGAGAAATGAAACTGGGAGGGATGAGAAATGAGTCAGAACACAGACAACGTCGTGGGCATGCAGAATTGTGATAAGTATGCCAGAGAGTACTTTATGCCGCCCGTAACGAGCCTGAAGTGGACACAGAAGGAGTACATTACGGAGGCGCCGATGTGGTGCTCGGTCGATCTGCGCGACGGCAACCAGGCGCTGGTGGTCCCGATGAATTTGGAGGAGAAGCTGCAATACTTTCAACTGCTGGTGAGCATTGGTTTCAAAGAAATTGAGGTGGGCTTTCCGGCGGCATCGGAGACGGAATTTGCGTTCTTGCGCACTTTGATTGAGCAGGACTTGATTCCGGACGATGTCACCATCCAGGTGTTGACGCAGTCCCGGGACCACATCATTCGCAAGACGTTCGAGGCCTTGCATGGCGCGAAGCGCGCGATTGTTCACCTGTACAACTCCACCTCTCGGGCGCAGCGCGAGCAGGTCTTCCGGAAATCCAGGCAGGAAATCATCGACATCGCGGTCAGCGGTGCCGAACTGGTGCAAGCATGCGCCGCGCAAACGCCCGGCAATTTTCAGTTTCAATATTCCCCGGAGAGCTTTACGGGAACCGAGATGGATTTTGCCCTCGATATTTGTAACCATGTGCTCGATGTCTGGCGGCCAACGCCGGAACACAAGGTGATCATCAACCTGCCGGCTACCGTCTCCATGTCCATGCCGCATGTCTACGCCAGCCAAATTGAGTTCATGAGTGAGCACCTGAAGCACCGCGAGAACGTCACCTTGTCCGTGCATCCGCACAACGACCGGGGAACGGGCGTGGCCGATGCCGAACTTGGCGTGCTGGCAGGTGCCCAGCGGGTGGAAGGGACGTTGTTTGGAAACGGGGAACGCACCGGCAACGTGGACATTGTCACGCTGGCGTTGAACCTGTTCGCCCACGGTGTGAACCCACGACTCAACTTTGCAAACCTGCCTGCCATCCGTGCAGCGTACGAGCGGCTGACCAATATGGAGGTGGGGAAACGGCACCCGTACGCGGGAGAGCTCGTGTTCACGGCGTTCTCGGGATCGCACCAGGACGCGATCGCAAAGGGGATGAAATGGCGCGAGGAAGACGAACGCCGGTATTGGTCCGTCCCCTATTTGTTAATCGACCCCAAAGACGTTGGCCGGGCGTATGAAGGGGACATCATCCGGATCAACAGTCAGTCGGGCAAGGGCGGTATCGGTTATATTCTGGAGCAGCATTTCGGCATCGACCTGCCAGCGGAAATGCGCGAAGGGTTGGGATACCGGGTGAAAAGCGTGTCCGACCGCTTGCATAAGGAACTGCTGCCACGTGAAATCTACGATATTTTTATCGAGGAGTTTGTCAACCTGAACGCCCCCGTGGAATTTGTGGGATACCACGTCGCAAATCAGGTGGACTACCTGACCAGCGTCACGGTTCGGATCGACGGGTGCGTCATGGAGTGGACCAGCACAGGCAATGGGCGGCTCGACGCCATCAGTCGCGCGATTCAGCAGAATCTGGGCGTGGCCTACTCCAATCTGGTGTACAAAGAACACGCGAAGGGCGTGGGCTCGGCGTCGCAAGCTGTGTCCTACATCGGCATCACGTCGTCCGACGGCACCAGGCACTGGGGCTGCGGCATGGATGCGGACATCTTCACGTCGTCCGTCAAAGCGCTGTTCAGCGTCGTGAACAAACTCCGCCCAGCCGTCTCCGATCTGGTGCAGGAGCGTTCGTCCGCGGGCCCCATCCGTTCTTTATACGGCTGATGCGCGCTGACACGACGGGCAAATCCCTTTGACTTCGACGTGATAGTCCTCGATTGCAAACCCGTTCGCCTCCGGCGGCAGCGAAAACGATGGCAATTTGTCCATATAGAAATCAATCAACGCCCCACATTTCCTGCACACCAGGTGATGATGGGGCTTTACATTGATGTCAAATCGGCTCGCATTGTCGCCGAAGGTAATCTCCTTCACCAGCCCCACCTGCGCGAAGTGCTTTACCGTGTTGTAGACGGTCGACATACTCATGCTCGGGAATGTTGGGTGAATCGCCTTGTAGATTTCGTCCACGGTGGCGTGACCGTCGTATTCCATCAAAAAGGTCAAGATGGCCTCGCGCTGCGGAGTCACCCGCAGCCCTGCGTCCTTCAACAGCGTCGGGATGTCAGGATGGTGTGAATCCATGGACCTCCCCTCCTTTCTATTACCAATGTATCAAATGATCTTTGACAACGACAAACCACTTGTTTATAATGAATTCGTGATAAGAATTAATATCAAAAAGGAGTTGATGCTATATAATACATCATACAATATGATTGGTCGTCCTGCCAGTGTATTGGACGTTTGTCTTGTTCTGTACGGCACACCCATTTGTTCAACCATTCCATTCATCTTGAGGAGGTACGACTGAATGTCACTCATTGGAACCGAAGTCAAGCCGTTCAAAGCATCCGCGTATCGTAATGGGAAGTTCGTCGAAGTTACCGAAGCAGACTTCAAAGGCAAGTGGAGTGTCGTGTGCTTTTATCCAGCGGACTTCACATTCGTTTGTCCGACCGAGCTGGAAGACCTGCAGGAGCAGTACGAAACTTTGAAAGAGCTGGGCGTCGAAGTGTACTCCGTGTCCACGGATTCGCATTTCACGCATAAAGCGTGGCACGACACCTCCGAGGCCATCGGCAAAATCACATACACCATGATTGGTGACCCTGCGCACGTCCTTTCGCGGAATTTCGATGTGCTGATTGAGGACCAGGGCGTTGCCAACCGGGGCACGTTCATTATCGATCCCGACGGGGTCATTCAAGCCATCGAGATTAACGCGGACGGCATTGGCCGGGACGCCAGCACGCTCGTCAACAAAATCAAGGCGGCTCAATACGTACGGAACCACCCGGGTGAAGTGTGTCCGGCGAAGTGGAAGGAAGGAGAGAAGACGCTCAAGCCAAGCCTGGACTTGGTCGGCAAGATTTGAGGAGGGTGAGACATGGTACTCGATAAAGACATCCAGGCACAGCTCGAACAATATCTTCAATTGATGGAGCGCGACGTCTTGCTCAAAGTCAGTGCAGGCTCTGACGAAGTTTCGATGGACATGCTGGCCCTCGTACACGAGTTGGCCAGCATGTCCCCGAAGATTCAGGTGGAGCGAGTGTCCCTGCCTCGCACGCCGAGTTTTCGTCTGATGCGCGGCGGCGAAGACACGGGTATCACGTTTGCTGGCGTTCCGTTGGGCCATGAATTCACCTCTCTCGTCCTTGCACTGCTGCAGGCAAGCGGCCGGGCGCCCAAAATCGAGGACAGCCTGGTCAAGCAGATTCAGAGCTTGCGTGGTGAATATCACTTTGAGACGTATGTCAGCCTGAGCTGTAATGTCTGTCCTGACGTGGTGCAGGCGTTGAACGTGATGAGCATCCTCAATCCGGGTGTCACGCACACCATGATTGACGGTGCAGCGTTCAAGGATGAAGTGGAGGCCAAGGACATTCTGGCGGTTCCCGCCGTGTATCTGAACGGGACGCTGTTTGGCAGCGGCCGAATGAGTCTCGAGGAAATTTTGACCAAGCTCGGCAGCGGCCCAACCCCGTCGGAACTTGCCGACCAGGACCCGTTTGACGTGCTTGTCATCGGAGGCGGCCCCGCGGGCGCAAGCGCCGCCATTTACGCAGCGCGCAAAGGGATTCGGACAGGCATCGTTGCTGAACGACTTGGCGGACAAGTTCTGGACACACTGGGGATTGAAAACTTCATCAGTGTGAAATACACGGAGGGTCCACAGTTCGCTGCACAACTGGAAGAACACGTAAAGCAGTACGACATTCAGGTGATGAAGGCGCAGCGGGCCAAGCGGCTCGAAAAGAAGTCGTTGATTGAAGTGGAACTGGAAAGCGGCGCCGTTCTGAAAAGCAAGGCGGTTATCCTCGCGACGGGGGCTCGCTGGCGCAATGTGGGTGTCCCAGGAGAAGACAAGTTCAAAAATAAAGGCGTGGCCTATTGTCCGCATTGTGACGGTCCGTTGTATCAAGGGAAAGATGTGGCCGTCATCGGGGGCGGCAACTCCGGCATCGAAGCTGCGATTGACCTCGCCGGCATCGTCCGGCACGTCACGGTGCTCGAGTTTATGCCGGAGTTGAAGGCGGATGCCGTGCTGCAAAAGCGGTTGTACAGCCTGCCGAACGTGACCGTTGTGACGAACGCGGCGACAAAGGAAATTACCGGCACCGACAAGGTTGACGGCATCACTTATACGGACAGGGACACCGGCGAAGTGCACCACATCGATTTGCAAGGTGTGTTTGTGCAGATTGGGTTGGTTCCAAATACTGAGTGGCTGGGCGATACCGTGGAGCGAACCCGGACCGGCGAGATCGTCGTCGACCCACGCGGTGCGACGAGTGTTCCGGGTGTGTTTGCAGCAGGCGACTGTACGAACAGCCCGTACAAGCAAATCATCATCTCAATGGGGTCTGGTGCCAATGCAGCACTGGGTGCATTTGATTACCTCATTCGAACTTGAGGGCGGCGCTCACCAGGCATGTAAACGTGACAGGGCCGGCGGATACTTGGTATCTGTGCCGACCCTGTCCTGTTTTAGCTGCGGGTGTATTCACTGGCCAACAACTTACGCACGAACTTCAAAACGCCGACCAGGAGGAGGAATAAGAATGGATAAACGATGACCGAATACCACAACTTCCATTCGTTGCGATAAAAAAACCCGAATACCTCGGCGAGCCACTCATACACGACGGCAAATACCGAGCATCCGATGATGTACCAAAATTGCTGTACGCGCGTTTTCATGCGCTGGTAGTAATTCAGAAAAATCGCGTTTGCTGCAGGGTAAATGCCGAAAATAATGAGCATCGACGTCCACTGCGCCCCTTTTTCGAAATACCCGTACCAGTCCAGCTTTAAGTCCAAGTAGATGTTACACAGGAGTTCCAGCATCACTGCGAACAGGCAGGTCACCAATATTTCGATTTTCGTCAACCGCTTGGGCATCCACCAAAACACGAAATTGAGTACGACAATGGTCACGATTAGGAACCCCATGGGCACCCCACTCCCTCGGGTTATTTTTTTACATGGGTACATCAAGCTATACGTGATACGTCCAATTGGATGGTGATAGGGGCCGTCGTGGCGTTTGCTTCTGGATTGGCGGCGCACTCCATCGCCCTGACTGCGTTTGGTGTGGGCGGTGTCATCGACCACGGGTTCAAGAAAGGTTGAAAAATGTCGAAAAATGTAGGAATATATTTCTAAACGTTGATGTTTCGTATACATAGGGTGTCTCAGGGCAAACCAATGGAAACATTGGGACGCAAAGCCACGGGTCTAAGGGCATGTTGCCTATGGTCGCCGGGCTGCCACGTATGAAAGGTTTGTACATCGAAGGCGGCCCTGATGGTAAGGTCGCCTCCTGTATTTCCAGGGGAAGGGTGAGCGTATGAAAAGGGAAAAAGGTTGCGGAAAATTAAATGGAAAAAACTACCTTTCGGGGGGGGGGGGGGTTAAACATCCATTTAATACATTAAATTACATTGATGTAACTAATAGTATAACAGAGATTCTCGAAAAGGGTTCCATTGAAATGGTTTATCAGCCCATCGTTGACCATACCAAACGCAAAGTGTACGCGTACGAAGCGTTAAGCCGACCCGTATATCGAGGACGGTTCATTCCACCTGACGTCTGGTTCCAAGCCGCGTATGAGCGAAATCAGTCCGTCTCTGTCGACGTGTTAGCGTTGACATCCGCGGTAAGCAATGTAACGTCGATTCCTCATGAAACGAATCCCATGCTACTCTTTGTCAATGTCATGCCGAGCAGTCTTATGGAAAGGGATTTTCGAAGGAAACTCGAGAAAATCTTTACCGACGGGCTCTGCGAACCCAAACATTTGGTTTTGGAAGTGGTAGAGTACATTTCGTACGATCCGCCCGCATTGTTCAAGTGCTTGGAACCCATTCGTTCTCTTGGCGTACGCATTGCGCTGGATGATGTCGGAAAGGGAAATACCTCGCTGTCAACGCTTGAGGAGCTCAAGCCTGATTTTATCAAAATTGATCGCTCGTTGACCCGAGACGTTGCCCTGTCATCCTCGAAGCAGCGACTCTTGAGAGAGCTGACGCAGGTGATGGAGTCTGGAGATTTCGTGATTGCGGAGGGTGTCGAAAGGTGGGAGGATGTGATCGCGGTCCAAGCAGCAGGTATACACCTCAGCCAAGGGTACTATTGGTCGCGTCCCATGCCAGCGCATGAATTGACGCTGCTTGCTATTCAGATTGAGATTGAAAGGATGGCTCTTTTCGAGATTGCGAGCGAAAAAAAGGGTGTATTAACTGACGAGGCTGTGATACGAAAGAGCCAGGAACTGGACATGCTCATCAATTCATTGTGCCGTAACGGGAATGGTACGACACGAATCCCACCGGATTCATTTTAAGGTTCAGATGTGGTCGAAGCGACCACATGAGACGCGTGGAGAACCTCCGGAAATTGACTTCTTGTCGAAATCTAGCATTTAGGTGAAGGAGCATTTGTGATGGGGCTGTACGATGAAGCACGCGAGTTCATCTTGGCGTGCTACGATGAACTGGGGAAGAGTCGGAAAGAAGCTGAAGACAGATTACAAGACATTCAAGGCAGCTTGGCGCGACTCGGGACATACGAGCTTACATACGAAGAATTGGAACAGGGGGCCCGGATGGCATGGAGAAATAGCAATCGATGTATTGGACGGTTGTTTTGGAAAACACTCACTGTGTTTGATGAGAGATGTTGCACAACGACCAGCGAGGTGGCGGATGCGCTTTACAAACATATTGAGTTTGCCACGAATGACGGAAAAATCAGGCCGACGATTACCGTGTTTCATCCAGGAGTGCGCATCTGGAATCACCAACTCGTCCGCTATGCTGGTTATGAGTCCGAACGAGGGGTCATTGGGGACCCACATTCAGCGGCATTTACGCGTGTCTGTGAAGAATTGGGATGGCGGGGGAGAGGGACACCTTTTGATGTCCTTCCCTTGGTTATTCAAATCAAGGACGAGCATCCTGCTTGGTTTTCCATTCCTGAGGACTTGATTTTGGAGGTAGATATCCGTCATCCCGACTATCCTCAGTTTGACGCAATCGGGTTGAAATGGTATGCAGTGCCGATTGTTTCTGACATGGTGTTAGAAGTGGGGGGACTTCGATACCCTGCAGCTCCCTTTAATGGTTGGTATATGGAAACCGAAATCGGCGCTCGGAACTTGGCGGATGTGAATCGCTACGATATGTTGCCTAAGGTGGCAGCTTTCCTGAGGCTTGACACGCAATCGGATGCCTCTCTGTGGAAAGACAAGGCGTTGGTGGAGTTGAACATTGCTGTCTTGCAGTCCTTTAAGGAAAGTGGTGTCACCATCGTCGATCACCATACTGCCGCGAAGCAGTTTGAACGCTTTGAGGAGCGAGAAAGAGTCGAGGGACGTCACGTCACTGGGGATTGGACATGGTTGATTCCGCCAGTGTCCCCGGCTACGACGCACATCTTTCATCGAAATTATGACAACACCATCGTGAAACCAAACTATTTTCGACAAGAGCCGCCGTATCTGAAGCACGGATATTTGTAACCGTCGAGGACAACCTAAGTGATATCAGCGAACTTAGGGAGTCCGTTTGCATGGAAACCACACAATTGCTGGTGAGTCGGATTCATTTGTCATTCGATGTGATTGTTCGTCCCGTGCCGAGTGCCGCATTGGAAGTTGTGTTCATTGAAACGATTGTCGACACGGCGCGATTAGAGGAACGGCTGCTCGGCCCTCTGACACGGACGGCAGGACGGCGCGATCGAGACCTGTTCAAATGGATGGACAACACACTGCAGCTGACTCGAATAGAGAAGGTTTCTTCTGTCGACGATGCCATGAACGCGCTGCTGGATAGTCAGGCTGTACTGTGCTTGGCGAAAGAATATATTGTGGTCTCGGTGGATGGACTGGCACGCAGAACGCCGCAGGAACCTGCTACCGACGTATCGATACGAGCGTCCCGCGATGGGTTTACGGAATCGATCGATACGAATGTTGCTTTGGTCCGGACGCGCATTAAGGATCCCAACCTTGCGTTTGAAAAGTTCATCATTGGCGAGCGTTCGCACACCAATGTCCTGTTGGCGTACATTCAGGGCTTAGTCGACCCAGCTATTCTAGAAGAAGCAAGGAACCGATTGCGGCAGCTCAAAATCGATGGATTATTCGCGAGTGGAACGCTCGAACAATGGATTGAGGACCATCACTGGACGCCCTATCCACAGATGCAGGCGACGGAACGGCCCGACAAAACAGCCTCGGCGCTCTTAGAGGGAAGAATCGCATTTTTTGTGGATCAAACCCCCTTTGTTCTACTCGCACCAGCGGTAATGGTGTCGTTTTTTCACACGGTGGACGACTACACGCAGAGATGGTGGTCGGGCACGGCGCTGCGTCTGATCCGCATCGTTGCATTTGCCGTATCTATCTTTGTTCCGTCCCTGTACGTTGCATTGACCATGTATAACCCAGAACTCATTCCCCTCAAAATGGTCCTTCAACTTGCGTCCACACGAGAAGGAATTCCGCTTCCCATTGTGATGGAAGCCCTGTTTATGGAAGCCATGGTCGAACTGGTTCGCGAAGCTGGCAACCGGATGCCGCAGCAGATGGGGCAATCATACTCCATTGTCGGGGGCCTGGTGATTGGCGACATTGCGGTCCAAGCTGGAATCGTCAGCCCGATCATGGTCGTTGCCGTTGGGTTAACGGCGCTTGGGGCTTTCGCCATTCCGAATTACGAAGCCGCATTTGTCACCCGCATGATTCGATTTCCGATGTTGCTTGCAACGTCGTTATTCGGAATCATCGGTACACTGGTATTCACGTTGGCCCTCATCGCGCACCTCTCGACGCTCAAGTCGTTCGGTGTACCCTATCTGACGCCGTTCGGGCAAATGTTTTTGCCAGACTTCGGCGATACACTCGTAAGAGCGCCGTTACAACTATCAACGGCTCGACCAGTGACCTATGCGAGTCCCGGTGGATGGCTGCGCAGAGCACGCTATCGGCGACAAAGGAGATAGGCAATTGAAGCAGCAGGTCAATCCTCTTGTCTTCTCCATCATCTCGTTTGAATGTTTGTTTGGCACGGGGACGATGGAATGGATCCCGGTGTGGCTTCGCGGACTTCATACGAATGTCTGGATTTCCTTCGCGGCCTACGCATTGTTGTCAACCGCATTTGCATATCTGGTCCTCAGGTCAGCACAGCGCTTGTCCGGTGGGTTTTCCGGTTGTACGATGCTTGATCTCTATCTTGGCAAGCGTGTCGGTGGGGTGTTGAACCTGTGTCTCGCTGGAGCGTTCATCGTCTGCAGTGCAAGAACCTTGTCGCTGTGTGCATGGCTCATGCATTACGCAGCCCTGCCCTACACACCCGGCATCGCGCTCATTCTGCTGTGCCTGTTGACGCCTGTCCAACTCCTGCACGGCGGGATGGATGCGCTGTTTCGGTTTCAAACCGCGCTGTATTGGCCCACGCTCATATTGGCCCTTCTCCTGCTCTGCGTTTCGTTCAAGGACGCTGACTTTGCGAACCTGCTTCCTGTCACAGCATCCGTCCACGCCTCCGTTATGCAGGTTATAAGCAGAACGCTTGACTTGCTTCCCGGCATCACGCTCATCATGGTCTATCTTCCTGTGTTTATCCAATTGGGTATCACGTCTCGTCAGTCCTTCATCAACTACCTATGGGCCAGCGCTGGCGTGATTGCTTTAAACATGTTGAATTTAGTCATCGTGTTGTCGGTGCTTGGCCCCTTCGAGGGTGCATCTTTACAATGGCCGATTCTTGAAATCGTTCGAATTCAAAAGATGACCGGTCCGCTGTTAGAGAGACTCGACTTGATTTTTTTCTTAACGGTCATCATTTGCATGATTTCGGCGGTCAACCTCTCCATGTACGGGGCGTACCGCATTTTCGTTCATTACGTGCACCCTCGCAGTCTCCATACCATGGTCTGGGCCATTGTCGCACTGGTTCTGTTCGCTGTGATTCCAGACGACTTTGATTCCTTGGACCGTGTGTATGCGTACGTGTTCAGGTTTTTTGAATTCGTCACTTTCGGATTACTCCTTGCGATCTGGCTTCGGGGTCGTGTCCATACGAGAAACGGGCGTGATACCGCATGAAACGACGCCTGCTGAATTGCATCCTTTGCGTCGTCCTCACGTGCTGTGCAACGGGTTGCTGGGACGGCGTCGAATTGCAAAAAAGAACCGTCATTTTGATGATTGGGATCGATCCAGCGGAAAACACGAAGTACGGCGTCCGCGTCAGCCTTCAACTGGCACGCCCACAATCGTTTCGTTCGGCAGGAACGGATAGTCCAGATACGGAAGGCAAAAGAGCGGTTGTCGTCAGTCAGGAGGGGGAAGATGCGGCGGATGCGATCCGAAAGATTCAATTATCGACCGATCGTCGCCTGTTCTTCGGCCACACACGCGCGATCGTCATTCATCAGCAACTTGCGAAACGCGGCGTCATGGACATGATTAACCCCTTGCTCCAGTCCCGCACGACATCGAGAGAAACCTGGCTGTTTGTCTCACAAACACCTGCCAGAGACGTGCTCGAATACACACCGGCGTTGGACGCGATTCCTTCCACATATCTGTCGAATTTTTTTGAGAACCGCCTGTTGCTCAAACACTCCTACGAAGCGACCTTAGGCGGGTTTCACCAGAGATTGACTACCCCGGGCATTCAACCCGTCGCGGTCTGGATTGGGGCCGCCGATAAAAATCTTTCCGCCCCTCGCATTCATGGATTTGCGATGTTCCGAGGGGACCGATTCGCAGGTGCCCTCGACCAAGAACAATCGCTTGGCTGGATGTTCGTCACAAACCAATTCCCCAAATCCATCCTCGCGTTCGACTGTCCACATCATCAAGGCGGTCGATTCACTGTCGATGTGACGTCTGTGAAAAGCCGTATGCGTGTCAGGTATGAACCAGGAAGACCACCCCAAGCAAACATCACCGTGCGGCTGCGCGGGTGGATTCAAGGAGGAATCTGCGTCCAACATGCAGACCGGGCCGAACTGAGCGAACTGACAAGGCAAGTGAAGACACAAGTGGAGGAACTTGTGAACACGAGCCTAAAACAATGTGAGGCTGCCGATACAGACATCTTTGGCATGGGGCGAGACGTCTACCGATTTTCAAACGAAGATTGGTTGGGCGACGACGCGTGGAACCATGCGTTTGCCAGGATGAACACGAATGTAAAGGTCGATGTGCGGCTGCAATTCCTCCAATCATACACACGCATCCAGTTGGGCTAAGCTGACAAAGGTGGGGAGGAAGTTTTCCTTTGCTGGCTGCCTCGACCTATGCTTCCCGCCTTGCCTGCGCATGCAGTTTTACCGACTCGACCCTGTTTGACGACGGATATCGGATGCCCAGTCCAGTCAGCAGCACATTCAACAGCAAAAGGCCGGCAAGCACCAGAAAGAACACACGAACGCCAAAAGAAGCAACCACGGAGGTTTCCAACAGAGGCCCCAAACTGGCACCAATAAACGTGAAGAACGCGTAGACGGCCGTAGCGCTTCCGCGCGCTTCATGCCCGAGCTGCCCGACGAGCGTAATGATTCCGGGTACGGCAGACGAGAGACCGAACACAAAAACGACGCTTGCGAACGTAAGAAGACCCATCGGATGCGACGCCGCTTCCATGACAACGCCGAAACAGGCAATCAACAGACCGCCCATGAACACCCACTTGCCGCCGTAACGTCGGATGAAATATCCCGCGACGAGCGACAAGAGAATCCCCGGGGCGCCTAGGAGTTGGATTTCAACCAGTTGGCTCGTGTCACTTCGATAACTCGCTGATAATAAAGCGTCCAAACCGGAATACATCCCAATGAAACTAAGCAGCACGGGCACCGTTGCCACCCAGGCAAGCGTCAGCGGAATCTGCCGGAAGAGCCGGAAGGTACGCATGTACGTTGAGCCAATCGATACTTGCGTGGGCGGGCGGGTGCCTTTCGGAAGAAGGAAGGCAGCGCCCGCACCGAGCAGTGCATACGCGACGGCCAGCCATAGAAACGCCGCGTGCCATCCGCGGCCCGTCGTCATCAAGTTGCCGTAAATTTGCCCACAGATGCTGGCAAGAAGGAATCCGCAGCTGACGACCGACGTTGCGATGGCACGGTATCTCGGGGCCAGGACGTCGCCGATATACGCGATCGCGACGGCCGGAAAGGACGCCGCGACCGCGCCTTCAAGCACCCTGAAGACAATCAACAGGGCCAGCGACGGGCTCATCGCGACCAGCCCCGTCATCACCGCAAGCATGAACAAACCGATGTAGAGGACTCTCACTCTCCGGACGCTGTCGGACAGCGTTCCCCAAAAGATGTTGCCAATCGCATAAGCAAAGCCATAGGCGCTGCTGGTCCAATCCGCCACGTTCATCGTCACGTGGAACTCGCTTTGCCAAATCGGAATGAACGGGATTGGAAGATACACGAGCATCAAAATCAAGATGGAACAGAGTCCGAGAAGCGTAACAACTCGTACAAAATGGCTGCGATCAACTTCGTTTGCCATCGTCAATTGGTCACCCACTTTACCCATAGAAGTTCAGCCGATGGAAACTCGGTCTGCGCATTGCGACCGCGGCGCATCCACAGGCGGCAGGTGTATTATCGCTCCATCACGGCCGCAGCCGATAGTTACTTCCTTTCAGATGATTGCCTGATCCTCCAGCAGCGATTGTAAAATTGAACCACAGTGTTTATGATGCAACTAGCCGAGTTCACGGAGGAGGGATAGGCTTGAACACCGCCGATGACGCGTTCCATGACATTGAGCAAAAGCGCGAAGAACTGGCCGCGGTCATTGACCGATTCTGTGCGCAGGACGGCATTCACAGCACAGCCATACCGTCGCTTTCCCTGGTTCGGAAATCGCATCCCACATCGCCCGTTCATACCTTGCATGAGCCGTCGCTGTGCATCGTCGTCCAAGGGAAAAAAGTGAAAATGTTGGCCGGTGAAAGTTACGTGTACGGCCCATCCGACTACTTCGTGGTATCGGTCGACCTGCCGATTTCAGGCGCGGTGATTGAGGCGTCTCCAGAAGAGCCGTACCTGTGTCTGCGCATGGAAATCGACCCTCAGGAAGTCCTCGATTTGATTAGAACAACCGATGTGCCGTCCAAGCAGGCTGGGGCCACACGCAGGGGGTTGTTTGTCAGCAAGACAAGCTACCCCTTATTGGATGCCGCAGTTCGGCTCGTGCGTCTGTTGGAGACGTCTCGAGACATCCCCGTGCTTGCGCCGCTCTTCACCCGTGAGATTTTGTATCGCATCCTGCTGGAAAACCAAGGGGAGTCGCTGCGGCAGATCGCGATTGCCGGGAGCAATTCGTACCGCATCGCGGACGTGATCCGCAAAATCAAGCAGGACTATGCAGAGCCCCTGCGGATTGAAGAATTGGCCGCGCTGGCGCACATGAGCCCTTCGTCGCTGCACCGCCACTTTAAGGACGTGACCGCGATGAGCCCGTTGCAATATCAGAAGCGTGTGCGACTGCAGGAAGCGCGGCGCCTGCTGTTGTCACAAGCCATCGACGCGGCCGAAGTCGCCTACCGCGTGGGGTATGACAGTCCATCGCAGTTCAGCCGCGAATACGCGCGCCTCTTCGGACGGCCGCCCATCACAGACATCAAGCAGCTTCGCAGGAACCTGCTGGCGGCGAACACGTAAAGTCGCGATCGGTCCGGTTGTGTCATCGTCCCCCGATGCGGCTGGTCTTGGCAATGGACGGGTCCGAAGACGGGAGGCATGATTGGTGGATTCTGCAGGAACGACTGGGAAGCAGAAGATACAACTCGAACGAGAGCAGCAAACGCTGCTCATCACGTTGTATGCCAAGGCCTTGGACAATCAGCAGCAACGCTCGATTCTGCATGATGACAAGGCCGAAGAAATCATGGGCCAGTTGGAGTATCCGTTTGAAAGATTCAGCAGTTACGGCAATGGAAACGTCATGGTGGTGCGTGCCAAACAGATGGATGCCTGGGTCTCCGACTTTCTGAAAGCCCATCCGCTGGCAACCGTGCTCAATCTCGGCTGTGGTCTGGACACGCGCGTGTCGCGCATCAACCCGCCGGCGAGTGTTGAATGGTTTGATGTTGACTACCCGGAAGTGATTGAGGTCCGCAAGCGGTTTTATGCAAATCGGGCAGGATACACCATGGTTGCGTCCTCCATCACGGCGTCAGACTGGCTGCAGCGCATCCCACAGAATAAGCCCGTCATGGTTGTCGCCGAGGGGGTTCTCGAATACCTTACGCAAGACGAGGTACAATCGCTGTTTCGTCGTATCACGCACCATTTTGAGCACGGACAGATGGTGTTCGACGTGATGAACTCGTTCGCCGTACGAACAGGAAAGGCCAGTTTGAAGGCATTGACGGGTGCCGAACACAAATGGGCGGTAGACAACACCGAGGACATCGACAGACTCAGCGAGACGCTTCAGCGAGTAGCGGACGTGTCCGTCTTCCGATCGAAATACACGAGGCAGCTTCCATTCAAATACCGCGTCCTGTACGGTGCCATGTCGCTTTTCCCGAATTTCCGGGACATGATTCGACTGTTGATGTACAAGTGGTAATTTCCTTCGATGTATCATCCCATTGGAAAACGGTCGCATTGATTGTTGGGAGCGATGAAATTGATCGAGTTTCAACCAGTTCGTCATGAAAAAATGGATCTATTGAAGGAAATCGTTAATGCAAATCATGCGTTTCATACTCTGTCAGAGGATCATCCCGAACTCACTGATGAAGAAATTCTTGTGATGTACGAATCGTCGAAAGGTCAAGGTGCGGTCATGAATTTTCTTGGCGAAAGGAAAAAAGAGAGTGCGACACGGAGACCGACATAATTGACCACTTATACAAAGGCGTCGAGCAGTTTGCAGTCCCCTCAGCCTCCGCACAATCTTTGTTCCGAATACAGATGAATGGCGAACGTCGTTTGATCCATACTTTCTGGAATGTTGGAGTACAATAAGGTAAAACCATCCAGAGAGGATGATTCATCCGTGACGCCTAACAACGGCGAACATAAATTCACCAACCGCCTCATCCACGAGAAATCCCCATACCTGCTGCAACACGCCCATAACCCAGTTGACTGGTTTCCGTGGTGCCCTGAAGCGTTCCAAAAGGCGGCCCGCGAATCCAAGCCCGTTTTTCTGTCCATCGGCTATTCGTAGCCCTGCGGGGCTGCGAATAGACTTTTACAGGAGTAACAACAGCGACCTGTCACTGATAACAGGTCCATAAACTACTCCTATCAGGTAAAATAAAAGGCGTAGATGTCATTCGTACAACTCATCACGGTACAAGCACGTTGACTCAGGGCGTACCGATTAGCGTTAACAGGAGGTTCCATATTTGCCAACATACCACCAAGGTATCAGCCCATCTCTTGTCAGTCTATTGACAGATAGGGAAGAGGAGCTACTGCCTGCGCGATTGACAGTATCCATGTTACCTGGGCGCTACGCAACAAAGGTTGCGCGCAATAAGGACAAGGTGTCTGCTAGGCATCCTGTCAACAAACATATGTTGATATGTCGGAAGTGTGGTCGAAAAGGCCAATACGATTTAGGATTGGTCGTGGTCAATCCGGCATTAGAGAAACGCGGAAGTCACACAGGCTCGGCGAGGGCCTCTGCTGGCATGGCGGATCAGATGCAGTGTACTGGGTACTTTCGTTGTAAACACTGTAATGGTGCTGGGGATTGGGAACTTCCGACCGAATTTGAATTCTTTCTTATGTCTGGTCTACTGATGAGGCTGGCTCAGGCTTCGGACGAGCGGATGGTATTCGGTACACTTGAAATGTTTGATGGCTTTCAACCGAGATGGGCGACGGATGGAGAAAGTCATATTTTGCTGAGGATGCGAACTGAGGGACAGAGCGCGTTTATGTGGAATCGCTTGGGCAACCTGTATTTGTCGGGCGGGCGTCCCGAGTTGGCGGTGGTCGCATTTGAACAATCCATCCGATTGGATGTCGCTCAGTTGGAGTCTCATATGTCCATCGGAGATATCCTTTATCAAATCGGCGAACCCGAGGACGCGGCGCGCCATTTTCGGCAAGCGTTGGTACACGCACGGAAGTACAATAAGCTAGACAAGGCAAAACTGAGGGACATGCTGGCTACAGCTTTACAATACTTACTTGAGCTACACTTGGATCGACCAGAGACCATTTCATTCTTACCAACCCGTGAAGAATACGGGGATACTATAGAAATGAGTGGCGAAAGAGTTTTGGAGCTCAAGGAGTTTTCATTGGACTTTGGCAACCGGGAATCCTTTTATCCTTTGGCCGAGGTGTACATGGGAATGCAGCAAGCTGCCGCAGGGAGGGGCCGCTCGCACGCGTCTTCCGCAGGCAGAAACAATAGTCGGTCAGGAATTTCGACGAAAGTAGGGCGCAACGAACCCTGTCCTTGCGGCAGCGGGAAAAAATATAAAAGGTGTTGTGGCAGATAATGAAGTGAGGCGAAAGTTAGCCAAGCAACAAAAAGACAGTTTCAATGCACCGAGATTCGGATTGGAGGAAACAAACTGACGTGATCCCGATTTCAGTTGGAGGATTTGTAAAACTATATAGACAGCACAACAAGTCGCTAAATGAGCAGGAACTGAAAGCATCTTTAAGAAGAATGGCCAGACTCAGGGATCGCGGTGCGAGATGTGAGATTTGCGGCGGCTCCATTTGGGCCATTGGAAGTGCCGTTACGGGCTGGAATGGTTGTTTTACGTGCATTACAGGGGAATCTGATGATTCGGACGACTATGAAGTTTGCTTATGAAACGCCAAATACCAAATCCGAAGCTCTTTCAGTAAAATGAAATTGAAAGCTTGCAATCATGAAGCATGGAGGGAATATGGCAAGGCGGATTCAAGGTTCGGGCCAACTGGAACTGGATCTCTTCGAAGTTGGTGAGATTAGACGCTTGCGCGAAGAGAACGGTATGTTGAGGGCCGTTAACCAGCGATTGCAGACGCAAAATACAGAGTTGAAGAACGAGATCAACAGGTTGCAGCGGTTGGTGTATTCAAGTGTGCAAGAGGACGCGCATGCGCATCTAGACAGCAGTACTGCACGTACCTCCGAAGAGGCGTCCGAATCGAATACAGTAACCGATTTTCGCACAGTGACCAAACGATCAAATATTGAGGATAAGATTACTCTGTTTCGCAACTACTTCAAAGGTAGGGAAGATGTATACGCAGTTCGTGCATCCAATTCCATGGGTAAGGCACCGTACTATCCAAAACGTCAGTATCTTGGGAAGGAGAACGGGAAAATTCATTGGGGTGACTATCTTCCGATGACGGATGAGGTGATCAAAGCCCATTTGCAAGAAGATAAGAACCCAGTTACAGTCGGGATTTACCCACTTTTTCCAGATGAGACGTGTTGGTTTCTTGCCATCGATTTTGACAAGACCAGTTGGAAAGATGACACAGCGGTTTTTTTGGAAACGTGTCAAAAGTTCAACATACCCGCAGCTTTGGAACGTTCGCGGTCGGGAAATGGGGGACATGTTTGGATCTTCTTTGCTGAACCTTTGCCTGCTCGCACTGCACGTCTGTTGGGGACGAGATTGTTGACCCGTACCATGGAAAAGCGACATCAAATCGGACTCGACTCGTATGACCGGATGTTTCCTAACCAGGATACTTTACCAAAGAGGAAGCAGCTGGGCAATTTGATCGCGTTGCCTCTGCAGAGGCTACCTGCTAAGGAAGGAAATAGCCTATTCATCGACGAGAATCATGTCCCCTATGCGGACCAATGGGTGTTCCTGTCGTCACTTCGAAAGATGACGTCTGCCGAAGTTGAGGTCATTGTTCGTGAGATGGAACAATTCGGCGAGCTTATCCCCGTCCCTGGACCGTCAACTGACGAAGAAGATGATATGCCTTGGAACAGGCCACAAAGGAACAGCTCGTCTCCTCTTCTTCCGGAACCGCTGCCAAATAAAATCAGGCTTGTTCTTGCCGACATGCTGTACGTAGAAAAGATGGGGTTGTCCTCGCCGCAAATGAATGTGTTCATTCGGATGGCAGCTTTTCAAAACCCCGAATTCTATAGAGCTCAGGCAATGCGGATGCCGACATACAATAAGCCGCGCGTGATTGATTGCTCGGAGGAGTTTAATCAATATATCGCTCTACCCAGAGGCTGCCAAGAGGAAGTCGTTCAATTGCTGCAGTCTCAGGGTATCCCAATGGAAATTGAAGACAGGCGCAATCCGGGAATGTCAATTGACGTGACATTTCAGGGTCAGCTCAGGGCTGAACAACAGCAAGCGGTTCAGAATCTGTTGCAATACGATATCGGCACGTTATCAGCAACGACTGCGTTCGGCAAGACAGTTGTGGCTGCATGGATGATTGCAGCACGTGCGACGAATACGTTGATTTTGGTGGATCGAACGCAACTGATGGAGCAGTGGGTGGAGCGCCTGTTGGTATTTCTGAACGTGCCCAAGGATGCCATTGGTATCATCAGCGGTGGCAAGCATCAACGAACCGGACGGATCGACATTGCTCTGTTTCAGAGTGCCTATGTGGATAAAGAGGTGAAGGACTTTGTTAAGGAGTATGGACAGGTTATCGTAGACGAATGTCACCACGTCTCCGCAGTCAGTTTTGAGCAGGTGTTGAAAAGAGTCAAGGCAAAATATGTGCTGGGGTTGACTGCGACGCTGACGCGCAAAGATGGGAAGCACCCCATTGTCCTTATGCAGTGCGGCCCTGTTCGTTTCAAGGCAAATGCCAGGATGCAAGCGAAGACGCAACCCTTTCAACATCTGATTATTCCCAGATACACCGATTTCAAGCTATCAGATATGAATGACGAAATTCCGATCCAGCAAGTGTATGCACAGTTGTCGCAAGACGAGTCTCGTAACGATCTGATTTTCGACGATTTGTTGAAGGCTTTGGACAAAGGCAGGTCACCGCTCCTCCTGACGGATCGTGTTTCTCATCTGGAGTACTTTGAAAATAGGCTCAAAGGGTTTGCCAAGAACATCATTGTCCTGCGGGGTGGCATGGGCAAAAAGCAGCGGAAGATAGTACAGGAACGTATCCGGTCTATTCCGATGAACGCAGAACGAGTGATTTTAGCGACTGGGCGATTTGTCGGGGAAGGCTTTGATGATGCTCGTCTAGCGTGAGTTTCCGGGTTACGAGAATTTTTTCCAGAGAAAATCAGCGCACAATTTAATTTGCTCCCCGTGAAGATGCACCCCAACTGCAATTGTTGGATGGATATTTGTGGTTGAATATCCATCCAAAAGTATTACCCTACTTTTGTCGCGGTATATTTCTAGTAGATTTGGCTATTTTGCGCCGCGTTTGCAGGTGAATGGACTTCGTTGTCGAATGTATGTATTACCCTACTGTAGAGGTGGCGATTGACCTGGCTTCCATCATCAAAAAGAAGAAGAAGGGCCAAGTGTATTACTACCTCGTGGAATCAGCCCGTGTCGACGGGAAGCCTCGCATCGTACGCCAGAAGTATCTGGGCCGTGCGGAGCACATCGCTGCAGCCATGGATGCACCATCTGATCTGGACCAACCCAAGTACAGCATTGTCCTTGAGTTTGGATCTGTCATGGCACTGTATGACTTGGCCAAGCGACTGGGTGTCGTGGAACTCATCAATCAGGTAGCTCCCAAGCGCTCGCAGGGTCTGACCATCGGAGAATACATGCTCATTGCTGCGATCAATCGAGCGGTGGATCCCACAAGCAAAAGCAAGATTGCTGCATGGTTCACGAAAACATGCCTGGATCGGGTTATCCCAGCCAAGGCGCATCATTTGTCCAGCCAACGCTTTTGGGATCATATGAATGCCCTGTCTGAACAGGCGATTGGTGAGTTTGAGGATGTGTTTACTCAAAAGGTTGTCCAAACCTACGGGCTGAGCCTGGACTGCTTGATCTATGACACGACAAACTTCTTCACATTTGTGGACACCAACTCGGACAGCAAACTGCCTCAGCGCGGCCATAGCAAAGAGAAACGCGGCGATTTGAAGATCGTCGGCTTATCCATGATGGTCTCTCCGGATTTCAATGTCCCGCTCTTTCATGAAGTGTACGCGGGGAACCAGCCGGATGCCAGGCAGTTCCTGGACGTTGTCGAAAGACTACAAAAGCGGTTCGAAAAAATTTGCGACCGGAAGCTTGAACCAACGCTTGTGTTCGACAAAGGGAACAACTCGCCGGAACACCTCAAACAGCTACAAGCCGGAACGACGAAGTTCCACGTAGTTGGCTCCCTGAAGCTTTCCCAATGCAAACCGTTGCTGGACATTGACCGAGCAGAATTCGTGCCGGTTACGGGCACCAAGTACGAGGGGGTCACGGCCTACCGCACTACGTATCCAGCGTATGGTCAGGACATGACGGTGCTTGTAGTCCACAATCCCAGGCTGGAAGAAGGCCAACTGCAGGGAATTCAAAAGAACATCGAGAAGTGCACGACTCGCCTGCGCGAACTGCAGACAACTCTCAAGGCCCGTCAGGAGGGAGTGATTCGGAAAGGGCGCAAGCCCACCCTCAGCTCCGTCCAACATCAGGTCGACCAGATTCTGCATGCAGAGTTCATGAAAGATCTGTTTGTCGTTGAGCTATCTACCGTGTCGGATGCGGTTCAGTTGGAATTCTCGCTGGACCTGTCGCGGCTTGAAGAGCTGCGCAAACGTCAGTTGGGGAAAACAATTCTCTACACGGACAACCACGACTGGACTAACGAACGGATTGTCACGGCTTACCGGTCGCAGTATCACATTGAGCAAGCCTTCAAACAAATGAAGAACGCAGATCACCTGGACTTTCGACCGATCTATCACTGGACTGATCAAAAAATTCGGGTCCACGCCTTCTACTGCGTTCTGGCCCTTCGCTTGTGCAGCCTGCTGAATCGGGAACTGCATGGTCACGGGATCGACATCAGCATCAATCGGATGCTGGACATCCTGGGCGAAGTCAAACAGGTCATCACCGTATACCCAAAGAAAGGTGCAAGCAAAAAGGATCGGCAATCGTTCTCGCTGAGTAAACTGGATCCGGATACAAGACGCATTGTGGAAGCTTTGAATTTGGATCAGTATCGAATCGGTGGGTAATACAACGACTCCCCCGTAATCCCTTGCTGGGCTTACGTTCCTGAGCATTCGCTAACATAACCCGGAAACTCACGCTAGACACCTTATTTCTCGTCATGCCAATTTCGTGGAAGGGAACGGTACAGCAATACGCGGGACGGCTTCACAGATTGTATGAGCCAAAGCAGGAGGTTCTAATTTATGATTATGTGGACCGGCACGTACCTGTCTTGACGCGGATGTATCAGAAGCGGATAAAGGGTTATCAGACGATGGGTTACAAAGAACGCAGGATAGACGAAGTCTTTCCGTTGGGATGAGGACGAGTCCCGCGTCAGTTTGGTGGTGGGAGAAAGCCCGAACAATGGCGACGTCATGGCGATAGCCGTGTGATGAATCGGATGCGGGATGTCTTCATGGATATACCGGAGAACGAATTCAACAAAGTGGTGGAACGTGCCCTGACTGAAGTGCATGCTGAACGAGTTTCACCTGAATCCAAGGAGAAGCCTAATGCGGATCGTATTGGACATGAACATCTTGGCTTCGACTATTGGTGCCGAACTGAACGATTGCCCAAATCCGTACCGTTCCGTTGACATACTTCAACTCACAGGAAAGAGGAATTGGAATGGTCGAATTGCAAGAAGTCCTTGAACGGGTAGAGGCAATAAAGGACGAATCCGAAATTTTTGGATACATTGTCAAACGAGTTGACGAACCGATTCTGCAAATTGTGTTTGAAGGTGAAGTTGTTCACGAAGGTGACGCCCAGTACATTGCAGAACGCCTTCATTACTTATACAAACGTGACACCTTTGCTAACACTTATGTTGAAATCAGCGGTGTTGCCCAAGTGAGTTGCAGTGCAGACGAATTCATGGACAAGTTCATTGAATGGCTTGAAAGCAATGGTTGGGCATACGGTGGTGGGTTCAAGGATGTTACAGGTGAGACATAAGAACATCCCGCAGATACTTTGCAGGCATATTCGATCCGCTTGATGATGACTTGGCCAAAGGAATTGTGTCGTTCACCATATCTATGAGTCTTCTTGGCTTAAAAACTTCCGCAATTCTTCTTGCGATTGAATAGGGTTTTGATAGTCCAGCCCAATCATTTCACGCAATGGAGCAAAGTCCTTGTCATTGTTGCCAACCAAGGACGCGTTGTAGCTGACGGCTGTAGCAGCGATAACCGCATCCGGAAGTTTCAGATTCTTCCCTGTCCGGGCTTTCCATAGCCTTCTAATCTCCGCTGCCTTTCGCGCGATTCCTTCCGTAACGTCGACGATACGATGAACGGAGGAAATCCATGTCGGCGCGTATCGCATTGTCGTGGTCCACTGCAATCGAATACCGAATCGGGGACTCTGCCGCCTCGTCCTGCCAAATTCTGAAACGTAGTGTACCGCTCCTCTTGCGTCTGCGGGCTACGAAAGCGAAGAATCAATTCATCTTCATCCTCGACAACATCAATCAAGACCGTCTTGTCGCGGCGTTGACTGATCCGGGCACGTACATTTTCCAACAGGGCATCAATTTCATTTGTCGAAAATTCCTTACGTGCTTCTATCTGGCTCATCTCCCATCGCCTCTGACGTCTCTAAACCCCCATGCCCCTGGCGGGGCACAATATTATCATGAAAATGTCCTGCAGTAGTTTACTGGTAGGCGTCCATGATCAAAGATAAAACCAAGTAGGACAGGAAGGTTGTTCTCTTTATGGGGGATTGACCCCACACTCTAAACTAACCACAGCCGCCTTGAGCACAAATTATTGTTGCCACGAGCACATCCATCAAATTTCCTTGGGTCAGGCGGTTGTGCCCTACTTGGAAAGGATGAGATACTTGGACGCCATCCGGGAATGCTGTGCCGGCTTGGATGTTCACCAGGCCAATGTAGTCGCTTGTGTTCTCAAAGGATCTCTGGACGAGAAGCCACAGATGTTCATGCGGGAATTCTCTACCGTACTGTCCGGGCTTCTTGAACTCTCCGACTGGCTTACCCAACTCGGTTACACCGAGGTCGCCATGGAAAGCACCGGCGTATACTGGAAACCCGTATTCAACGTGCTCGAAGCGACCTGCACTGTGACCCTTGCCAACGCCGCTCACATCAAGAATCTCCCTGGTCGCAAGACAGACAAGAAGGATGCCCAGTGGATCGCCGAATTGCATCGTTGCGGTTTGGTGTCCAACAGTTTCGTGGCACCTCGTGAGAACCGTGAACTTCGGGATTTGACTCGATACCGCCGAAAGCTCAAGGGGTACGAGACGTCAGAGCGCAATCGGATTCTCAAGGTACTTGAAGATGCCAACATCAAGATTTCGACTTTCATGAGCGATGTGTTTGGCAAATCAGGGCGCCTCATGCTGGATGCGTTAGTCAACGGTGAAGCCATTGATCCTGAGCAAGTGGCGGATCTCGCCAAAGGACGGTTACGGGCCAAGATCCCAGAACTCGTACAAGCGCTCAATGGTCGAGTAACCCTACATCACCGTAAAATTATTCAACGTTCCTTGGAACACCTTGAATTCCTCGAGAGATCCATCGCTGATTTGGAAGCAGACATGGAACAATACTTTGCCCCTTATCAGCAGCAAGAAGACTTGCTACAAACCATTCCAGGCGTTGGCCCTAACGTAGCTAAGGTGATCCTTGCGGAAATCGGCAGAGATATGTCCGTATTTCCCTCGGCATCCCACCTTTCATCGTGGGCTGGACTCAGCCCCGGCAATAACGAGAGTGCAGGTAAAAAAAACGGACGAAAACGACACAGGGCAACCAAGCGTTGAAGTCCGCACTCTTGGAGGCGGCTTGGGCAGCAGGTAAGACTCGAACCTTTCTCGGTTCAAAGTTCTGGTCAGTGGCCGGGCGTAAAGGTAAGAAGCGAGCCACTGTCGTGGTTGCGCACAAAATCCTGGTGATCGCATACCACTTGCTCCAAACACAGATGCCCTATAACGAACTTGGTGCCGATTATCTGGAGAAGCGCAAGCCCATATCCGCTGAAGAACTCATGATTCGCAGGCTTCAGAAACAAGGTTATACGGTCATCAAACCAGATCCGATTGTGGTGTAACATACCAGACGCAAACAAGTCAATTATGCGTCCCGGGCATCCTATTGCCAAAAAACAGAGACACCCGTCAATTCACTGCCTCAATGGAACCCTATTTTCTCATCAAACCCCCATGCCCCTGGCGGGGCACAAGATTAGAGATGAAAATGTTGTAGGCCTCCGTTTACTTTTGCCTGCCCATGATGCACAATGGAGCCAAGCAGGACAGGAAGGCTGTTTCCTTTGTGGGGGATCGACCCCGTTTCATCAAACTAGCTACAGCCGCCTTTGAGCACAAATTACTGTTGCCACGAGCACATACACCAAATTTTCGTTCGTCAGGCGGTTGTGCCCTGCTATAATCGCAGGAATGTTTGAATGTAAGTATCGTTGATACAGCCGTTATTCTGCCTGTTTAACACCCCAACCTACTCCTCAATTTTGGAACCCGCACGGTTCTAGGGCATTTTATTGCCTGAAACTAACGACGATACCCATTAGCAGCCGAGCCGGAGGCCTATTTTCTCACCAAACCCCCATGCCCCTGGCGGGGCACAAGATTAGAGATGAAAATGTTGTAGGCCTCCGTTTACTTTTGCCTGCCCATGATGCACAATGGAGCCAAGCAGGACAGGAAGGCTGTTTCCTTTGTGGGGGATCGACCCCGTTTCATCAAACTAGCTACAGCCGCCTTTGAGCACAAATTACTGTTGCCACGAGCACACACACCAAATTTCCGTTCGTCAGGCGGTTGTGCCCTGCAATTATCGCAGGAATGTTTGAGTATTGGTAAGGCCGATACAGTCACCATTCTGCTTGTTAGAAGGTCCCCAATCTACTCCTCGAATTTTGGAACTTGTTTGGTTCCCGAGCATTTTATTGCCTGAAACTAACGACGATACCCATTAGCAGCCAAGCCGGAGGCCTATTTTCTCACCAAATGGTGTTGAAGTTCCGTGTGTTGGCTTCATCTAAACACATTTTATCACACCGCATGGGTTTGGGCCTTTTCTCGTGATGGATTTCAGCGAAACTTCACGCGAATGTCAACCTCGTCGCCATTGCGCGCGTACTCAACACGTTCAATTATTTGCTTGGCCAGCCGATTTCTTTCTTTTGGATCAATGTCAAGCGTCTCCCATGAGGCTTTAAGTGCTTCGATCCGCTGCAAACGTTCGGCGTCGGTGAGTGAGGCGCACTCGCTCAAGCTTTCCTTCAACTGCTCGATTTCGTTTTCCTTTTTCACAATCAGATCCTTTAGACGCGCCAGCCGCGCTTTGTACTCCGGCTTTGTTACGTCCCCCATGACAAACAAGTCTTTTAACCGGCTCACGCCATCCCTGAGTCTTTCGAGTTCCATTTCCTTCGTGTGCAAGAGATGTTCCGGCGAGATGTCCGGCGTATCAACCTTTGCTGGTCCTTTCAAAAGTTCCGCTTCGTGCTTTCGCAGGCTTTCCATGACGGCCATTTCCACATGCTCGAGTTCGATGCCACGATTGCCACAAGGATTGCCGAACGCGTCGGTTTTCTGGCACTTCGAGGGTGCGCCCGTTCTCTTTGCGCTGGAATTGCAGAGAGTAGCCGCACTTGCCGCAGAAGAGAAGGCCAGAGAGTACATAGGTACCGCGTCGAGCGTGCTTCGGCTGAATCCTGCGGCTTTCCAGCAGGGTGATGATTTCCGCATGCTCTTCCGGCGTCTTGACCGCTGGATGCGCACTCTCGACGACGATCCAGTTTTCGCGGGGAATCACTTTGAAGGGAGCCGCTTTGCGTTTCTTGTGCAATCCACCGCTTGTCTTGCCATAGACCACCCGGCCTAGGTGCACCTCATTGAGAATCAGGCGATACAAGACGCTCTCCGACCACAGCTTTCCCTTTGGCGACGGGATGCCGCGACGGTTGAGTTCCCAGCAGACCGCGCCGCATGTTGCGCCGTTCAAGATTCGTTGCTTGATGTAGTTGTAGATCTCGAGTTTCTCAGAGTCAATGTCTAGGCTCCTCGCTTCGGAATTAATAGGGAAAAGGGGCGGGACCGTTTGTCCAGTGACCAAGGCGGGCACCGATCTTCTTGCCGCGCTGAAACCGTTTCTTGATCATCCGATACTCGTAGCGCGCAAAAACGCCTTCGATGTCCGTGATGAGTTCCTGATCTTCATCGTTCAGGTCGTATACACGAGTGGGCGTGACGACGAGGGTGTTCGACTGCTGAAGAATTTTCTCGACCCGTGCACGGTCCTCTTTGTCCCCCCGACTGAGACGGTCATAGTCCATGACCACCACGGCGTCGTAAAAATCATTTTCGATGTCTTTTAACAGCCGTTTGAATTCGGGCCGGAAGTTGATACTGTCGGAACTACCGATTTCCCGGTAGATTACATAGCGCCAGGGCGTACAGGGACTACTTCGTACGGTCCAGCGAAGGCGAAGCGGCAATTCAACAGGTATATGCACGGATGCAAATACGCATGACCAGCCACGACACAGGGGGCAGTCTGCAGATTGAGGCTTCAGCATACACGACGACAGGGGACAGAAGTCGTCCAGCAACCGCAGTACGTGCATAAGTGATGGGGGTGTTCCCGATGGAGTATCAGCAAGTTGGTCCTTCGCTCGAGCTTGATCGCGAGATATTGATTGCCATTCTGGCGAGTCGATATGGTTTAGTGCCAGACGCGTTGCATCAATATATTCAACACATCGACGACGAAACAAAACTGATCAGTCTCATACGCAAGCTCATACGCAAGGCCGGGGCGAACGAACTTGGCGGGAAGTAGTCAGGGATTTCAGGGTGGTGGAGAAGTCGCATTGAACTGGCCGGTGCCATCCATGGATTACCATAATCCTCAGTGCACGAAAAGCGGGGCCGTACACCCATACGGCCCTGCTTTGTACGCTACTGGGGCGGAGAAGCATTAACCGTCATACGAATGGGGGTCCGCACTATCGAGGATTTTGATAAAAATCCCTGTTGATGGCAATCCATTGCTGCTCTTCCTCAGGCACGTAATCCTCTTGGAAAATCGCCGCTACGGGGCATACCGGTTCACAGGCGCCGCAGTCGATGCATACGTCCGGGTCGATGAGATAGGTGTCCCCGCCGTCATGGATTGCATCGACTGGACAAGCCTCCACGCAGTCGGCTGCTTTTTCGCCGATACATGGCGATGTGATAACGAACGCCATCAGGTTCACCCCCCTTCGTTACCTCGTTTCGCAATCTAACGAACTTTGCAAGGATCACCCTACACTTCTTTTCCGTCCTGGGGTGTGACGCTCATCACGATCCGATGGATGTCCAATGCCTGTAGTCCGATCGAACTAGTTTCACCTAGCAGAGTCTGACGACACGGATTAGTTCGCTTGTATCTTCAGTAGGCTCATCGGAAAGCCGTTCGATTGTTCCGACACGCCCGATATGGCGAGATTCGGTTCTGGCCTCGAACAGTTTGTGAACACCGACTGGCAGCACCCCAGGGATGTGATCTACCGCACAACTGTTGAATGGTGTCGGGGACTAATCTTGCACTGGGCAAAAAAGATGGCTCTGCTGCGGCACAGTCCAAGAGCATTATTTCGGTACAGTCAGCTCAGCAGAGACTGGCGTAAGGGAGTGAGAGGAATTGCAAATGGGGCGCAGTCCACACCGAGCAAGAAACTTGATAATCAGCGCAGCGGTTCTGCTGCTCTTTGTGACCGGCTGCGGACCGCAGTACATGGTACTCGATCCGGCTGGACCGGTTGGACGGGAAGAGCTGCACCTGATCATCCTGTCAGCAATTTTGGTTGGTATTGTGATTGTCCCAGTCCTGATTTTGTTGTTCTACATCGTCTGGCGGTACCGTGACAAGCCGGGCAACACCGCACCTTATAAGCCGAAATGGTCAGAGAGTAAGAAGCTGGAGTTTGTCTGGTGGGGGATCCCGATTGTCATCGTTGGGGTACTTGGCGTTTTCACGGCGAGAACGACGTTCGCGCTGACGAAGCCGCCGGCCGAGTCGCAAAACGTGACACCCATCACGATTCAGGTGACTTCGTTGGATTGGAAGTGGCTGTTCCAGTATCCCGGTCAAGGGATTGCAACCGTGAACTATGCCGAGATCCCAACCGGCGTGCCGATTCAGTTCGAACTGACTTCAGATGCACCGATGAACTCGTTCTGGGTTCCTCAACTGGGGGGACAGGAGTACACCATGCCGGGCATGGCGATGCGTCTCTGGCTGGAGGCCGATAAGGCGGGAACCTATTACGGCCATGGCGCGAACTTCACGGGAGAAGGATTTGCACACATGAACTTTAACGTGATCGCGACGTCAGACGAAAACTTTAATGCCTGGGTCAAGCAAGTGAAGGCATCTTCGCCGGCGCTCACGATGGCCGGGTATGACCAGCTTAAGAAACCAAGCGTCATTGGCACCAAGTCGTACAGCTCATTCCCGTCTGGGTTGTTCAACGGCACCATTTGGGCGGACGGCGGACAGTACATGCCGGGCATGATGAAACAGACCGGCTCGTCCAACTCGACTGGTTCCGGCAGTCATGGGGCTGGCAACACGGCAGGCATGAGCGGCATGTCAGGCATGGGCAATATGACCGGCAATTCTTCGAATTGACGCGAGGGGAGTGAAACAGATGCCGTCAAGTTTTATGCAGTTCGCAGATAAATATCTGATGTGGAAGGAAGGGCCGATGATTTGGGGGTCGGATGTAGCCATTCTGCTCGTCTCCATCGGCATTCTCTTCACCTTAACGTATTTCCACAAATGGAAGTGGTTGTGGAAAGAGTGGATCACGACCGTTGACCACAAGAAAATTGGCATTATGTACTTGATATGTGCCCTATTGATGATGTTTCGAGGCGGGGCGGATGCGGAGCTTCTTCGCACGCAGCTTGCGGTTCCAAACAACCACTTTCTAACGGCTGAGCATTATGACCAGATTTTCACGACGCACGGTACTATCATGATTCTGTTCATGGCTATGCCGTTCATCTTCGCATTGTTTAACATCGTCGTGCCTTTGCAGATTGGTGCGCGCGATGTGGCGTTCCCTTACTTGAACGCAATCTCTTTCTGGCTGTTTTTCTTTGCGGCAATGCTGTTCAATCTGAGCTTCGTTTTCGGTGGCTCGCCGGACGCAAGTTGGGTCAGTTACCCGCCGCTTTCGGAACTTGGGTTCGACCCTGGTCCGGGTGAAAACTATTATCTGCTAGCACTTCAAATCACCGGTATCGGCAGTATTGCAACGGGCATCAACTTCCTGGCGACCATCTTCAAAATGCGCGCCCCTGGTATGAAGCTGATGCGGATGCC
Organism: Alicyclobacillus cycloheptanicus; assembly: GCF_028751525.1. Taxonomy (GTDB): domain Bacteria; phylum Bacillota; class Bacilli; order Alicyclobacillales; family Alicyclobacillaceae; genus Alicyclobacillus_L; species Alicyclobacillus_L cycloheptanicus. The sequence goes on from NZ_CP067097.1 coordinate 3,089,659, forward strand.
GCTGTTCACGTGGTCCGTCGTGGCTGCAAGTGTCGTCATCATCTTCGCCTTTCCGGCGCTGGCCATCGCGATCGCGCTGTTAACATTGGATCGCATCGCAGGTACACATTTCTTTACGATTTTGCACGGCGGCAACCCGATGATGTTCGTAAATCTGTTCTGGTTGTGGGGGCATCCGGAGGTCTATATCGTTGTTTTGCCGGCCTTTGGTGTGTACTCCGAGGTCGTTGCGACCTTCGCTCGCAAGCGTGTCTTCGGTTATGGATCGATGGTAGCGTCGTTGATGCTGATCAGCGTAATCAGCTACTTCGTCTGGGCACACCACTTCTTCACCATGGGCGCCGGCGCTGATGTGAACACGTTCTTCGCCATTGCCTCCATGATGGTTGGTATCCCAACAGGTGTAAAGGTGTTCAACTGGCTGTTCACCATGTACCGAGGTCGGATCCGCATGACCCTGCCAATGCTCTGGACGATCGCGTTCGTTCCCTGCTTCGCTATCGGAGGCGCCACGGGCGTCATGCTGGCAGCGGCACCGGCAGACTATCAGTACCACAACAGTTACTTCCTGATCGCGCACTTCCATCAGGTATTGATTGGCGGAACAGTGTTCGGGCTGATTGCAGGTATGTATTACTGGTGGCCGAAAATGTTCGGCTTCAAGCTGGACGAACGGCTTGGACGTTGGGCTTTCTGGTTCTTTAACATCGGCTTTTACGTTTGTTTCATGCCGCAGTACGCGCTTGGTTTCATGGGTATGCAGCGGCGTATGTACACCTACCCGGCGAACATGGGCTGGAACACGCTGAATCTGATTTCGACGATTGGCGCTTACATCATGGGGATCGGGTTTGTGTTTATCGTCATCCAGGTCATCTATAGCATCAAGCATGGCGAACGTGACCTGACAGGCGACCCGTGGGATGCACGCACCCTCGAATGGGCTTTGCCATCCCCTGCGCCACACTACAATTTTGCCGTGATTCCAACGGTGACAGATCGCGACGTGTGGTGGGAAATGAAAGAGCAGGGCCGTGCGGATGAACTGAAGCCTAAAGAGGCGGATATCCGGCCGATTCACATGCCGAAAAACTCCTCGCGTCCATTCTTTATGGGATTGGCATTCTTTGTTGCCGGCTTCGGGTTTGTCTTTGACTGGTTGTGGCTGGGCTTCCTTGGCCTCGCAGGGGTCGCCGTGTGCATGATTGCCCGCGCGCTCGAGTACAACGACGACTATCACATTCCAGCCGAAGAAGTGATTGAGACGGAAGCGTCTTTAGGGAGGTTGTCATAATGTCCATGCCTGACGCGATTCACGCTGGGCATCCGGTGGTGGCGGCCAGTGACAAGCCGTTGGAGTACCAGGACCCAAACCAGTCGGTCAAGATTCTCGGGTTTTGGCTCTTCCTGGCGACTGACATGTTGTTATTTGGCTGTCTCTTTGCGACCTATCTGGTCGTGCGTACCCACACGGATGGGGGTCCGACGCCACAGTCCATCTTTGATATTCCCGGGTTCACCCTGGAAACGTTTTTCCTGCTCACAAGCAGTTTTACTGGCGGTTTGTCCACGCTGGCCATGCGCAATGGAAACAAGAAGGCGCTTCTCACCTGGCTGGCGATCACGATTGCACTCGGTCTCGCCTTCATCGGGTTTGAAGTGAAGGAGTTTGTTGGCGATGTCGCACTCGGTGCCACCTGGCAGCGAAGCGCGTTTCTTTCCGCCTTCTTCACGCTGGTTGGGACGCACGGAAGCCACGTGTCAATTGGTCTGGTGTGGATGTTCCTGACCCTGTTGCAAGTTGCGAAGCGGGGCATCACGCCGATTACCTCGCGTAAGGTGTTCGTTGTAAACCTGTACTGGCACTTCCTCGACGTCGTGTGGGTGTTCATCTTTACAATTGTCTATCTCTCGGGGAGGGTGATGTGAAATGGCGGCGCAAAACGGCGTCACCCGGAGTCCGGGTCATCAAAAACACAAGGCAACGCAATACATCATTGGGTATCTGTCGTCACTGATTCTGACGGCCATAGCGTTCACCTTGGCGCTCACCCATTCCATGCGGGTCGGGCCGCTGGTCGTCCTGCTCACGATTTTGGCCGGACTGCAAGTCGTGGTTCAATTGTACTTCTTCATGCACATTACGGAAGGCGACGGCCCTCCGTACCACGCCGTGTTTTTGGTGCTGGGTCTCTTGTTCACATTCGCGATCGCGTTGATGTCCATCTGGATTATGGGCTTCCCAGCCTTCATGGCACAGGTGGCGTGATGTAAAAGGATCCTGCGGAAGGTTCCGAATAGAAAGGGTGGAGAACTGTGAGTATCTCCCATGCTGAGCAAGTCGGAGAGTTACACAAGTCGTCGACGCTCAAAGTGGTGGAAGTCGCGAAAGCCTACCTGACGTTGACCAAGCCACGTATCGCAATTTTGTTGTTGTTCACCGCGTTCGCCGCCATGATTGTCGCGGCACAAGGGATACCAACCCTTCGTCAGATGGTTCTGGGACTCGTCGGTTTGGGGCTGTCTGCAGGGGGAGCCGCCGCGATCAACATGTGGTATGACCGCGACATTGACGCCGTCATGACACGTACAGCGAAGCGACCGCTGCCGTCTGGCGTCGTCTCGCCGGGCCAGGCCCTCACTTTTGGCCTGCTGCTTGGGGTTGCGTCAGTCGTGCTACTCGCGACGACCGTGAATTGGCTGGCGGCCATATTGTCTGGCGCGGGGTATGTGTACTACGCCGTCATCTACACAATGCTGCTCAAGCGTCGGACGCCGCAAAACATCGTCATCGGTGGGGGCGCTGGCGCGTTTCCTCCGTTGGTCGGCTGGGCTGTGGTCACTGGTCACTTGAGCCTGATGGCGGTACTGATGTTCGTCGTCATCTTCCTGTGGACGCCGTCCCATTTCTGGGGCTTGGCGTTGTATAAGAATGAGGATTACACGCGGGCGGGCGTGCCGATGATGCCTGTCGCAAAGGGATCTCGCTCGACCAAACGACAAATGGTTGCGTACGCGGTGTTGCTTTTGGCAGCGTCCCTGGCGCTGACGCCCGTGATGCGAGCGGAAATCTTGTACACAGTGTTGGCAGGCATTTTTGGACTTGGATTTCTGCTGGTCAACATCCGGCTGTTGAGCGAACCGGATGACGAGCACAGATGGTCTAAGCGAACCTTCTTCGCCTCGCTGTTGTATCTGCCAGCCATGTTTACCGTGATGGCGATTTGCGCGCTGGCCTGATGGGTCAGTTGGTTCGATGTCGACGGGTGATGGTTGATGCACCTGTCAAGGTAGGTCGACAGCGCACGTAAACAAAGGATGTGCAACTAATTATGAAGGCAAATCCAAGGACCGTTGTCGAGTCGCGTTTGAGGCACCGGCATTCGAAGACATATTGGCTGTCGGTTGCCACGCTGATTGGCATCTTCGTGGTCAATACGCTCGGCTTTACAGACACCATCACGGGCTCTGCGATGGGTTGCGGACGAAATTGGCCGCTGTGTAACGGCCAGTTGATCCCCTCCATGTGGAGTACAGCCACATTGATTGAATACGTTCATCGTCTGAGTGTCGTGGTTGGCGGCGGATTGCTGATGTGGTTCAGTGTCGTGGCGCTTCGCAAATACGGTCGTGTGGTCAGTGTACGGATCTTTGTGACGCTCGCGTTGCTAGGTGTCGTGCTCGAAGGCGCGCTCGGTGCACTGGCCGTTTTGTTCGTCAACCCGCCGGCGGTGATGGCTGCGCATTTAGGGATTGCGCTGATCACGTTTGTGGCCATGGTGCTCGTGACGGACGTGATCGACCAACGAGACCGGGCCAATGTTGCGACCGCACGACGTTTGGGGGACAGAGAATCAAAGCGTGCGCAAGCTGCAGCGTACGCTCCGCAGTTGAAAACCTTGTCGCGCCTCGTCTGGTGGTCGATTCCATACGGATATGTGGCCATTTACGTAGGTGCCTATGTGGCAAGCACCGGGTATGGCGGGTTCTTTCAGGGATGGCCCATTCCGACCGAATCTCCCGCGATGGTTGGTCCCGCATTCTGGGTTGACGTCCTGCACCGCACGATCGCGCTTGGCTTCGTCCTTTGGATGGGTGTACTGGTGTGGAAATCCTGGCGCCTACGCGAAGCAGGGCGGCGCTATTTCATCGAGAGCTGTGTAGTGTTCGTATTCGTGTGTCTTCAAGCTGTGACGGGCGCACTGCTCATCGCAACGCATCTCTCAGACATCGCGTTTTTGCTGCACGTGACGAACGTGTCCTTGCTGTTTGCGACTCAATGTCATCTCGGATTTACGTTGTTTGTAAGACGTGCCGCAGGGCACAGCACTGAACACCGAAGTGCCGAGCGAACAAGGCATCGGCACGTAGTCTAAATGAACTAGTTGAGCCACACAAAAAGGTCGATTTGAACTATCGTCATTCAGTGCAATCGGGTCTTTGACCAACCCTCGTTTCTTTATAAAGTTTGATCATCGAGTGTTCGGTGGTATCGGAACTGAAAGGGGAGAGACGGGATGACGATTTCAAGGAAGTTTGTTCAAATCTTGCTCGGACTGATCTGGTTCATAGATGGTTTGTTTCAATTGAAATCGAAGATGTTCACACAAGCGTTTATTCAGCAGGTGATTTTGCCTGTCGGTCAGGGACAGCCGCACTGGATCACAGCACTCGTGAACTGGGGAGCGACAATTGTCTCAGCACACATCGTCATGTGGAATGCGGCTTTCTCAGCAGTTCAAATCCTGTTGGGGATCGCATTCATGTTCAATTTCAAAATACGTACGACGATCGCCCTGTCCATTGTGTGGAGCTTGATTGTGTGGGTGTTTGGGGAAGGATTGGGCCAACTCTTCACGGGGCATAGCCTGCTTTTGAGTGGGGCGCCGGGCGCGGTGATACTCTACGCCCTTGTGGCAATTGCGATTTGGCCAAAACCTGAGTCTTCGCCTGCAGAATGGAATCACTGGAGTGTCCGGGTTGCACAACTTTCCCTCGCGGCCGTATTCGCCCTTGGTACTCTACTGCACTTACAATCCTCTTACTTGCAGCCATCAGGCCTGACACAGGTGGTGACGGTTCCGTGGCTAGCAAACGCGATTGGCCAGCAGGGGGCGATCGTCTCTGTAGCTCTTGCCGCGATTGAATTCGCGCTAGCGGCGATGCTGGCCTTCCAGATTCGGTTGCGGGTTGCGGTGTGGACTGCACTAGCCGTATCCTTCGTGTTCTGGTGGGCAGGACAGTCGTTTGGACAGGTACTCGACCCGCTTGCGACAGATTTTAACACAGGGCTCCTGATGATTCTGTTAGCCTTGTGCGCGGATCCAGAACAATTCCGGAACTTTGCCCATCACCAGGTTTCGCAGCATCGAATAGTGAGTTAAATCGGTTCAGGTTAAAATGAATCCAGCCAATGTAATGGGACAGGGAAGGATGTCGTCATGTCATCTGCTGTGGAATTACTGAAGCAAATTTCATTGTTTAAAGATTTGACGCCCACGGAACTGGAACATGTTCATGAACTGGCTGTCGAGCATCACTACGAGCGCGGGGCGTACGTATTCATGGAAGGCCAGGATCGGGAGGCCGTATATTTCATCGGTCGAGGGCTCATCAAGGTGCTCAAAGTGGATGACGAAGGTCGCGAACACATCGTCAACATTCTGGGGCGCGGAGCAATGTTTCCGCACGTTGGTTTCTTTCAGGACACCCCGTACCCAGGAACGGCACAGGCGATGGAACCGAGCGACCTGCTTTCCATTCGGTGCAGGCAGTTCGACGAACTGCTCACCGAGAACCCGGAAATTGCCCGAAAGGTGATGCGGGTGATGGGCGAGCGGATCCTGATGCTCCAGTCCAAGCTTCAGGAATTGGCGTCGTTTGATTCGCACGAACGCGTCGTTGCGCTCCTGCGGCACTTCGCGGAAGAGCACGGAGAGCCGGGCCCAGGTGGCGTGCATGTCAAACTCCCGATTACGCACGGCGAGATGGCACACATGATTGGCATGACGCGCGAGTCGGTGAACCGGATTTGGAACCAGCTCCGGCGTGATGGGGTGCTGAGCGGCGAACGGGACGCGTGGGTGCTGCATTTGGAGAAGCTGAATCATGGGCAGTAACGGGCAATCCCTCATTGGTCGCCTGCCGAAGGCGTTCATCGCGATCGCGTTCCTGAACTTCCTTGTCGGCGCAGGACTCGGTGGCTGGATGGCTGTTCAGCCGTCTGCGTGGGGACTCATTAGCTCGATTCATGGCGAGATCAACCCGTTTGGCTGGCTTACCATGCTGATCTACGGGATGACGTATGCAGTGTTGGCAATCTCAGCCGGGATCCGCCCACCGAAAGCCTGGATCGGGTGGCTTCACCTGGTGTTTGCGGAGCTGGCGGTGCTGGTGGTGGTCGCCGGGTGGAGTCTTCACGCGATCATGATTTTACATATCGGGCTGGGGATTCAGTTTGCCGCTCCGGTCGTGTTTCTGGTGAATATTCTGTCGGCCGTGTTCAGCAGCCGTCGTAAGCACAGGGAAAGCGCGGAGGCGGCAGTGGAGGATCGGGCGTTGGAAGCGCATCCACTCGGTTATCTACGTCGTGATCCTGCGTATCAGTCGACGGATCGCGTAGGGCAACGCGGCACAGACGTCTCGCTGATGTTGTTCCTCATCGGGGCAGGGTGGATGTTTATACGCTCGCTCACGCCGGGACAAATGGATGATGTATCCGCGCCGGGCGCGTTATATCTGATTTATTATGGGTGGATCGCAGGCACCATTCTGTCGGTCGCGCTCCACTTGTTTCCCCGGTTTACGGGTGTACGAATTTCGGCCAAGATGATGTCCGTCCTTCAGGTGGCGTGGGGGCTGACTGTGATCCTTGGCACCGCAGGCTTGACGATATCAGCACCCAACCTTGCGAACATCGGATCCCGTTTGATGGGGATCGTTTTTGCAGGTTCGTCCGCCGTCTACTTGTGGGCGCTGCTGCGGCCAGGGCGTCAGGCACCGGCCACCGCTCACGTACAACCAGCGAGTCGGTTGGCGTGGATTACGAGTTGGCTGTTCTTTCTGGTCTTGGGTATCTGCTTGGTGATAGGGCTGGATCCGCTATCCCTCGCAGCCATGCACATGCTGTTCCTTGGCTTTGCAACCACCTTGGTGTACGGTATCGGATACACTATGTTCCAGCATCTGTTGCAAAGGAGGCCCGTTTCGCGGGCGGGATCGACGGTACAAGTGGGCACATCCATCCTCGGCGCGGTGCTGATGGTCATTGCGTTTCTGGACATGCTCACCCCGCGCGCTGCAGAGGCATTCGGGTTGCTTGCCGTTGGTGGTACCTTGGCCTGGGCGGGTGCAACTGGATTTCTTCTGTTATGGGCAACCGCCAGGCACGAATAAATTCGGGTCACGCAACTGCAAGCTTGCTTTATTTTCCTTGTTTCTCGAGCCAGACGACAACCTGCTGTACCTGTGAATCACTGGTTAGACCGCCGCGAGGTGGCATTCCGCCTCGTCCTTGCTCCACGAAAGCCGTCAACTGTTGCGTATTCCAGTACTGGCCTATGGCGTAGATAGGTGGCCCATAGTCTCCCTGCCCTTTCGGACCGTGGCAGCTGGCACAAGTCTGTTGAAACAGTTTGTATCCAGGCATTGAGGTGTCCGTGAGTTGAATCTGGGAAGCGGGTTTACTTGGGATATTTACGAGTTGCTTAGGCGCCTGCCCTGCCGTGCTGTTGTTACTCCCTGTGTTAGACCCAGCCCCGCAACCAGACACCACAAGTACTGCCCCGGCGACGAAAAGTATGAGCTTTAGGCGATTCATCAGTCAGCCTCCTCTTGCACTGAAGACGATTTTTGAGAGCTCGTCTTATATAAACAGCCCATATTATGCCAGATCGAAGATATTCCTATTATCTTCGGCTGCCCTCATTTACGAATTTCGCGTCACCCGATAGACATATCCACCGCAACCGCACTGATCGATAAATCGGATCTGAATCTGGTCGCCAAAGTGCTGTTGGAGCGCCGGAACCAGGTAATCGTCAGGATTGCCATGGTTCTCGGAAACGGCCAAGTTCACAAAGTACCCTGGCTTTGTGTCCAGGATCGCCTCAATGGAGTCCTTCAAAATGAGTTCCCGATTTTCCACGTATTGTTCCGTTTCAAGGTTTACTGACCAGTTCCCCATGGAAAATCCCCCCATACCAATATACCTTAATGTCGATCATAAGGCAGCGACAAACCCTCAGCTGTGATAAAGAACACACTGGATGTAAATTCAAACGGCATCATCCGCCGGTCTCGGTCCGCCGATTGTCAGTACGTAACGCAAGGAGAAGAATAGCAGAATACTACCCGCGGTCATGCAGAATGCGCTGATCAGTGCGAGCAGATGTTGAGTGGTAGCTGGCCCGCCCGTGACCATCATCGTCACCACACCCATCAAAACTCCGACAAAGTAGAAGATAATCCCAATTTGTGCCGTCCGTTTTGGCACCATGTCATCGATGAGTGGGGCGGTCTTTCGCTCCGGTCGCTTGCTGAAGCGATATTCGAACCAGAGAAACGGCACGATTTTTTGCATGTAAGAGAACATGAGCGCTATGAGACCGCCGAATGCAAACAGGTAAATGGCTGGATACAGTAGGAATGGCATTCGAAAGAGGGTGGACAGGATAGCGCCAGTTTCACCTGCCACGAGAAACGTCATGGCGAGAAACGCGTCATATAGTGGCAATACAATCCTTTTCTTTTTACGTGCTCTAATGATCGCGATCATATCCCATACGTACAGCACCAGGCTGATGAGCAGGAGGATACTGCCGATGAACAGAACTAAGCGCTGAACAGCCCCCGTCGGGCACCAGTTGGAAATCAGCAACAACGCGACGGCAACGAAGTACAGGGTGACGTTCCGGGCCAAAGCTACCTTGTAACCGTGACTGATCACGAACATGGGCACCAACTTATAGGAGAACACGAAAACAAGCCCGCCCCAAAACGCAAATCCTCCGAGCAGCATGTGCGTTAAAATGACCGATTGGCTAACGCGCGCCGGGAAGAAGGCTTGAAAAAGCCCGACCAGAATGACCAGCCACAACGCGGACAGCGGTACAGACAACCCTTTGTGAACGGTTGTTTTGTTCCGCGCGTGAAAGTAACTGCGGCTAACCAGTAGGAAGTAAGCGACTGCGCTGCAAAGGAGCAGCGATCCCCCAATACCGACGACGGTGAATTGTGATGTCATGAATCCGACGACCATGATGACAACCGATCCAACATGGATGGGAAGATGCCAGTAGAGCACGTGGCGGGGAATGGGTGGCGCCTGGAACGCGATCGGAACGATCTGATAGAGCACGCCAAACGCGATGGTCAACATGGAACCGAGTACCAACAGGTGGATGGCGGCGAGGGACAGGGGCGACGATGCTCCTCCCAACTGCCAGGTTGGCAACAACACGCCAGATGCCAATAGGCCTGGCCAACCGAGGACCAGGCCGACGAGCAAATAATAAACCGTCGCGGAAAGCCGTTTCTTTGTAGACGTTTCATTCGACACGTTCCATCGAGCTCCTTGCCAGCATCAGCAACAAGACAGAAAGTGAGTGAGACCTGGCACGTTACAAATCGGCTTAAAACACTGCCGCGTGTGCCATAACACCGTCGTATACGCCACGAATGTAGTGTACCTCACTTTCGTCTTGTGGGTCCGGCACAACAAGCCGAAATCCATGATAAAAACCAGTGACATAGCGGTTATCATACGTTTCCGTAACATAATCGCGCCATGCGGTCGGATCCGCTTCTGGATTTTGGTGAAGAAAAACTGCTGCGAACGGTCCACATAGGTGTGGCTCAAGCGTATGAGACGCCACCGGCGTCAGTTCAATCGCCTCATAGGCGTCGTATACATCGCCTGGATTCAAGTGTGGGCCAACGTCTGCTCCTAAGATATCGTACCCTACCTGCTTGGCATGCTTAATCAAAGCATTCGCCTTGCGGATAGCCTCACTGATGTCTGCACAAGGCTTCGGCTCCATGCTCATATCTTTATCACGCGCAACCGCCAATGTCCGGGTTCGACTTCCGATACCGCCACATTCAGTCCCATGCCTTCGAGGGCTGCGATAAGTGGCCCAGTCCGGTGTGGTACATGTATTTCGCACAGTGTACCGCTCTGCGCCTCATCGACCAGCTTCAGGATTTCGTGCCTTGGATGGAATCCTTTTCGGATCGCGTCGCGGGCATCAATCGTCAGGCGCACATCGTCGCGCTCAACCTTTAACAATTCCATAAGTTCCATGTCATCGTCTCCTCGTATTTTACTTTTTTCAATTTCGCTCCTTCAATTTATCAACCCGACCGAATTGTACATTGAAGGTGATAGGGTACTTGTCATCACCATCCATCAGCACCAGTTGCAGATAAACGTCACCGACGTCAGCATCAACGTACGCGTCCAGATCCTTGCATTCTGTGACGAGTGGAATGACTTTTCCACCCTCATGCATGGTGGAGGCCTGTATTTGGCCCTCAAAGAACGTATGTGTCCATCTTGTACGTCCCTTAACGTCTAGAGTTAACGCATGGCTATCGATTTTGAGGACGAACTTGCCACTGTGTTGTTCAGATGCTGCACCTGCCGGATAAAACGTAAGCACGTGCAATCCAGGTTTTTGCATCCATGTGCCAATCGTATTGGTTGCCCTGCCGCGAGAAGTAACTTTGAATCCTGGACCGGTTCCTGTCTGCCACCAGCGAACGGCAACGTGTTGGATTGATTCAGTCTCAGGAAACCACATTGGTGACACCTCGAACGGCAATGCGCGGCTTAGGAAGAATCAGGGCATCCGCGACGGTGGCTTTACGTCCCCAGGTGGTTGCGTCACTTTCGTCAAACTGTTCCAGGTAATCGATCACGGATCGCGTTATCGCGCTCGGTGTAGACGCACCCGAAGTAACTGCCACTGTGTGCTTCCCAAACAGCCATTTGATGTCTATTTGACTGACGTCAGACACGAGTTTTGTCGGTGTTCCTGCGATTTCTTCTGATACTTGAACCAAACGATTGGAGTTGTTACTCCGCGTATCACCAACGACGATGCACAAATCTGCCTCTCCGGCAAGCTCTGCTACGGCTTGTTGCCGAAGCTGCGTTGCCATGCAGATTTCATTGTAGACCTCTGCCGTCGGGTAGCGAGCTTTTATCTTCTCGATGAGCGCCGCTGTGTCCCACTGACTGAGTGTCGTTTGGTTCGTGACCGCAATCCGGTCGTTCGTCAATGTGAGGGTTCGAAGATCTGCTTCGGCTTCAACTAGATGCACACGGCTTGGCGCGATTCCGACCGCGCCTTCCGGTTCAGGATGCCCTTTACGGCCAATGTAGATAATGTCGTATCCTGCTGCGACACGATCCCGGATTAAATCATGAGTCCGCGTGACATCGGGACATGTCGCATCAAGCACGTAGAGACCGCGTTCGGCAGCCCGTCGACGAACGTCTGGAGCAACACCGTGCGCGGTGAAGATTACCGTGCCGCCACTCGCTTGATCCAGGAGAGCCATTCGACTTCCTCCGTCGAGCGTAATCACCCCTTCACTGTTGAAGGCATCCACCACGTGGCGGTTGTGGACGATCATTCCGACGATATAGATGGGCCTGGGTAACGTCGGGTCATTCACTGCGGACTGCACAATATTCATGGCGCCGACGACACCGTGACAATACCCGCGTGGCGTAATTCGAATCACGTGCACCAAAATTCACCTCCCTCTACTCACCCTCTAACGATCTCCAGCATGCCAGAGTTTCGCTATGTGTGGTGTGTGGAAGATCACAGGGAAATCGTCTTGTCATCCCAAACATCCCGGTAAATTAAGTTCGTATATTTCGCGAGTGGGGCCCTCAGATAAATTTTGACCTCGTTGCGTGATGTATGTCACAAGGGGATTGTCTTGTCGAGGTTAAGATGTCCGTGAAAAGGAGGAAAGGGCCATGTTTCGTAAGTCTCTTCGCCGAATGTCCAAGGCCGGAATCTTAGGGGTTGCAGCGGTATCCTTATTGGTGCTGGCTGCAGGGTGCAATACCCCACAAAATCAGGTCCATTCCGCTGCGTTGGCGAATGGTCAAGATATGAGTGGAAACGAGACGCGCTCGTCATCGTCGATGGGTACTTTGAACCAAAAGCCCAAGCCGATGACAATCGTACGGCATGGTAACAACGTGACGATTAACATGTATACGGAGGAGACTATGGTCACGATCGCCCCAGGGGTACAATTCCCCGCGTGGACGTTTGACGGTACTGTACCCGGACCCGTTTTGTATTTGCAACAGGGTGACCACGTGACGTTAACATTGCATAACCTCGACCCAAATATGCCACACTCGATTGACCTTCATGCGGCGCAGGTGGCGCCTAATCAGGATTTCACGGAGGTGGCCCCAGGCAAGTCGAAAACGATCACATTTGACGCGTCCATTCCGGGTGTATTTATGTACCATTGCGAGACTGAACCGATGGCGCTGCATATTGCAGAGGGGATGTATGGGGCCATAATTGTAACGCCCAAAGGGCAGCAGCCACCAACCTATACAATTGTGCAGAGTGAGTTTTATCAGGCGATGGACCTAAATGCGGTCTTGAATGATCCACCAAACTACGTCGTATTCAATGGGGAAGCAAATCGATATGTAGATCATCCCCTTGAGGCAAAGGTAGGTCAGCCACTCACGGTTGCATTCGTCAATGCGGGGCCGAATGACTTTTCCGCATTTCATGTGGTTGGAACAATTCTACGAGACGTGCAGGCGTCAGGGAATCCAAACAATCATTTATACGATGTGCAGACATACACAGTAGCACCTGGCGATGGGGCACTCATTCATTTGGAGTTTAATGCGCCCGGCACATATGCCTTTGTCTCACATTCCATGAGTCAGATGGAGAAGGGGGCAATGGGGGAGTTCAATGTAACAGGCTAGTTCATATGAGATGGACTGACGAGTGTCAGGCTGAGGGATCCATCGGTTGAAGTCAAATGTTCACCATTTTGTAAAACACGATTTCAGTTAAAGAAGGGGATCTTTTCATGCGTCTAAGGCATTGGATTCCTGTACTATCTATACTTTTACTGCCCACTGTTACGGGGTGCGGCTCATTGGGGAGTTCATCAAACTCGGATGCAAACTCGGACAATAGTGTAAACGTGCCGGCGCAACAGTGGATAATGTCAAATCCTTCGCAAAAGTCTGGCATCATAGACCTTGAGGCAAATTACAACGATAACGACGGCGGGATGAACTTTGACGGCTACAGCAACGGGGCTATGACCGTCACGGTTCCGAAGGGGTGGACAGTTCAAGTCAAGTTTTCAAACGATAGTTCGATGACGGTTCACAGTGTCATGGTTGTGCCATTCAGCGATCGCACAAATTCCAGCTTTACTCCCACAGACGTCGCTTTCAAAGGGGCAGCTACCCCCAACGCTGAAAGTGGTACGCTAAATGGCCAGACTCAAACATTCATCTTTACCGCAACCAAACCAGGGAAGTACGCCATTGTATGTGGGATCCCAGGCCATGCTGCACTGGGCATGTGGGACACATTAGTCGTTTCCGACACGTCGACTAGCATTTCGGTTTCAACAAAATAGTACACGAGCTTATAAAATGAATGGATTCAATTTGGACCTTCATGGCTTAGATAGCCCTCAATCGGAAGGGACAAATTGGATCCACATTTTTGACGGGGTAGTGGTGGATGTACGATAGGGTACTACTCGGACTGCGTTTTCTGTACTTCTGCCTTTGCGGCATCATACAGCGCAGCCATTCCGCCATACAGCGTATAGAAGAACGCGTCTGGTGCATCGAGTGAAAACGAATTGTAGTTTCTCGGATCCATGCCGAGCATGAATTCAAACAGCTTGGCGCTGTCGTATGCGTAAAAGCAGAAGCTGGTATAGTTAAACGCCGGCATTTTTTCGTAGATGGTCACGATGTCCGACGCATAAGCCGGGATGTCGCTCGCGGCCTCATCGACCATCTTCACCGCGTCGGCAAGTTCGACGGATATCCGAATGGTTTTGTCATCAATGACGTCAATTTTTGCCACAACACTTCCCCCTTTCGTACATGTTTCGTTCAGTGGGAGAAAACAAAAGCACCCTCCCGCAAGGCTGCCTGGTATATGGACAAAGGGATCAGGTCGTCCTTCGTGGGCGCTTGTGGCCGAATCTGAATGTATCCGTCATCCGCCGTGTCCGGATTCTCGGCACCGAGCAACGTCCCATTCGAAACAAGCGAGGTAATCACAGAGAGCCCCCACCACAGAGATGGGTCCTCGACGCCCGCTTCTCCGGCCAATTCCTTCACTCGGAATACCCATTCATACGGCATGTGGGCCAGATTGACCACATGCCGCAATGTCTGGTCTTCATAAACCGCGAATACGCGGCGATAGCCGTGTGGGACGTGGCCCACGGGGAGCCACTCCACGCGGGCCGTCATGCGTCAATCCGACCGATGCGAATACGGAATGTTTCCGGGCCGCGTTCAATGTATTCCCATGAGAAAATCCCTGGACGCTCCAATTCAAACTGATAACGAAGCGGTTGCGGATCGTGATCATTGACCAGGAGCATTGCTTCTCCCGGCTTGAGGCCATCGAAAGTTTGGAAAATCACTTTGTGCTTTTGGTGCGGCGGATATTCCGTCGCATTGACTGTCGCTGCAAATTCGCTCACGGATAGTTCCCTCCTGGAAACAAAGTTGAGTTTTACACTACGGAGTCTACGTCACCAAACGACTCGGGATCGTGATGCAAATCACACGATGGGTGCGGACTCTACACAGTACCACATGGTGGACTTGGTGGGCCTAACTCTCCTCAGTTGGCGCAACGTGATATACGTCACACGCGGCTGAAGAAATTTGATTTAGCCTTACCGTTAGTAAAGATTTCAATCGTCGTTGGGAGGAGAGAACCATGCCGTTAGGCCCACTCATTTTCTGGGGTTCCTTTTTGATCGTTTTGGTGATTGGCATCCTGTTTTTTCTTGGCTACGTGTTTCGAAAAGACATTTGATGAGCTAGTCGGAGGCCAAAATTCATTTCAACCGGGTGCGGAGGCATACTGAGGTGTGACCCAAAGCACATCCAGTCGTTTTTGTGCCTGCTAGGCTGACCGCATAGGGTCATTCTTGACCGGAATCGCTTGTTCGATGAGTGGCACGTGTTGCTTTTATTCAGGAAGGAGTGCAAGGCGTGGACGACTTTGCGGCGATCATCGACGTTCGTCAGTTTGCTTCTCGGGTCAAACATCAAACGATTTTCGCTGTTTGGGGAGCATTAAGCCCTGGTTCAAAGATGTTGCTGGTCAATGATCACGATCCAAAACCGCTTTACTACCAACTGGATGCAGAATACAGCCAGCAGTTTGAATGGACCTATCTGGAGGCGGGACCGGAACGGTGGCAGGTCGAAATTCAGAAAACCGTCGTACCGCCAGCGGATCGCACAACGAATCGATAATTCGGGAGGGGCTTGATATGGCAGGAAAGATAGTGGTGCTGGACGTTCGGGAAATGCTTAAAAAGAAGGAAGAGCCCTTCCAAAAGATCATGGTGACGGTAGGTGAACTGGAGGAAGAGGACGTGTTCGAACTGCATGCCACGTTCAAACCGGATCCACTGATCCGAGTGCTTGGCAAACAAGGCTTTTCGAGCGCGGTGGTCGAGGAAGGCCCAGAACACTTCATCGTGCAGTTTTATAAAGAGGAAACGGACATTCCGTATTTCCACCTGGATAACCGTGAGCTGGATCCGCCGGCACCAATGGTCCGTACACTCGAGTTTCTTGATGGACATGAAGCTTGCCAATCTGGGGAGCTCGGCGTGGAAATCTGGAATGTGCGCGTACCTGCGCTCTTGTTGCCGGAGTTAGAAGAGCGGAACTACACGTTTGATGTTAGTGATGAAGGGAGTGGAACCGTGCGAGTAAAAATTCGCCGGCCACGGTAAAGTGTCTCTCTATGGTTCCTGATGGAATTCGTGCGTCATACGGACTCTAATTAACCGATTGAGACGTGAACGATTTCCTGCTCTGCAGAATGAAAGAAGGTGAGCAATATGCAAGGTCCGGGAGGCGCAATGCCGGGCGGGGGCGTCATCACCAGTCAGTCGCCGCCGTTCGCGGTTCCAATCCGGTATATGTTGCTCGGTATCGTGTGCTTTGGCCTGTTTGCGATTGACTTCGGGATTCAATCCTCGGCACTGGCGCAGGGTATCCCTGGCGCACCGAATGTGGTGGCGCTTACGCACGCTTTGACACTCGGGGCGCTCCTGTCTTTCGTGATGGGAGCCGTATATCAGTTGACCACGGTGGCGTTTTTGATTCCAATCGCCAGTGTACCCGCCGCACGCTGGAACTTCTGGGTATATCTTGTTGGACTGGTCGGACTGTTTGTTTCGATGAGTTTGTGGTGGTCAACCGGGTTTTTGGTGTTTGGATTTTTGATCGTGCTGTCCATCTACCTGTACGCGGTTGTACTGATTGTCTCCTTGATGAAGACGGCCGTCCGAGGTCCTATGTTCGGGTTTGTGGTGTCGGCGCATGCATATCTCATTCTCGCAGTCAGCATCGCCGTGCTCCTGGTTTTGGCTGACTCTGGCGCTGTCTCGGCTCTTAACAACGTGATGGGAGAGTTGATTGCCACGCATATCCTGTTCGCCGTGGGTGGATTTTTCACGTTTCTCGTCATGGGGTTTAGCTTCAAGCTGCTGCCTATGTTCACCCTGTCTCACGGCTTTCAGACGTGGCGGCAAAAGTGGACGATGGGACTGGCCCACGCGGCGTTGTGGGTCGTGCTTTCAGGCATTTGGACTCACCTCCAGGCATTGTTCTGGGCGGGTGCGATCATCGGGATCGCGGCATTCGTCAGTCAGATTCTCGATATTCGCGGGATCGTACGCAAACGGATGCGAAAGAAGATCGAGCCGCCGATCCGAGGTGTCGTCGTCGCAGCCGTGGCAGGGATTCTGGGCTTATGTCTGTTGCTCGTACGCGTGTTGTGGCCGATGGGCGAGGCCGGTTGGCAGGGCGTCGTGATGTTCTATCTGCTTGGGGTTGTGACGCTGACTGTGATGGGTTTTGCCTACAAAATCGTCCCGTTTCTTGTCTGGACAAAGCGCTACAGCAAATCGAAGTCCAACGCGGGCGGCAAGCCGGTGCTGATTTCCGATCTCATTGATTTGAACCAGTCGTGGCCGGTACTCATCGGGTTTGCAGTGGGATTGATTGCACTCACCGCATCTGCCGCTGCGTCGTGGAAACCAGGAGTAATCGGTAGCAGTGTGTTGATTGCCATCGCAATCCTTGTGTTCTGTGTGCAGATTCTCAAGGTGATGGAACCTGCCAAGTTGGGAAAGGAGTTGCAGGAACGTGATTGACATGGAGGAAGTTCGCGAAAAGCTGAAGGAAGTGTACGATCCGGAAATCGGGGTAAACGTGGTGGATCTCGGCCTCATTTACAAGATGGAGGAGCCGGAAGAGGGTACGCTTCATATTGAGATGACGATGACGACACCAGGTTGTCCAGCCCATGACATGATCAGTCAAAACGTCGAATGGGCAGCGGCGCAGGCGTTCGGTGTGGGCATGGTCTATGTAGATGTTGTGTGGGATCCGCCTTGGTCCCCCGATATGATGAGTCCCGAGGCACAGGAACAGTTGGGGTTCCGGTAATTCAACATGGGAATAGCCCTTTCACATGGGCGGTTGCAATCAAATTTTTGGGGGAGTACGGACGGTTGAAAAGGGAGTCTTTTCACTTCTCGCAGGATGCGCTTCGTAACGTGCATATCAGTGGCGATTCAAAGATATTGCAGCTCTGTTTGAAGAAGGATACGTGTATTGCAAAGCGTCGGATACACGAATCGGCTTCAATGGTCGTGCTTTCCGGAGTGAT
Source organism: Alicyclobacillus cycloheptanicus (assembly GCF_028751525.1). Classification (GTDB taxonomy): domain Bacteria; phylum Bacillota; class Bacilli; order Alicyclobacillales; family Alicyclobacillaceae; genus Alicyclobacillus_L; species Alicyclobacillus_L cycloheptanicus. The sequence continues at coordinate 3,107,628 of NZ_CP067097.1, forward strand.
TCGTATACAATCAGCGGAACGAGAGGAACTGCTGCACGGGTTCGATGGTGTCATTCTCGAACCCGCTGAGGAACATGCAATCGCGGCGCTGGAAGACAGTGTTGTGCTGTTGATTTTAATCCCGCGAGACAGGATGGGCGGACTTTCTTATAACCACGGAGAAAAACCAGCCTTAGCGTCTGACGATTGGAAGGAACAGATTGTCACTGAATTGCGTGTGATCGCAGACGAACACGAACGGGTGCTGGCCGAATTCGGTGACATTCAACCTTACGATACCACGCGGCTTGAAGAAGTCATGAAAGCCGTCTCTCGGTTTGTGTCGCACTGCATGGTTGCCGAGGATAAGTTTCTCTTTCCGTTGCTCGCACCGTACTTGGGTGGAGAGGATGTCGGGCCAATCTCCAGACTGCATTTGGAACACAAAGCAATTCGCGACCAATACGAACGCTGTTTGGGGTTATACGGAAAACTAACCTCTGATACCGGACAGGTGCAAACATTGTTTGACGAGGTAGACAAATTGACGCGTCTGCTGTCTGACCACCTGGACAAAGAAGATTATCACCTGCTGCCGATGGCTGGGAGGTTACTCAGTGCAGAGGAAAAGGCAACTTTTCTTGACCGGTGGACGTCCAAGGCTGACATGATGACATCGGTATGACAGAAGGCGCATCAGTGGTAATCGAAAGGGGCTTTCATCATGCCACTCACAACACCAGGCGTGGTTGTCGGTGCTATGCGCAGAAGATTGCAGATTATTCGGCTGGCAATCTGGTTGTATCGGGCATACAAACAGATCCAGAGATTGCAATCGCGTGGAGGCGACAAAGCAGCGATCGAGGGGCTTTATGCCTCTGCCGGGCGCGACATCAGGGAAACAGCGAACCGCCTGTGCGGTGCAATTGTCAAGGCGGGTCAATTTCTCGGTCTCCGAGAGGAACTATTTCCACAGTCATTTACAACTGAGCTCCGCCAGCTTCAAGACAACATTCCCCCTGCACCCTTCTCCGATGTACGCAATACCATTTCTGAAGCGTGCGAGCAACCGATCGAGAGGGTTTTCCGTCAAATTGATCCGATACCAATCGCATCCGGTTCGATCGCGCAGGTTCACCGTGCAGAGTTGATGAACGGACAGGTTGTTGCCATCAAGGTACTGCGACCGGGGATTGAACACCTTGTTGCTGTCGATTTATCTACACTCCATCATGTTGCACACCTGGCCAAACGAATCCCGGCGCTGCGCAGTCGTTTGGATTTCGTGGCATTGCACCGAACGTTTGCGACCACGCTCGAGCGCGAGCTAAATATGTGTGCAGAGGCGGAACATATGGAACGCATGCGGGGGACGCTGGGGAGTGATTCGCGGATCACGATCCCACAAGTATTCAGTGCCTATACGACGACGCGTGTGTTGGTGATGGACTTTGTGGAAGGGGCCAACATCCGCGATGCAGCGCAGCTCGAGTCGGAGCATATCAATCGGTACGCTGTTCGGGATGCATTGTTAGATGCGTACTTAAAGCAGCTTCTGGTGACGGGCTTCGTTCATCTAGATCCGCATCCAGGAAACCTGGCTGTGCTCTCTGACGGGAAACTGGCACTACTCGACTTTGGCATGGTTGCCGAATACAGTGCTGAAGAACGAAACGCATTCCGAAACCTGATGCAGCGTCTGTTTTTCCGAGACTTCAATGGCGTTGCGAGCATCTTGCAAGACCTTGGTTTCCTGCTGCCAGAATCGGATACGGGTGAATTGGTCAATAGTATTCGGTCGGCCGTTCAGCAATTCAATGGCGCCGTACTTCGCGAATTACTCAGGCTACGGGGTTTCCGGGTAGAAGCCAAATATATGTTGTTGGTTCGCTGCCTGGGGATGCTGAAGACGGCGTTGACCATTCTGACGCCGGACGAGACCGATTGGCCCGGAGTGTTGTCTGAACACGCGCTACCTGCACTGCTGAACCGAATGGATGCTTCTAACGCCCGAGTGTGACACCACGTACAGCATCATCGAGTGTAGAGAGCTACATTGGAGGCAGAGGAGGCGTTCACGTTGGAAAAATACGGACCGTTGTTTCATCGGAACGGCGCAAAAATAGTCCCCGGTCCATTGTCAAGACTGATCATTGGGCTGGTGACGCTGGTAGGGGTCGCCGAACTGGTACTGGGGATTATCGTGGTGGTCCGCTAGGTTGCAAATCACCGCGCGGAGTTAGTCCGAATCGATTCCATCGCATGAAGGGGTGGTTTTCACATGAAGCGGATTGGAATTGTTGGAGGATTAAGCGCTGAATCTACAGTAGAGTTTTATCGCCAATTGATACGTACCTATGTTGACAGATTTGGTGATACTGGATATCCGGAAATCATCATACACAGTGTGTCGTTCAAGAAGTTCTGGGACTGGTCCCTTCAACAAGAGTGGGATCGATTTGCCACTGGGATCGTGCAAGCAGTTTTGTCCCTTGAAAAAGCGGGGGCTGATTTTGGAGTGATTGCGGCAAACATGCCTCATGTGGTATTTGACGACGTGAAGGCGCAAACGTCGCTCCCGTTGTTACATATTGCAGACGGAGTTGCCTTTGAAGCACAGTCACACGGGTACACCTGTGTGGCGTTGCTCGGCACCATCCCCACAATGAAGGCAAAATTCTATCCTGCACGCCTGAAAAAGTATGGGGTTCGCTGCATCGTTCCCGATGCGGCAGAGCAACAAATCGTACAAAATATCCTCGAATCTGAATTGTTTCTTGGCGTTCGTACAAGAGAGTCGGAACGTAATCTGATTGAAATTGTGAATGCGTTGAAATCGCGGGGAGCAGAAGCTGCAATTCTTGCATGTACGGAATTACCTATGCTGTTAAACTCAAAGAATAGCCCCGTTCCGCTGTTGGACTCCGAAGCGTTGCTCGTGAGGGCCACTTTGGAAACGGCCTTGAGCGATTAGTGCGGACAGTAGGTCAGCGGGCGGCGGTGCGGGGTCTCCGGATGAACTACCCGGATGCCTTCTTATCTCCCGAAAAATGGCATAGTACCTGTACGAACGCCTTTTTTCGCGGATAAATAATTAGTCGAGTTCCACTTCGACAAAACCGTCCCGAACCCGCACCGCGAAGGTCTCCACGGGGATGGCACACGGCATTCGAGTGGCTACCCCTGTTCTGATGTCGAATGCGCCTCCGTGGCACCGACAGACAATCTCGGATCCCTCAATTTCCCCCTCGGAAAGGGAGCAATCCTGATGCGTACACATATCGGAAGTTGCGTACCATCCGTCCTCCAGGTGGTAGACGTCTATATCTACGTCTTCGATTGAATAATTTTTCATGTCTCCGAGTGGAACATCGGAGTCCTTGCACACTTGATGCCATGCCATAAGAGTACCTCCAGTACATAGAATGTGCGGGATTTCCCGATTAAGCTTATATCTGATCAGACACGCTTCAGGTGAGCATCATTCGAGCATATGATAGGACAAGTGGTCATCGTCATTGACAACCAACGCGGTCTTACCATTGCAACTCAATGCAAAGTGGTCCATCCGCCAACCAGACTCGAAATAGAAATCTCCCGTGACGACAAGACGGGCGTACGGCCAGCCCGTTCGATAGATGAGCCCCAGGTCATCAACAGAGTGAGACCAGTCCACCGTTCGTTCGAAATAGTCATTGAGGAATTGAAGCGTACGCTGGTGCTCGTCCTCGGTCCATCTCAGTTTGAATCGAACCCCTGTTAGACCTGGCGGGGTGCACGTGTTCATGGGTGACCGCCTCCTCAATTCGCTTGCACATGCTCGGAATCATTCAGCGATCGGACCTCGCCAGGGGATTGTCGCAATCCGGGGCGACGAGCTGACAAGAGCACAGCCTCATAGCGCATGGTAAATCCCTCTGGATAACCACGATCGATCGCTTCCGTGAGTTCCGACCTTACTTCACCAGGTGCATAATCGAGCAAATGGAACAGCTCGCCAAAAAAATCGAGAACCGCTTTGCCATTTGCGAAGTGAAAGGGCAATCGAGTGCGTACTTCTTCCAGCTTTTCAAAGCCAGCGGCAGTCATGGCATCCGGTAACACTTCAGCCTGGGTGAATTTACTGAGAAAAGGTTTTGCCATCGTAATCACATCACCTAGAACGTTGCGAACGACTTCAAAAAATTCCTCCCATGTATGTCTGCCGGGCACTGTAAACATGACCGTGCCACCGGGGCGGACGACGCCAAATACTTCACACATGCTGTCAAATGGCCGTGGAAAGAACGGGAACGCAAGATTGCACAGAACTAAATCGAACGATTCAGGTTCGAGGTCGATATGCCCGGCGTTCATGACCCGAAATTCAATGTTGTTAAGACCTCTTCTTACGGCTTCCTCCTTGCCGAGGACGACCATTGAGTCGGACGAATCCACAGCTGTAACCAACAATCGTGGGTACTGGGCTGCGATTGGTACACAAAGCGTTCCTGGGCCGCAGCCCAGGTCAAGGACGCGGCGAATTGTTGAGGATGTCAAATGAGAAATGGCGTGCGATAGCATGACATCCGCAACGCGCGGGGAAATCACCCGTCCGACCGTGTTCTTATACAGGACGCTTCCTTCTTCCGACTTAAAGTTGGGAATACGCATGTCGTATAACCTCCTGCCAATTTTGACGTTGCGGGGCATGCTCCGGTTGGATCACAATCCACTGGCCCTTATACGCGTGAATGAGCATGAGTCGGTAGGAGAAGTTGTACTCCCTCCGCAGATGTTGTACTGCTCTATCCCAACAATACAGAGCCCGATTGAAGTCGTGTGTGCGCTGCATCACTACCGAAGGAACTGCCGTTTGTGATAAGCCGAAGTTTGGTGTTAGGCTGAAATAGTGGACACAACGAATCGAGAATGTAAGAATAAGGCGATTCGGGGTGAGCTACATGACACAGAAGTACGACAAGGAATTCAAACTTCATGCAGTTCAATTGGCTATGGAGAGTGGGAAGCCAGCGAGCCAGGTCGCTCGGGAACTTGGCGTCTCACAAAAGACACTGTATGGCTGGATGGCGAAGTACAAGGAGGATCCTGCTACCCCGTTCGTTGGTAGCGGGAACCTCAAGCCGGAAGTGAAGGCCTTACGGGATCTTGAGCGGGAAAACCGTGAACTGCGAGAGGAGAATGCAATCTTAAAAAAAGCGATGCGCATCTTCACCAACGACCGGAAGTAAGGTACCAATTCATCCACAGACACCGCTCCAAATTTCCGGTTGAGAAGATGTGCAAAATATTGGGTGTATCTCGGAGCGGGTATTATGCGTGGTGTGGACGCCCTGAGAGCGAGCGGTCCAAGCGTCGCAAACGAATCACGAAGCGGATTCATCAGATATTCGTGAAATCCCGTCGTCTCTATGGCAGCCCTAAAGTCACGCAGATCCTGCGCCAAGAGGGCGAGCGGGTGGCACAGAAGACCGTGGCCAAAATCATGCGGGAGAATGGGCTTAGAAGCCGTACAGTCCGCAAGTACAAGGCAACCACATACTCGAACCACAATTACCCTGTGCAGGAGAATGTGTTGAACCAAGCGTTCGTAGCCGAACGGCCCAACCAGGTGTACATGTCAGACATCACCTACATTCCAACGGACGAGGGTTGGCTGTACTTGGCCAGTGTCGAGGATCTGTGCTGCCGTAAGATTGCAGGTTGGCGTGCGGGTGCAAGGATGACGAAGGAACTGTGCATCGGGGCGCTGGAGCAGGCCTACGAACGCCAGAGGCCGACAGGACCTGTGCTGCATCATTCGGATCGTGGGAGCCAATACGCCTCTCATGACTACCAGGAAAAGCTGCGAGAATACGGGATGGTAGGCAGCATGAGCCGCAAGGGGAATTGTTTTGATAATGCATGTATCGAGTCGTTTCACAGTATTATCAAGCGAGAGCTCGTCTATCTGGAGAAGTTCAAGACGAGAGAGCAGGCAATGAAGCGCATCTTCGAATACATCGAGGTCTGGTACAACCGGGAGCGAGTTCACTCATCGCTGGGTTACCTAACGCCGGTTGAATTCGAAAGAAGATATTACCAATCCTTAAAAGATGCAGCAAGCTGAGCAATAACAGGCATCATATCAGAATATTAAAACTTACAATTTCTCTGTTCTGGGGTGTCCACTTTATTGACTTAATACCAGTTCTAGAAAAACCATTCATTGTCCAAATTACACAGTGCGTGATGCAGCGCACACCTTGGCACGATGATGTATGTGAAAATCAGGCCGAGAGATGACGTTACTTCGATACCAGTGTTGTCACTTCAAGATTTCACACGTTCAAGTGATGGAGGTTACAAACATGGAGAAATTCTCGTTGAAATTTCGAGACAAACCGGTTCAGAGCATCCTGCAACGCGGAGAAAGTAAATTTGTCCAACTCTCATTCAAGCCGGGGCAGGGACTCACCAAGCACCGCGCTCCGTTGGCACTGACGGTCGTCGTACTGACTGGTCGTGTCTTGTTTACCGTCGATGATAAAACAGAAGTTCTGGAAGCATCCGAGATGTTGACGGTGGATCCTGCCGTAGAACATGCCATCGAGGCCGTCGAAAAAAGCACTGTGTTGCTCGTTCTGACACCGGACGTTAAGCAAGTGGAAGCACCGGTGTCAGTGGCCAATCGGCCGCTCGAACACGAGAGTGTTTATCGACACCCGGAGTTGATTGAACAGATTGCGCCGGAACTGCGGGCGCTGGTGGAAGATCACATGGAAGTGTGCAAGACGTTGGAGTCTGTGGTACATACCCCAGACCAGGAGACGATCCGTACTGCGCTTTGGGCAATCAAAGGAGAACTCGACAGTCACTTTGTGGCCGAGGAGAAGGTATTGTTCCCACGGATGGCTGCGCACGTCGGAGGAATGGATGTCGGTCCGGTGGCGCGGTTGATTGAAGAACACGCCCACATCCGGCGCTTACATGCGGAAGCAGAAGAACTCATGACCGCCTGGGAACAGACCGGAGATGAGCACGCGCAGTCCTTGCTTTCGGAGAAGGTTGCAGAGCTGTCGAGGGCACTCCTCAACCACCTTGGCAAGGAAGACAGCCACTTGTTCCCGATGGCAAGCAGGCTCATGACCGCAGAAGAAAAGTCTGTGATCGCAATTGAGCTCAAGGCATTTAAGTCTTCTGTGGCGCAGTAAGGCAACAGAAGTAACGATGTTTTCAATCAGAACGAACAAGCGTTGTAGTACGAATGGAGGGGGACCGAATTGGTAACGAAAGAGCAAGTATTGGAGGCACTTCGTGACGTTGAAGATCCGGAAGTACACCGAAGTATAGTGGAACTTGAGATGGTGAAGTCCATCGAAATCAGCGACAGCCATGTGCGGGTGGAAGTGCTGTTGACGATTCGGGGATGCCCGCTTCATACGACGATTGAAAACGCCGTCCGAGAGAAGCTGTTGTCGCTTTCGGGTGTGAAGACAGTCGACGTCCAGATTGGACATATGACGGATGAAGAACGAGCCCGGTTTGCCGAAGCCGTTCGCGGGAAGCCAGCCAATCAGGGCACTCCTACAATTCTCGATCCTGCTAAAGGTGTGGAATTCATCGCGATTGCGTCCGGAAAAGGCGGTGTTGGGAAGTCGACCGTCACCGCGAATCTCGGGCGTGCGCTAAGCCAAATGGGGCTCCGGGTCGGTATCATCGATGCAGACATCTACGGGTTCAGCATACCAGGAATTTTCGGATTGAAGTATCAGAAACCTACCGTGATCGACGACCTGATCATGCCCATCGAAATTGGGAATCTGCGCATCATTTCCATGCACTATTTTGTACCTGAGAATAACCCTGTCGTATGGCGCGGACCAATGCTCGGGAAGATGCTGCGCAATTTCTTTGGCGAAGTTTACTGGGGAGATCTTGATGTGATGCTGCTTGATTTACCGCCTGGGACAGGGGACATTGCGCTTGACGTGCATCAGTTGCTGCCAAAAAGCAAGGAGATCATCGTTACAACGCCGCAGCCAGGTGCGGCTGATGTCGCAGTTCGTTCCGGACTCATGGGACTACGGACCAACCATCAGATTATCGGCGTGGTTGAAAATATGTCTTATTACACTTGTGCCAACTGCGGCGAAAAAACATATCTCTTTGGTCGCGGTGGGGGAGACCGTGTGGCACGGGAACTGCAGACGGAGGTATTGCAGCAAATCCCTATCGCAGATATGTCTAAGGACGCATCCGCTCTCTTTACCGACGGGAGCCCACAAGCGCAGGCTTATCACACATTGGCGCAGCAAGTGGTCAAAGCGGCTAAGTTGGGAGTTCCCGCAACAATCTGAGGGTGGTGACGGATTGAAGTTTGCTTTGCTCTGCTCGGGAATCTGTTAAATCGCGATTGAAGGCAAGTACGGGGAGGCGCAGGGAGCATTGACAGAAGTCCTATGCCTCCCGTTATTGTACCATTGTCTCATAGTCGTGGAAAAGAGGATGAACGACATGGATCAGCAGATTCGATTACGCGCTGGCCAGGATGATGGACGGGAACTGAGCTTGGCGCAGATGCTATCCACCTTGGATTCGCTGTTCGGGGAAAATCACCAAATCGGCACCCGAGAGTATTCTGCATATGAATTGTATGAGGCCTTCATCGGAGGGACGACGGTGCCCACATCCTTTGAAGTGTGCGGTACAGATGGGTTTTACGCCCGCATTACATGGAGGTCGGCAGATAGCGCCACATTTCGTTTTCCTGATGCCTCAGCCGAGAATGAAACGAGTGGGGTGCGGCTGTTCGTCCGCGATAGTGAGAATGCATGCCTCAATGTCAAATCTATTGTAGACATTCACTTCAACTATCAGGACGACCTAGATCAACCCATCTTCGGAAGCAGGCTGCCTGGGAATCCGAAGGTGTGCAAGAATCAGGAGTGACGTAGCGCAGTCCAGATTCTCCTGCTTGGGTTTAGTCTGATTTTACCTGATTCCAGCAGGAATCCTCTGGCCGCAACCGCCATTCGACGTTGCTCGGGGCTTTTTCTGAAAGCTGTTGGATAAATGCCAGGTAAGCCTCCCGGCCAAACTCTTCCCGATATCTTGCTAAAATACTTTCCACCGCGTGCTGGAAGAGAAATTCGCGATTGCAATCGACTTTGGCTGTGACGGAAATCGTCGCTGTCTCCGTGCCGAGCAGGAAGTGTTCACGAACGCGCATCCATCTAAACCTCCTTTGATTCTTAGGCAAAACGATGGCTCTCAGTATCCAAGTCGAAAGAAAATTGAGGGATTCGACCTATACAAACAGCGTAATCTGCGGCGAATGCGGATTTGCCCACAACTGCTTGACGTGCAGCTTATCACCAGGTTTTTCGGCAAATTCCACGAACAATTCACTTTGTGAAAATGCGTCTCGGATCTCCGCGATGTCGCGTTCAGTAACACCATTTACCTCGATACTTCGACCCATACCAGGCAAAGGAATCGGGTTGAAAAGGCTTTTAGAAACGGTAACAACTTTCATCGCGATCCCTCCACGTGCATGACTTACCTTGTGAAACAGGATGATTAGTGGTCGGTGTCTGAGTGGTAAACGGCCCCGACAAACAAGACCGCATCACCATCAGACCGGTTTGCGAGAGCATGTGGGGTATCCGTGGGAAACATGAGGAAGTCTCCTACAGTCGCCTCTAATTCCTCGTCTCCAACTGTGAGAATCGCGTTGCCGGATAGGACGTACGCGTATTCTGTTCGCTTTGGATGTTGATGATTTGGATAGCGTGCGCCCGGTTCCAAGCGAATGAGTTTGGCTGTGCCTTCTGCAAACTGAATGAGGCTTTTCCCTGCAATCCCTTCAACGTTGGTTGGCTCCCATGCTAAATCAGCCGTCTTCACAAGTTTAGCCACTTAAACGTCATCCCTTCCGTGTTGGAATTCGCACGTATCGATTAACCTTCTATCCTTGGCCTTACGATACCTCACCTCGATACACGGTGGTGTGCGTCAGATCACGCCTGATGTGATCCATAGCACAATAGGCATGTGGAGGTTTGCGTACGATGATGGTGAACAGAGACAGGGGTGAGTGGGTGATGATTCGGAAGTTGTTGTAGATGGATTTGCGAAAGAGCATATATGGCAAGCGTGCACGCGCATGGTTGCTGAATAATGCCATCACTTCTCTTGGTTCGGATGAAGTATTGGAAGTTCACGGCCGGCCAGATATGCTCAACCAGCCGTTGAATGAAATCCATCCAGGGTTGAGTCTTGTTACGTTCATGGATCAGCCGAATCGTCTTGTTCTGCAAATTATCAAGCCTGGCATTCATGTTGAGCAGGGGGCGGAGAACCGTGCGTGCTTTTATATTGATGGCAGATGCATTTCAGGCGTACAACTTGCACGGCAGGTGATGCACCTTTTACACAGAATGCACTGCTTCTCGCCACGAGTTCTGCAATTGGTGATTTGGGCGAGCAACCTGCCGGAATCACTTTTTGGATGCCTGGATCGCGAAGGACAAGCGTTTTGCGTGGGTGCGATGCCAGCGGGGGAGTGGTGGTAACAGTACGGACTCGCAGCGCAATTCCGGCCCTGACATCATCACGTCGATAGTGTCGTCCGTCGTCGGCAACTCTGCCAATTGTCGTCCAACGGTCCAAACTCCAACTCGCTCAGTTCCTCCGTCTCTCCTGATTCCCATTTGATGACCAACGTAATAAGCACGCCGGATTCGTGCGAATGTCGACTACTTCGCCTTGCTCATCCCTGTCCGGATGCTTCACACAATCACCGATATATGCATGCATGGTCAACCCTCCGTTTGAGCGACTTCTTGCTGCTCAATTTGCTGCATCAGGAAGTCGTGCAGCACCACGACATGGTTGTAATGGGGATCCTTCGCGGCATACAACAGGGTCACGGAACCATCTTGCAACCAGTCCATGACCTGTGCCACCGCCTTTCGGTGCTCTTCATTGACAGAGAGCTCCATTTCATAGGCGGTTCGAAACGCGGGGAAACGATCCGCATTGTGGTCAAACCAGGATCGAAGGTCCGGACTGGGGGCAATCTCCTTCAGCCAAACATCCACCTTAGCCGCGTCCTTCCGAACACCTCTCGGCCACAGTCGATCCACCAAGATACGCATACCATCACTCGGATCGATGGGTTCGTAGATGCGTTTGTGTTGTAAACGAATCTGATTCATCAAGCCCTGTCACCGCCTTTGCATTCAGGATACCGTAGAGATCGACTCATCGTATATTTGAAGGAACAAGGAGTTCCCCCGGACGGAGAGAAAAAGTGTTTATGACCGTCTCAGGAGAACCCCCTATGGCAGCTAAGTCCCGGTAAAAATGTTTTCCGCAACTCAAAAATGCAGAAAAACGCGGCGCTCCGATATACCGCATGATTTATATTTATGCAATTTGGTCAGCGTTTCCTTATGTCGTTAACGCCGCCGGGTAGCTCAGGCACCTTACGGTGCCCTCGCCCCCTCAGAACTGCACGTAACAGTTTCCCGTTATGCAGCTCAAGCCATCCTGTAGTCTTTAAGTTCCTCATCCCTTGATAGGTGCTTGTGCATCCAAACAACTCGTCCATTGACAATCTTCTCTTGGTTGGAGAGGAAGCGTTCCGGGTTGTCTGGGAGAACATCGTAACCGAAAGCCGCACGATACTTCTCGTAGCACCATCTATGAGTAACGCACACATTTTCAATCGTGTCGTGCCCGCCCAGTCGCTCTGGAATCATCCGAGCAAATAGAATGGCGTCCTCTCCGTTGTTTTGCCAACGGCGGAAGTGCTCTACAGATATGTTGCACCCGCATAGAGGACATCTGCCACTCGTTTTGCGCACCACTTTCTTCTGGAATCCATTTAGCCGTTTGAGCAGCAGTTGCTCCCGTCGTGTGACGAAGTACTCTTGGTCATTTGGACGATAGGGGGAGCGGCATCCCTGTATCTTGATGTGCCGAATGATACGCACATCGGTCATGGTGGCCAGTGTATATCCGCCATCCGAGAAAACCCAGTTTCTGCTTCCCTGTCGGGGGAAGTACCTCTGGTATATCCACCGTGCACTCTTTTTCGGGTGTCGCCTCTTTGCCCATCTCCACAGCATTTCGTTGATTCGGTGGTCACAGTAGGCAAACGTCCGCTTGCTAACCTGTGTGCTGTAGTAGTTGCCCCATCCTCGAATGACTGGGTTGAGCAGCCGTATAACCAAAGAGGCTTTGGCCTGCTTGTTGGCGTCCAAGATGCTCTTAATCTTCCGCAACACAGCCAATTTGCTGTCCTTTGCGGGCTTAATGAGCAACTTTCCTTTATATTTGCGGACATGGAAGCCAAGGAAGTCGAACCCGTCATTGATGTGAGTGATATGAGTCTTTTCTAGACTGAGTTCGACGCCTACGTGGTATTAAGTCAATAAAGTGGACACCCCAGAACAGAGAAATTGTAAGTTTTAATATTCTGATATGATGCCTGTTATTGCTCAGCTTGCTGCATCTTTTAAGGATTGGTAATATCTTCTTTCGAATTCAACCGGCGTTAGGTAACCCAGCGATGAGTGAACTCGCTCCCGGTTGTACCAGACCTCGATGTATTCGAAGATGCGCTTCATTGCCTGCTCTCTCGTCTTGAACTTCTCCAGATAGACGAGCTCTCGCTTGATAATACTGTGAAACGACTCGATACATGCATTATCAAAACAATTCCCCTTGCGGCTCATGCTGCCTACCATCCCGTATTCTCGCAGCTTTTCCTGGTAGTCATGAGAGGCGTATTGGCTCCCACGATCCGAATGATGCAGCACAGGTCCTGTCGGCCTCTGGCGTTCGTAGGCCTGCTCCAGCGCCCCGATGCACAGTTCCTTCGTCATCCTTGCACCCGCACGCCAACCTGCAATCTTACGGCAGCACAGATCCTCGACACTGGCCAAGTACAGCCAACCCTCGTCCGTTGGAATGTAGGTGATGTCTGACATGTACACCTGGTTGGGCCGTTCGGCTACGAACGCTTGGTTCAACACATTCTCCTGCACAGGGTAATTGTGGTTCGAGTATGTGGTTGCCTTGTACTTGCGGACTGTACGGCTTCTAAGCCCATTCTCCCGCATGATTTTGGCCACGGTCTTCTGTGCCACCCGCTCGCCCTCTTGGCGCAGGATCTGCGTGACTTTAGGGCTGCCATAGAGACGACGGGATTTCACGAATATCTGATGAATCCGCTTCGTGATTCGTTTGCGACGCTTGGACCGCTCGCTCTCAGGGCGTCCACACCACGCATAATACCCGCTCCGAGATACACCCAATATTTTGCACATCTTCTCAACCGGAAATTTGGAGCGGTGTCTGTGGATGAATTGGTACCTTACTTCCGGTCGTTGGTGAAGATGCGCATCGCTTTTTTTAAGATTGCATTCTCCTCTCGCAGTTCACGGTTTTCCCGCTCAAGATCCCGTAAGGCCTTCACTTCCGGCTTGAGGTTCCCGCTACCAACGAACGGGGTAGCAGGATCCTCCTTGTACTTCGCCATCCAGCCATACAGTGTCTTTTGTGAGACGCCAAGTTCCCGAGCGACCTGGCTCGCTGGCTTCCCACTCTCCATAGCCAATTGAACTGCATGAAGTTTGAATTCCTTGTCGTACTTCTGTGTCATGTAGCTCACCCCGAATCGCCTTATTCTTACATTCTCGATTCGTTGTGTCCACTATTTCAGCCTAACACCAAGGTCTACGTCAACCACACTAAAAGAAAATGGCGCAACCACGGGTAGGTGCGCACCATCAAAGGGTATTATAGGGTTGTATTTAATATACCGCTTAACTGCTGAACTGACTTGGGACCTTTATCACTTTCAAATTAGGACTTTTGTCCTGGATTCGGAAAGTGAGCGAGGAACGCACTCCACCCGCTGACCTGAAACATGAGTCCCTGTCGGCTGCTCCGCTGTTAGTAGCAGTATTATGGACTTTCATCAATTGGATTTTGAATTATCAATGCCGGACCCAACAAATTAACTACTTCATTTGCTAATTCCTCAGGAGATCTCTCATCTGTGAGTAAATACCGCACTGTAAGTCGTTCTATGATTCCGACCAAACACTGCCCAATTATCTCAGGAGAAAGTCCCGATTGAAGGTAACCTAGCTCCTGTTCAACTCGGATGTTCTCCGCAATTAGGGCCGCCAATTCATCCTTTAGTGTGTCGGCGTTCGAATCGTAAATCAGACCAATCTTCGTCAGATTTGGATTTATACCTAGGAATGTAAAAACTTTCACAACGGCCTCATATATTTTCGGTGATACATTTTTCACATCTAATTCAGGTGCTAATCGGACTCCTTGTATTAGCTGGTTAAAGCCAAGTCGAAACTCCTTGACTAATTCATCATACATGGCCTGTTTGTTCGGAAAATGCTTATAGAACGCGGGTTGGGTCAAGCCCACCTTGGCTAAAATATCTGCGGTTGTGGCTTCTCGAAATCCTTTGGATGCAAATTCACGGGCTGCTGCTTCCAAAATCCGAGTACGTGTTTCTCTGCCTCGAACGTTTTTGACTGTCACAAAACCACCTCAAAAAGAATGTCTGATTTACATCTTACCAAAGATGTTCGGAAGTCAAATAAGCACAAAGCTACTGTTGCTCAACGGATATTTTGTTATTATAATATCACTTGTTATTTTAAAATAACACAAACAGAGATTGGGGTGAGCCTATGCCGCGACGAAGTAAATGGATTCCGTTAAAGTTGTCTGCGATTATCGCACTTACGGGACTGGCTTTGCCAGAGCCATTTGTACTTGCAGGAACAACAGGGCCGCAAGCTCCACCCACGGACAGCAATGGCGTGGTGGAAGTATCGACACCGGAGCAGTTGGAATACATCGATCAGAACCAGTCGAACTATGACTCAAGCACTATTGAACTGATGAACAACATCGACATGTCAGAGTTAAATGGTGGGCAACCGTATACCAACTGGCAACCTATAGCTGACTTCACGGGGACCTTTAACGGTCAGCTACACACGATTTCAAACATGGACATTACACAGAGTTCCATCAATCCAAGTGCTGGAAATTCCTCAATCACGGATAGTGGATTCTTCGGACTTTCAGCAGGCGCTATTAAGAACCTGATTTTACTGAATGTAAATGTAAATACATCGGCAACCCAATACGTCGGGGCACTAGTAGGTTGGAACCAAGGAACCATTCAAGACGTAGGCTCAACAGGATCCGTTACAGATACTGACTGTGACGCAGCAGGTGGATTAGTGGGATACAACGATTACAACGGAACAATCCAATATACCTACTCAACGGGAAATGTAACTTCGGGATCCAACACAGCGGTAGGTGGCTTAGTGGGTTCCAACGACAACGCCTCAACTTCAACGATATTTGATTCGTATGCAACAGGAAACATAACTGGTGGATCAAACACTGGAGGCCTCGTTGGGCAAGAAGACGAAGGGGAGGAGATAACAGGTACAAGTAATGTTGATATCTACGCAACCGGAAGAGTCACAGGCGCGACGGGTGCGGATACTGGAGGGCTTTTCGGACAAATACTGTCGGCGGGAGAAGCCGCATACTGGGATACGGAAACGTCAGGTCTCAATACAGATGGCTCACTTTTTGCAATACCTGAGACCACAGCACAAATGATGGATCCAAATACGTTTCAATGGCAGAATCCGAGTGCGTGGGGAATCGCTAACGGCGTGTCTTTCCCCTATTTGACTCCCCTTCCCGCACCAGACATCAACACGATATCTGTTGGTGCAGGGAGTACGCTAGGAACTACAGAAGTCACAGCAACGCCAAATAATCTTGGCGATACATTTGAGGTTGCAGTCGGAAGCTCACCGTCTACCACTGCAAATGTAGGGGTCACTTTGCCAACTGGAAGCAGCGCGGTTCCTTACACTTCGGGCACAGATATTCAAGGCGTAGATGCGGTGACGAACAAGTATGTGTATGTATTTGAAGTGAACAGTAGCAAGCAGATTGTTGCCTATCATCAGTTTGAATTAACAGGCAGTGATATCAACGACAATGCACCCCCTATCTCTTCTGCCACGATTGGCCCTGGGAGTACGGATGGCAACACTGAAGTTACATTAACTCCGAATCAGATGGGAGACAGTTTTGCGTATGGGATAAGTAATAATCCCGCGCCAAATCCACCGATTGGCATCCAATTGCAATCGAACACTGTCACTACATATACATCGGGTTCAGACATCACCGATGTATCTCCTGGTCAGTATCTAGCGATTTTCGAACTGAACCAAAGCAATCAGATCGAGGCTTGGCGTGAATTCCAACTCACCAACAGCGATATCAAAGGCGCGCCTCAAACCATCACTTTGACAACCACCCCGAATTCCGCAACGGTGACCTCTGGGCAAACGGTCACAGTGACTGGAACTGTGTATGATGGCGTACACAATCCTCTGCCCGGTCTGCAAGTAAATCTTACGAGTTCCACAGGAAGTTGGAAGAACTCGTCGGTCACAACGGATACGAATGGGAACTACACAGACGTATGGACCGCACCGACCGTTTCAACGCGAACGTCAGCTACACTGACGGCGAGCGTCTATGGAACAAACCCAACAGTTCAAGGAACAGCAACAATAACAGTTGTACCCGTCGCTCCACCGCCTCCGCCGTATGTACCGCCCGTCACAATTAACACGACAGTGATGGGTAATGGAACAGTGGGTCAGCCCTACTCAGAGCAGCTACAAGCGTCCAATGGCAATGGTCAATATTCGTGGAGTGTGACGCAAGGCTCTCTCCCGGACGGATTATCGTTGAGCAGCAACGGACTCATTTCAGGTACACCATTACAGAGTGGAACGAGCACGTTTACAGTTCAAGTCGAGGACGCAAGCGGCAGGACTGCAACGGAAACCTATACGCTCAACGTCGAAAAAGCGTTGAAAGTTTTGTCGGAAGTCTTGCTGGCAGATTGTGTGAATGCGCCCTATCAACAAACGCTCACCGCGACGGGCGGCACAGGAGGGCCATACACGTGGTCCATTGTTTCAGGAACTCTGCCTGGTGGCCTTTCACTGGACGCACAGACCGGGGTCATTTCAGGGACACCGACGGCAACCGGTCAAACCACTTTGACAGTGCAGGCCACAGACGCAAATGGTGGCACGACCACAGGCTCAATAACCATTGACGTTTTGAACCACAACGTCCGGAGCATCGTGTGGAACGGACAGGTTAAGAACGTTCCTGCGGTGGTAATGGATGGCGGCGGTTCGACCGAGACCACATACATGCCGATTTGGTATGTGATGCAGTTTCTAAAGTCGATGGGGATCAATAGCACGTGGGACGGTCACAACTGGCACATGACGACAGACAATGTGTCGCCTGACATGCGCAATATTCAAGTCGGCTCGGGAAATGCACACATCTACTTGAACGGAAACCTTGTTCAGAATGTAGACGCCGTGGCAAAGACGCCTCCGGGCGGCAATCAGGCAACAACATTCATGCCAATCTGGTATGTGATGCAATTACTGAACCGCTTAAATTTGCAGAGCACATGGAATGGGACGACATGGACAATAACGAACGGAACACCTGTGCAACCATCGAGTAAGTAGGCGAATTGAAGCTACGCACTCTATTACACCTGCGCACATTTATCATTGGAGGGCTTTCAGCATATGTCGAAGGAAATTTTAGCCGAAGGTGTTTGTGATTTAGGAAATCGAGAGGTGTCTCACTTACGTGATGCCATCCATGGCAGCGTGATTCTTCCGGGGGAACCTGCCTATGAACATACGCGCAAGGTGTGGAACGCGCTGTTCGACCGTAGGCCCGCGGTCATTGTGGTGTGCCGGGGTGTCTCAGATGTGGTTGAGACAGTGAAATTTGCAAGTCGATACGGCCTACCTGTTTCGGTGCGTGGCGGTGGTCATCACATCGCGGGACATGGCACCTGTGACAACGGTGTCATGATCGACACGTCCGAAATGCGTGCTGTATCGGTCAATCCCGTTCGCCGAATTGCGACAGTACAATGCGGCGCGACGGCAGGGGAGGTGATTCGAGAAACGCAAAGGTTCGGTTTAGCGGTTCCGACGGGCGATGTTTCAAAGGTCGGAATT
This sequence comes from Alicyclobacillus cycloheptanicus, assembly GCF_028751525.1. GTDB lineage: Bacteria > Bacillota > Bacilli > Alicyclobacillales > Alicyclobacillaceae > Alicyclobacillus_L > Alicyclobacillus_L cycloheptanicus. The sequence continues at coordinate 3,125,747 of NZ_CP067097.1, forward strand.
GCCGGTCTGACACTAGGGGGCGGTATGGGATATCTTCGCCGCAAGTATGGCCTCACATGTGACAACCTGATTGGCGCAGATATCGTCCTGGCTGACGGTTCCTTCGTTCATGTGAGTGCAGATGAGAACCCGGAATTATTCTGGGCGATTCGTGGCGGTGGGGGAAACTTTGGAGTTGTGACTTCATTTGAGTTTCAGTTGCATCCGGTTGGACCAATGGTGATGGGGATTCAAGTCACCTACTCAGGAGACGACATGGCGGTTGTGCTGCGCGGTTGTAGAGACTATCTCGCCACCGGCACAGTCGATGTCAGTTTCAACATTGCAATGGTAGCCATTCCGCCGTTACCGGGGGTTCCACCTCATCTGGTAGGGCAAAGAGTCGTCACTCTAAATGGCATGCATGCAGGTAAGGATTTAGAACAAGCCGCATTGGACATTGAACCACTGCGCAGACTTGCGACCCCGTTGATGGACATGAGCGGTCCTGTGGATTACACGGGCTTACATACCATGCACGACGATCGCATCCCAGAGGGGGTCCCTGCGTACGGGAAATCTTTGTACGTAGGTGATCTCGATGATGAAATGATTAACGTGATCAAAAATGCGGTAAGAAATGGGGGGCCAATGTCAATGGCGATGATCTGGCCGCTCGGAGGCGAAATGGCAAACGTTCCAGCGGATAGAAGCGCGTTTGGCGACCGTGGCGCGTCTTCGGTCGTGATGATGGAATCCCTATGGCAGGACCCGAGTGAAGAAGAACCTGCAATCAATTGGGTGACCTCATTCTATGACGCGCTTCGCCCCTATGCATACAACGATGGAACGTATCTGAATATGGCGGGACTCGAAGAAGACGTAGAAGCGATTATCAGAGCTTCGTATGGGCGGAATTACGAAAGACTGGCTATCATCAAACGGCAATACGATCCAACCAATGTCTTTCGATTCAATCTAAATATTGCCCCCGTTGATGAGAGAATCAACTAAACATTAGAGAATGGAGCGATATAGTATGAAAAAGGCAAGCATTCTGATTGCACTATGCACGGCATGGATGTTGACACAAGGAGCCAGCGTTGCGTATGCAGGCACCTCTGGTTCAGGAACGATGGCTTCAGGAAGTTCGTCCATGGGCAATTCAATGGGGAACACAACCGGAGGGATGGGTTCTGGTTCAAGTATGCCCGCGATGAACAACCAACCTGGGCTGATGAGTGCAGATGTTACCATGGAGTCTACCGGTGGTTCAACAGCTTCCGGCACAGTAAAGCTGAGCGTGACGCAGAGCGGATTACAGGTGACACTTCAGATGTCAGGACTGACGGCGGGCGAGTCCTACACACCGGAGATACGATACGGAGAAGTGGGAGCCGACGCCGGAAGTGGCTGGACGTTACCGACCGTTACAGCAGATTCTAATGGAACAGTTTCACTGACCACCAATGTTTCAGGAATTGTCGCGATCCCGGAGGATGGATGGTACTTCCGACTCGATACACTGCCTTCAGTACAAGGGGCGGCAGGCACGACTGTGGCACAGGGGAACATTGGACAAGCCCTGTCTTCAGATACGACGGTTGCAACTGAAACTACCTCTTCATACCTCATCAGCCTACAAATTGGACCAACAGGCAGCATGATTACTCCTGCACAAGCCGCCGCAGGACAAACTGGGGACATCATGCCGATGACCGGGACATCAATGCCGGGCATGAACACAACATTCAATGGAATGCCGGTGAATCACCACCTGGAAGTTCATGTGTTCAATCTAAAAACGGGTGCCATCGAGAACAACATCATGCCGACGATTTCAATCACCGACCCAGCCACGGGCAAAACATCAAACGTTTCGGCTGTGGCAATGTATGGTTCCGATGTCGGAATGCCTGATTATCATTACGGCAACAACGTCTATCTGGCCACGGGATCATACGAGGTTACGGTGTCCATCGGATCGGAAACGGCACAGTTTCAAGATGTAAGTGTCCAGAGTCCCGCATCTATAATTTATGTAAGCCCGACTGGTAGCGATACATCTGGGCAAGGGACACAAGCGAGTCCGTATCAAACCATCGACCACGCACTGAGTGTCACACCACCGAACGGCACCGTCATCGTCGAGCCTGGTACATACAAGGAAATGGTGACCATCACACAACCCGTAACGCTTGAGTCGGACCCCACAGTGCCAAATGCGGCTGCGAACACAATCATTGATGCAACAGGTCAGAACCATGCTGTTCGGATTCAATCATCAGACGTGACTGTGCAAGGGCTCACATTGGAAAATGCTCAACAAGAAGGACTGCTCGCGGCCGGAAAGGGCGCTCTAACCGATCTGACAATCTGCGATAATGTGATCACGAACAATGCGCTCGGTAAAATTCCGCAGGGTGTGGATTACGAGGCGTTGCACCTGGTGGGTGTCCAGGATTCTTTTGTACTGGACAACCAGAGCGTGAAGAACAAGGATGGTGGTCTGCAATTGTCCGACGAAACGGCGCCGTCCTTTGGTGATGTCATTTCTGGGAACACAGTAGACAACAACGCCATTGATTGTGGCATTACCATCGTCTCACACGTAGCGCACCACGGCACGTACGACAACACCATCTCGAACAACTGGTCCGAGGGCAATGGTGCAGGTGGTATTATGCTCGCTACTCCAGTTCCAGGCGGAATTGTTTCAAATAACATGGTGATGAACAACCATGTCGAAGACAACGGGCTTGGCGGCATTGACATCCACACACACGCACCCGGCTCAACCGTCACCGGAAATGCAATTGTGCACAACTGGGTAGTGTTCAACAAACCCGATTTTGGGGTAACGACAGTCCCGACAGGTATCGACGTTGGAGCGGGTGGGTCTCCAATTACAAATACAACAATTGCGAATAACCTTGTCGGATACGAAACAGACGGAATTAATATTCAGGATTCTGCTGGTGTAAACCTGTCTGGAAACTGGACCAACCCGAATGTAAAGCATGGAGTTACCCATACTCCAATGCCGAAACTTTCGGTGCGGCCCAAGGGTTAATGCAAGAGGTGAAACATATCCGAATCGAACTGCCCCCTTGTGGGGCAGTTTTGATTTCCCGTAACTGAAGTCAAAATTGCATATTCGCCGGGCACCTACGGACCAGTAGAGGCTAGTCTAGCAGGGAATCTACTTGGACAAACGGGGGCGAGAACTGAATAAGCCCCTTGTGGCGATTTTTGCATGAATATTCAGTTCCTGTTCCTGCGCATTAAGGTCGCCAGCGGGGCAGGAGAGTTCAATAGTACCTTTCAGAGCAAAAGTGATAGAACGATCAGATTGACTGATTTCTTAGTCAAACCAATGCACGATTTAATCAGGATGTCGAAGCTTGAACAAAGAATTGGCCTTTTGTGGGTCATTCATCAATGCAATTCTGTAGTCTAACATCCAGTTAAGAGTTCCAAGAATCTGATCATATTCGTCTTTCTTACGTGCGATCTCACTCATCTTTTGGCGAATCAGTTCAATCACTTGTAGATTGGTAAGCGTATTTGCATCATGTTCCTGCAAGATTTCTTTCAGTTCGGCTAGCGAAAAACCCACGCCCTGAAACTTCTTTACCAGCTTCAGACGTTCGATAGCCTCCTCTGAATAGTTACGATAGTTATTTTCCTCTCTCCGAACATGCCGACTGTCCAACAAGCCTTCCTTTTCATAAAAACGAATTGTGTAGACTGTTAATCCTGTCTTCGCCGCTAGCTCTTGAATTTTCATGTAAATCTCTCCTCTATGTGACTTGCCTTAGAGTTAACTCTATAGTTTAGACTCCAATTGTTCAAGGAGCTCAACAACTCAACAGCTTAAGGAGGATATCATTATGCGTGTTTTTGTCACTGGAGCGACAGGCTTCATCGGATCTGCGGTGGTACGCGAACTCCTCGATGCAGGGCATCAGGTCGTCGGGCTTGCCCGTTCGGACAAGGCCGCCGCAGCATTGACGGCTGCCGGTGCTTACGTACATCGGGGTGACCTGGATGATCTCGACAGTCTAAGAGACGGTGCCACTGCTGCGGATGGAGTCATTCATCTTGCTTTCGGACATGATTTCTCAGACTACGCCGGTGCGGTAGCAACAGATTTTCGCGCCGTCGAGACAATTGGGGAGGCGCTTAAGGGTTCCGGCAAACCATTCGTGAACAGCTCAGGCACATTAGCGCTCACCTATATCTCTCCAGGGCGTCTGGGGACAGAGGAAGATTTCGCCGAGGATGGGTCCCAAATACCCCGAATGGCATCGGAGAACGCTACGATCGCGCTAGCTGAGCTCGGGGTGCGGTCATCGGTCGTCCGTCTCGCACCGTCCGTGCATGGCGAGAGAAAGAAGGGTTTTGTCGGGACTCTGATCGATATCGCCCGCGACAAGGGCGTCTCTGCCTATGTGGGCGACGGGTCCAACCGCTGGCCGGCTGTGCACCGACTCGATGCCGCACACCTCTTCTGCCTCGCGTTAGAAAAGGCCTCGGCTGCCTCACGGCTACACGGGGTCGCAGATGAAGGGGTGCCATTCCGTGACATCGCCGGGGTCATCGGTAAGCACCTGAACCTGCCGGTGGTCAGCATATCCCGCGAAGAGGCAGGCTCACACTTTGGATGGCTTGGTGCCTTCGTGTCGCTCGACAACCCTACGTCGAGCGCATTGACCCAGGCACGTTTGGGATGGCGACCAGTGCACCCCGGACTAATTTCGAATCTCGAACAGGGGCATTACTTCAACAGTTGATCGTCCATCGTCTCTATCAGGGTCGAAGCGGTAGGAGTTTCGATGGCGGGAATACCTCTTAAGCCCCGAAATCGGATTGGACAGACTCCCTGCTGGATAGCATACTGGAACAGCAGGAGGATGAAATATGGAACGACGGAATTTTTCAGTGCAGTTTAAGCAGCAAATCGTTCGTGAGTGCTCTGAAACGGGAAACGTGTCTTTGGTGGCCAGGAAGCATGACCTGAATGCGAATATGGTTCGCCGCTGGATTAAGCAGGTGAATGGCAGCGCAATGTCGAGCCCCAAGACCAGGGGTAAGGTTACACATGCAACTGCTGAGGAACTGCAGGCTCTGCAAGCAGAACAGCAGCAATTGATTGCAGAAAATGAGCGGATGAAAAAGACAATGGGCGAACAGGCCCTTGAAATTTCCATCCTCCGTGACCTGTTAAAAAAAGCCAACCCTCACTTGCGGATAAAGTAGCGATTGCGCACAAGTGGATCACAGCCGGGTATCCAGTCACCATCGTGCTGCGCATCGTGGGGGTCTCTCGGTCCACTTATTATTATCAACAGACACACGAACCGAAGCCGAAAACGTCTTCCGGAGGGCGTCCTGCGACCCAATACACCTATACGAAGAATGGGCAAAAGATAAGCGACGAGCAGGTTAAGGAATGGCTTATGAACGCCATTGAGGGGGATGGTTTTGGATACGGGTATCTGAAGTTGACGCACTGGCTAAGGCGGGAGCACAACCTGGTTATCAACAGGAAGAAGGTATATCGCCTGTGTAAGGAACTCGGGGTTCTAAAGCCCCAACGGAAGATCAAGTCGAAGCATCCACGAAAGCTCGCCAGAAATCGTGAAGTCACAGAACCTAACCAACTTTGGGAGGTGGATATCAAGTATGGATACGTCCACGGTGAGGACCGGTTCTTCTTCGTGCTCTCTTACATCGACGTGTTCGACAGGGAGATTGTGGATTATCACATCGGACTGCGGTGTGAAGCGACAGATGCTGTGGATACGTTAAAACGGGCTCTGTGGAAAAGGCGCCTATTTGGCGGAACTCAGCAGTTACCCACAATCCGGTCCGACAACGGTCCACAGTTTGTCAGCATGGTCTTTGAATCGACATGTGAGCAACTGGAGGTGGAGCACGAAAGAATTCCGCCAAGGACGCCGAATATGAACGCACATATCGAATCTTTCCATAGGATCCTGGAAGATGACTGTCTGTCCAGGCACGAGTTTGCGAGTTATGCACAGGCATACCAAGCGGTAGTCGAGTTCATGGAGTATTACAATGGGCGTCGGATGCATTCGAGTCTGAATTTTCTATCACCATCCGAGTTCCACAAGGCACATGTTGAAACAGGTATCATGCCCAAGTCAAATGTGAAAGTCTAAGATAACGCTAGAAAACGGGAGCTATGTCCAGACTAAGGGTGTCAATCCGATACAACACAACTGGGGGATAGGAATGAACAGAATCGTCGCTCTGTTTTTTGGTGTTATGTTTGTCATTGGAACCGATATGTTCATCGCTTCACCCCTCTTGCCTACTCTTCGCAAGGCATTCGACGTATCGGTGGAAAGCTCAGGTTGGATAGTTTCTGCATACGCACTAGGGTATGCCGTGTTCGCGCTGCTTGCGGGACCACTCTCGGACGGCTGGAACCGCAAAAAAGTCCTTATAGTGGGCATGCTAGGCTTCGCCTTGTTTACCATGCTCTGCGGATTCGCCACGAGCTTCTGGTTATTGCTGCTTTTCCGCTTCCTGGCCGGGATCGGTGCTGCATTCGCTTCACCGCAAGTATGGGCTTCCATTCCGCAGCTCGTGCCGCCAAAACAAATCTTGAGAGCGATGGGGATCGCTACCGCCGGACTTGGCGTGTCTCAAGTGATCGGTGTGCCCATCGGAAGCTTTCTGGCCGTTTATGGCTGGCCGATTCCGTACATCACACTCGGAGCTTGTTCATTGGTCATCGTCGCTTTTGTCGCTTGGTCTATGCCCCCGGTTAAATCAGCGCTGCCCGAAGATCAAGCTGCGTCGATCGTCGGTCGCTACCGGGCGTTGCTGAGCTGACCGAGGCCCAAGTTGGCGTTTCTCTCGTATTTTATTCTTCAGCTTGGTAATTTCGCGGCACTTTCTTTTGTGGGAACTTGGCTTGCCGACAAATTCGGTCTCAGTATAGCGTCGATCGGCAGGGAGGTATTGTATTTCGGACTGGGCAATGTCCTGAGCAGTTTGTTCAGCAGCGGCCTGGTGCAGAAGATAGGAGTTAAGCGTTCCTACCTGATCGGTTCCCTCGTGCTCGTCGTTCTGTATACGGGTCTGTCCTTTCTCCCCAGTATGATGGCAGTCAGGATTACCTTTTTCCTCATTTATTTTCTTGGAGGGATGCTTTTCCCGATCATGATGAGCTTATTGCAGACTCTGTCCGTGACAGCGAGGGGCACAATCTCGTCGCTGGCCAACTCTTCCATGAACTTCGGGGCAACAATCGGAGCCTATGTAGCTGGCGTACTGTACGCCCACGTGAGCGGCTTCATGTCGGTCACCTTGTTTGCTGCACTCTGCTTTTTGATCTCCATGCTCCTTTTCCTCGCGAGCGGATTGCTTCCTTCCCGGCGGCAATCCGATTCCGGAAAAGTGGGAACCGTATAAACGCATCATGAAGACTAAACAGCTAAATCAATCCATTAAGATCAGGTTTCGCGACAATGCGAGACCTGCTATCTTAGTGTCAATCTAGTTGCAAATCTACTTGCACTCGGGGGCGAATATGCAAGAACGGTACTTCAGACCGATAGAATAAACATACGAAAATTTGTTTGAAATGAGCGTATTCGTCCTTATCATGGCACGCGAGTACCTCACATCAATACTTTCTGTCGCGTTGGTATACAATAGCGGTAATACCATCCAGAGAGGATGATTCACCCGTGAAACCCAACAACGGCGAACATGCATACACTAACCACCTTATCCACGAAAAATCCCCATACCTGTTGCAGCACGCCCACAATCCGGTCGACTGGTGGCCGTGGTGCGACGAGGCGTTCAAAATCGCCCGGAGGTACAACCGGCCGGTCTTTTTGTCTGTGGGCTACTCGTAGCCCTTCGGGGCTTCGAGTGGCAATAAACGGGAATGGAGTAATATATGGACCTGTCACTGGTGTCATGTCATGGAGCGAGAGTCTTTTGAAGATGAGGAAGTGGCGGCTGTCCTCAATCAGCACTTTGTTGCCATTAAGGTCGATCGCGAAGAGCGTCCGGATATTGACCAAATTTACATGACGGTGTGCCAGGCGATGACGGGCGAGGGCGGGTGGCCGCTGACGATTCTGATGACGGCCGACCAGGCGCCGTTTTTCGCCGGCACGTACTTTCCGAAGGAGGACCGCTTTGGGCGTCCGGGTCTGCTTCGGCTGCTGTCCAGCGTTGCGCGGGAGTGGGCGGCCAACCGCACGGAGATTGAACGAACCGGCACGGGCGTTGTCAGTCGGCTGAAGCCCTTTCTCGAGCAGTCCCAGCCGGGCGATGTGCGTGAACAATTGCTGCACGATGGCGCGTCGGCGCTGCTGGCGCGGTTTGATGCAGCGTATGGTGGATTTGGCGACGCACCGAAGTTTCCGACGCCTCACCAGTTGATGTTCCTCCTGCGCTATGCGCTTCGTTTTGGCCATGAGGAGGCCCTGCGTGCCGTGGAGCGGACATTGCTGGGCATGGCGCAGGGCGGCATCTATGACCAGATTGGCTATGGGTTTTCGCGATACTCGACCGATCGCCAGTGGCTGGTGCCGCACTTTGAAAAAATGCTGTATGACAACGCGCTGCTCGCGATTGTCTATACGGAGGCGTGGCAGGTCACCCGAAACCCAGCCTTCGCCGACATCGCCAAGCAGGTACTGACGTACGTGCTGCGGGACATGACACACCCAGACGGTGGGTTTTATTGTGCCGAGGATGCGGATTCTGAAGGGGTGGAAGGGAAGTTTTATGTGTGGACGCCCAATGAAGTTCGGGACGTCCTTGGCGATGAGGTGGGAAACCGCGTGTGCCGGTGGTTTCACATCACACAGGAAGGCAATTTTGAAGGCAAGAGCATTCCCAACCGGATTGGCGAGTCGCTGGACACCTTTCTGAACGAAGCGGCCATCGCGCCTGAACGGTGGCAGTCTGAATTGCAAGACGCGGTGCGCAAGTTGTTCGCCTATCGGGAGCGGCGGGTTCACCCGCACAAGGACGACAAGATTTTGACGTCGTGGAACGGCTTGATGATCGCGGCTTTTGCCACGGTCGGCCGGGTGTTTGGCGAGCGCGCTTACGTCGAGGCCGCCCGGCGGGCGCTCCAATTCATCCAGACGCGGTTGACGGATGCGGACGGCAGGCTGCGCTCCCGCTATCGGGACGGGCACGCAGCGTACCCAGGCTATCTCGACGACTACGCCTTTCTCATCTGGGGCTTGATTGAACTCTACGAGGCGACGTTTGAGCCGTCTTTTTTACGTCAGGCGGTGGCCTTCCAGGAGCAGCAATTGGCGCTCTTTCGGGATGAACAGGCGGGCGGGGGGTTTTACCTTACGCCAAGCGGGGGTGAGGCGCTCATCGCCAGGCCGAAGGAGATTTATGACGGCGCGATCCCGTCCGGCAATTCGGTGTCTGCCTACAATTTGCTGCGCCTGGCGCGGATGACGGGCCATGCGGCATTTGAACAGGCGGCGTCGGACGTGTTTCGCTCGTTTGCTGGCGATGTGGGGCACTACCCAGCGGGCCACACGTTTTATTTGCTGGCGCTGCAGTTCGCCCGCTCGCGAGGGCAAGACCTGGTGATTGCCGGATCACGGCACGATGCCGCGACCGTCGAGGCTTGCCGGGCCGTCCAGGAGGCGTTTCTGCCGCAGGCGGTCGTCCTGTTTCGAGATGAGTCGGCACAGGCGGATGCATTGACCGAAATTGCGCCTTTTCTGGCAGCGCAGCGGCCGGTGAATGGCAAGGTGACCCTTTATCTCTGTGAAAACTACGCTTGCCGCCAACCGACACACGATGTGAAGCAGGCGCTGGCGGAGTTAAACACGTAATTGGAGGGGGATGGCATTGGGAACGAAGTTTGTCCGTGTCCGGAAGAATTGGCGAGGGGAAATCACGCACCTGCTCACCAACGACGGGCAAGTCGTATCCATCCAGGAAGCGCGGCGCATGGCCATGAATGGCGAGGTGGATTCATTGACCGACGTCCACGCCGACGGGACGTGGGAGATTGATGCGACAGCAGGGACCAGTCAGTACGCAGAGGGCGCAAACCTGGACGAACTGCCTGAATTCTGAACACCATTCTCCAAGCGCGATAGCTCGTGGAGGCTGTCTCAGCAGCGTGGTCTGGGACAGTCTCGTTTTGTGTTTGGACACGAGGTGTGGAAACGCCTGGATGGAGGAAAAGTTTCGATCCTCACTTGGCAGGACTTGCACGTGGATTGACGAATTTGGAAACGTACCATCGAATCGCGTTGAAATTTGTAAATGTCTGTCGCTTCCATCATCCCGCATTGTCGCTTGTGTCGCACATTTCACGCACGAGCCGTACGATACATAGGAGCATTCCTGTAATGAAGTAATTCCGGGTTTGAGGCAAAGAAAACCTCCTGATAGTGTTGAGTTGGCACAGCAACACGAATCGGGAGGTCGTACGACAACATGAGTATATCGCAAAACCGTAAGATTCGCCGCATCACAGATTCAACCTTGGTCGTCGGTGCAGACATTGCCAAGAAAATACATGTGGCACGTGCGAGCAATGCGCGCGGTATTGAGCTTGGCAGGCCTCTGTCCTTTGACAATACCAGACGCGGCATGGAAAAGCTTCTTGCGTGGATGCGCACGCTCATGGCCGATCACGGCTGTGACAATGTGGTGTTCGGCGTCGAGCCCACCGGACACTATTGGATGAATCTAGCTCAATTTCTTCGCCAACACGGGATTGACGTCGTTCTGGTCAATCCCCTGCACGTGAAAAAGAGCAAAGAGCTGGACGACAATAATCCGACGAAGAATGACCACAAGGATGCCCGCGTCATCTCGCAGTTGGTCAAAGACGGACGCTACTCCGTACCCAACATCCCCAAGGATATCTACGCTGAGCTGCGCGTGGGGATGAACCAACGAGAGCGTCTAATCGAAGACCTCAAGCGAGTGCAGGGCCGTATCCACAACTGGCTCGACCGGTTCTTTCCGGAGTTTACGGAGGTATTTCGGGACTGGGAGGGTAAAGCAGCGCTGGTGTGTCTGCACGAGTGCCCTTGCCCACAGGACATTCAGGCTAAAGCAGCAGAAGACATTGTCCACATGTGGAGGGAACATGGCATTTCGCGGGGCGTTGGCAAAAAACGGGCCACATACCTTGTGGAAATGGCCTCCCAATCGGTTGGGTTAACCGAAGGACTGCAGATGGCACGCCAGGAGTTGAAGATGCTGCTTGACCAATATGACTTGTTGCAGGAGCAGTTAAGCGATCTGCTGGAGCAAATCGAGCGTTTGCTGGACCGAATTTCGGGAGCCGCTCAGATGCTCAGTGTACCTGGCGTGGGCGTCGTCACCGTGGCAGGATTCCTGGCCGAAGTGGAGGAACTGTCCGCCTACGAACACTGGCGACAGGTTCAAAAACTTGCCGGGTTCAATCTCAAGGAGAACAGTTCCGGCAAACACAAAGGTCAGACAAAGATCACAAAACGCGGACGGCCAAGATTACGCGCGTTGCTGTACCGCTGCGTGCTGATTCTGGTGGCAAAGAATCCACAGTTTCAGGCGCTGCACCAGTATTACACCACGCGTGTGGATAACCCGCTGCGGCCCATGTCGTCGCTGATTGCCCTGTGTTGTAAGCTGATTCGCATCTTGTTCACTCTCGGGCGTAAGCAAGTCCCATACGACCCTGAAAAGGCAATGGGACCCGTTCGCTCGGCTCAGCTGTTTGCTGCGTAACAAGGAATCGAAACTCGCTCAACCGTACGCAAGGGCTGCAATAGACAAACGAAGCACGGAGAAGCCGGTACGATACATTCCATTCGGGCCATGACCCTGCATAGGAGCTTAACTGGCCTCCACCCTTCGACAGGCTGAACGATGGAATGCAAAGGGCCGAAGTCAGGACCCTGTGAGACATGGGAGGGTACGCCGCGAAGGTGTTTGTGGAGATCCACGGTGCGACCAAATTTTTGAAAACGGGGAGTTATCCCCTATAGGGGACGCACAAACCATGTCCCGAAGATTCCCACTACGGGGAGTCTGACATCATTCGCCCGCTGAGTCAAATGCAAAATGCTACGAATGAGCGAGAAAACGAGAGATAACAAAAGATCATTGAGGGAGGTTGTACCTTGAAACGCCCAATTTGGATTGCGGTCTGCGCTGTGACGCTCGGCGCAGGCACCATGACGCTGCCCCTGCCTGTCTATGCCGCCGCTGAGCCGACCGTGCAACTTGGCAGTCAGAACAGTGCAGTCAAAACACTGCAAGGTGATTTACGGTCCTTGGGGTATTTTGATACCTCCGTGACCGGTTACTTTGGCAGTCAGACGAAAGCTGCCGTTGTGTCCTTCCAGCGCTCGAACCATCTGACAGCGGACGGGATCGTCGGGCCGATGACGTGGGCTGCCCTGCTTGGCTCATTATCATCCCGGGCGTCCTCTGGTTCATCGCCGGGATCGTCCGTTGGTGCGACGGGCACCAAGTCGTCCGTGCCCGGACTGACCGCGAAACCAATCATCGTGAATGGTGCGTCCCTGATGACGATGGATTCCTTTGTGCATGGTGGAACGACGTACATGCCCGTATCCTCGATGATTCAAATGTTGAACCACCTGAACATTCAGAGCACGTGGACCCATCAGCAATGGAACCTGACGGTCCCGGCGTCGGTGACGGTCGACCTGAACAACATCCACCTGCCAAGTGGGTCGTCCGGCATTGCGCTGAACGGAACGACCGTGATGCGCGTGAACGCGCTGTCCAACACCGACCCGAGCAATCCGAAGGCGGAGACAGACTACTTGCCCATTTACGACGTGGGGTTGGTGCTCAACCGCGTGGGGGTCGTGTCGGATTGGAATGGAGCGGCGTGGACCCTCGATGTACCGAGTTCGCTCATGGCGGCTTCCGGCACGGCCCAATCGGGCGGTGGGACGAGTTCCTCTGGAGGCAGTTCCGGGAGTGGCAGTTCCGGGGGAGGTAACTCCGGGGGAGAAACGACGCCTGCATACCCCCCCTTGGCTGCAAAATCGGTTGTGTTTAATGGCAAATCCATCGCGACGGTTCAGGCCTTTGCCCAGGGCGGCACCACCTACATGCCGGTGGACAGCTTGTCGAATGTCTTGAGCCAGCTGGGTGTGCAGACCAAGTGGTCGGGCAGTGTGTGGCAGTGGACGTTTCCGTCTTCGTTCTCGTTGGATTTGAGTGATTTGAGTGTTCCGGCGGGAACGGTGTCCATCACGTTTAACGGGACCACGGTGATGCGCGCCACCCCGGAAACGAATGTGGATCCGAACCAGGCAGGGGCGACGGTTGACTACGTGCCCATCTACAACCTGCAGCAGGCGTTAAAGCGTGCGGGCATCCAGTCGACTTGGGACGGAGCGACCTGGACGATGAGCACCGTCGCATCCGGGTACACGACTTTTTCCAAGGCAGGCAAACCGCTGAGCACCTATGCGACGGCGGCGGCCGCGGAGAGCGCCGTTGCCAGTGATGCCGGTGCCTACGTGGAGGACCCGTCCGGCAAGAAGGTCTACACCGTCCCGGACTTTGAAGCCTTTTCCGGTCCGGGCCAGCTGCAGGGAGACTACACGACGCAGTCGGCTGCGGCGGCGGCCGTCGCGCAGCAGTCCAACGGCTACGTGGTCGATGCGGTGAAGGGCACGGTCGTGAAAATGCCTTCGAACACCTATACTGTGAACAGCAGCGGCGATTGGACCAGCACCGCCTACGGCTGGCTGGGCACCTTCACGCCCGCGTGGGCGCAGTCTGGGGACGTGTTTTTGGTGACGGATTCTTCGAATTCGCCGTACATGAATCAATTCTTCCTGCTCTCCCAAAATGGGAAGTATGTAGGGAAGAATGAAGGGACGTTCGAGAACCCGTTCCGGACGGTGGATTTGCGATTTGCAGCCCCTGCGAGTGTCACGGCCGCGCAAATTGATGGGTTTTATGCGGAGAACAATTCACCACTGCAAGGGTTGGGGCAAGCCATCATCGAGGCGCAAAATACGTATGGTGTCAACGCGACGTATTTGTTGGCGCATGCGATTGAGGAGACCGGTTGGGGGAAAAGCCTTATCGCGGAGCAGAAAAACAATCTGTTTGGGTACGGCGCGTTTGATTCCAATCCGGGTCCTGACGCGGGCATGTTCCCTTCCAACGAATACGCCATCATTTTTCAGGCCTGGGAAGTCCGCAACAACTACCTGAACCCGGGCAGCAGCAATTTTTATCAAACGCCCACCTTGGATGGCATGAATGAGCATTACGCGACGAGCCATACGTGGTCCACCTCCATTGCAACCCTGATGAACGAGTTCATGAGTCAGACCAACGGGTCGATTTCGGGTTACACGCAGTACGCGCCAAGCAACAACGCGCCGACGCCAGCAGTTACCGTCGAACCGGTCTATCAGATGAATGGAGCGACGGGCACGGTGCTTGCCAATCCGTCCAAGAACCTGCCGGTGTACCCGCTCCCCGGGGTGAGCAGCGAAGCCGCGTTTCCCGGGACGCTTGCAAACGGCTCGTCCGGTGTCGCCGTAAGGGAGCTGCAGGAGGCACTCAATCAAAACGGGGCCAACCTGACGGTGGACGGCAGCTATGGTCCGTTGACAGCAGCGGCAGTCTCGGCCTACCAGGCATCGCACCAGCTGTCTGTGACCGGGATCTGCACGCAAGACGTGTGGAACAGCTTGTTCCCCAACAGCGCATCTGCATCGGTGCCGTCGTTGCCGGTTGGGTCAACGGTCACGATTGATGAGATGGAACAGGGAATGGATGGTGGTTTGGTCACAGAATGGTACCACATCACAGCGGGCAGTATTTCAGGGTGGGTGGATTCGAGCTACGTGCAGTTCACAAACGTGTACCGAGCGATGGCGAAGTCGGGTTACAGCATTCCCGTCTACAGCTCGGAGTCTGCGTCCGGCACACCCGTGATGACGTTGCATACCGGGGACTTTGTGGTGGCGCCGAGTCCGAGTGCGGACGCCAAGGGCTTCATCACCGTTCAACTGGTCAATCAGAACAACAACAATGGCACGACATACACGAATGAAGGACAAGCCTTTACCGGGTACATCAGTGCCGCGAACGCAAGTTTAGCCGCGCTTGCGCAATCGGCGTCCGGCACCTCGTGATAAAGCCCTGGGTGCGGCGTGGCTACCGCACCCACACAGACACGAGAAATGCCACGAACATCAACCCGCCGAAGCGAAGCAAGTGACCGGATGTGCCTTTGACGGCGCTGTGCAGCTTGGCGGGTTCCGTAAACCGGAAAAACTGACGCGTCGGAAAGATGGCCGACGGGGCGGCCAGGATAACCAACAGCGCCCAGGGCGTAATGTCCTTCCAGAGCACCAGCGCGATGACCATCAAGTAACTCACGGCAAACACGGTGGCCAAGAGGATTCGGCCGCGATGGCGTCCGATGAGGATCGCGATGGTGCGCCGGCCGCCGACCTTGTCTTGATCCATATCGCGAATGTTGTTGCCGAGCAGGATGGAGCCAATGAGCAGGCCGATGGGAATCGACACCAGCGCGGCCTTTCCGTCGATGAACCCCGTTTCCAGGTAGAACGCCAGCAGCACAATCGTCGGCCCCATCGCCGTGGCAGCCGCCAGTTCACCGAACGGGGTGTAGGCGAGCGGGTAAGGGCCTCCGGAGTACAGGTAGGCGACAGCCATGCAGGCGATGCCAACCAGCGCGATGATCCAGGTTGTGCTTGCACAAATGTACACTCCGAGCAGCACCGCGATGGCGATGCACAACCAGCCCAGCCGAAGCACGGTTTTCGGGGCGACGCCGTCGCGCACAATGGTTCCGGAAATCCCGACCATGTCTTCCGTGTCGAGGCCGCGTTTATAGTCAAAGTACTCATTAAACATATTGGTTGCAGATTGGATGAGTACAGAAGCAATCAAAAATGCGATAAATAGACCGATGCGGGCGTATCCCATTGCCCACGCAAGACCGCTGCCGACAAACACCGGCACCAGCGAGGCGGTGAGGGTGAATGGGCGAAACAACCGCCATCCGATGTCAAATCGTTGACGCCATGTCATGGACGGGCCACCTCTCGATAGAATTTGAACCACCTCACATCATAGCAGATGAGCCAGCACAGAGCCACCGACCTGCGCTTTTGGACGCGGGCCAAGTTTTGCTATACTAAATGGGTTCAGAGACACTGGCCGGCTGCCCAGCGGGCAGAGGCTGGTGGAATGAGGAAACCGGAGGCGAGTCCATATGACCCTGCAATGGGAGACTGTTAAAGAATATCAGGACATTTTATACGAGCGTGCGGAAGGCATTGCGAAAATTACGATCAACCGTCCGGAAGTACGCAACGCATTTCGGCCTGAGACGGTCAAGGAACTCATCGATGCATTCAATCATGTTCGGGACGACGAGACGACTGGCGTGGTCTTGTTCACCGGCGCTGGCGACAAAGCCTTCTGTTCGGGCGGCGACCAGCGCGTGCGCGGCATCGGCGGGTACGTCGGCAACGACGACCAAGTGCCGCGGTTGAACATTCTCGACGTGCAGAAGCAGATTCGGGCGCTGCCGAAGCCGGTCATCGCGGTTGTCGCCGGCTACGCCATCGGCGGGGGCCACGTATTGCACGTGTGCTGCGACTTGACCATCGCGGCGGACAACGCGATTTTCGGCCAGACAGGCCCGAAGGTCGGGAGCTTCGACGCCGGGTATGGGTCCACCTTGCTCGCACGCATTGTGGGTCACAAGAAGGCGCGTGAAATTTGGTACCTGTGCCGGCAGTACAACGCGCAGCAGGCCCTGGAGATGGGGCTGGTGAACGCCGTGGTGCCGCTGGAACGGCTGCATGACGAAGCCATTCAGTGGGCCAAGGAAATTTTGGAGAAGAGCCCCATCGCGATTCGGTTCCTGAAAGCGGCCTTTATCGCCGACACCGACGGGCTGGCTGGGCTGCAGCAACTGGCTGGCGACGCCACCATGTTGTACTACATGACGGAAGAAGCGCACGAAGGGAAAAACGCATTTCTGGAAAAGCGGAAACCGGACTTTTCCAAGTTCCGCCGCCTTCCTTGACAAACTGCGGACGAACCGGAGGGTCACAGGCTGTCTGTGGCCCTTTTCGCTCGTTCTTGCGAATCAGGCTACGTGACGTTTGGAGTTGGAGTGAATGAGCATGACGCAGCAGTTGCCAGACTGGTTGTCAAGGCGGGCTGAGGGAAACGAGAAGACCGTCGCGATCGAAAACGGCCCAGTCCGCTTGACGTATGGGCAATTGTGGGAACAAGCCACCCGTACGGCCGGGTGGCTGTCTGAACTGGGCGTCGACCGGGGAGAGCGGGTTGCGGTTCTCGTCCGCCAGGGGCATTTGTACGCCGTCGCAATGCACGGACTGATGCAGCTCGGTGCTGTGCTGGTGCCCATCAACCGGCGGCTGGCCCCGCCGGAGGTGGCCTGGCAGCTGCAGGACGCCGGGGTGCGGGTGCTGCTGCACGATGGTCCCGCGGCGGACCAAGCGCTGGCCATTCGGGACGCTGCGAATGAACTGGCGTGGCGCGTGGCTTTGCACCCTTTGGACGAGCGCCCGGAACCGTCCGAGCGAGTGGCACGGCAATACGTGCGGTTGGACGAGACACACGCGATTATCTACACCTCCGGAACGACAGGACATCCGAAGGGCACCCTAATTACGTATGGGAACCACTGGTGGGGCGCACTGGCATCGGCGCTGCAGCTCGGTCTGCATGCGGGCGACCGGTGGCTGTCGCCGATGCCGCTGTTTCACGTCGGTGGGTTGGCCGTCCTCATGCGGTCGCTGATTTACGGTACGACGGCGGTGCTGCACGACCAGTTCGATCCGGCTTTGGTGAACGAGGCCATCGACCGGGGGGACATCGACCTGGTGTCTTTGGCACCAGCCATGCTCCAACGCATGCTGGCGGAGCGAGATGCGCCCTATCCGCCGCGCTTTCGGTGCGCGCTGCTCGGCGGCAGTGCGGCACCCCGGCCGCTGTTGGAGCGCTGCCTGGCACTGGGCGTACCCGCTTTGCAGAGCTACGGGTTGACGGAAGCCAATTCACAGGTGGCAACCCTGGCGCCGGCGGATGCACTGCGCAAACTAGGGTCCTCCGGCCGGCCCTTATTGCCGACGGAAGTGGAAATCCGTGTGGAGGGCCGACGTGCGAAGCCCGGTGAAGAAGGAGAAATTGTGGTGCGCGGGCCGACAGTCACGCCCGGGTACTTCAACCGGCCGGATGCGACTGCGGCTGCATTTGAGGATGGATGGTTCCACACGGGTGACATCGGCAGGATGGACGAGGAAGGCTACTTATACGTGCTGGATCGGCGCAGTGACCTCATCATTTCAGGCGCCGAAAATGTGTATCCGGCAGAGGTGGAATCCGTCTTGATGTCGCACGACGCAATCGTCGAGGCGTGTGTGGTGGGACAGCCGGATGAGCGCTGGGGGCAAGTGCCTGTCGCCTTTCTGGTCGCAGCGGCCGACTCTGACCGGGTGCCGGACGAGGCGCTTCGCACCTACTGCCGCGAACGTCTCGCAGGATACAAAGTACCGGTTGCCTTTCACTGGGTGGACACCCTCCCGCGAAATGCATCCGGAAAATTGCTGCGCAAGGCTGTGAGAGAATGGCTGAACAAGTGATGATTCGAACACAAGGAACGAACCCGCTGCACATGGTGGACGCTTTCGATGCGGCCTTCGAGCGCTTCGCTCTGCAAGCCCAGTTGGCACCCCGCGAAGCGGGTGTCGCCGTCCTGCGGGTCACTGCGGCGGTGGAAGAGACTTGGATGTATCAGCTGCTTCGGGCGCTGGAGAAGCGCCTGGCGGCCTCGGCCCCATCGACGGATGAAGCGGTGGTCTATTGGCGCGATGTGGACGATACCCGGGTATTGTCGGTCGGCGCAGCGGTTGTCAAGCAGGTGATGGGTCCCGAACGGTTTGAAGCGTGTCGAGCGGTTGTCCTCGGGACGCCCCTGTTGACGTTCGACCAGCCTGCGGTATCCCCCAGGTGGTTTCTGGGCGCGGCTTTTGCGGCCGCCAACCGGGCGCATCCCTGGGAAGCGTGGCCGGATGCACAGGTGCTGCTGCCGCGCTGGACTTTCGAGCGCCGGGCAGACGGCGAGGGAACGCTGACCAGCTGCTTCCAGGTCGATCCGGCCGCCAATTGGACGGAGCTGCGCGAGACGCTGCGGGCGGAGTTGACCACGCTGGTGTTGCAGGGGGCGGCAGCGGGCGTGCCCAAGGGCGGGAGTGACCCGGCAGTCTCGGCGCGTGAGGCGCTTGATGCGCGTGAGGCATCGGCGGGCTCCGTGAGCGGCGGCGCGATCGACAGGGGACATCCCGAGGGTGCAAAGCAGTACGATGGTGACAAGCACTACATGGACGCCGTGGCGAAAACCGCCGAAGAAATCGCGCAAGGCCAGTATACGAAGGCGGTCCTGGCGCGGCGTGCGACCACCGTCCGGCCGCCTGGACTGACGTTGGACAAGGTGCTGCAGGCGTTGACGAATCGCTACCCGAATACGTTTGTGTACGCCTTTCACGGCCCCGGCGCTTGGTTTGTGGGGGCCAGTCCGGAGCGGCTCGTGCGGGTGGAGGCGGGTCAAGTGACGGTGGATTGCCTCGCAGGCACGGTGGCCACGGGTGCGGATGACGCAGAAAGCGAAGCGCTGTTTGCGCAGTTGTTCAACAGCCGCAAGGACCGCGCGGAACACCAAGTCGTGGTCCGGTCCGTCACGGAAACGCTCGCCAGCGTTCTGGCGGAGGTGAACGTACCCGCAGAACCGTCCCTGAAGAAACTGCAGAATGTCCAGCACCTGTGGACCGAAGTCCGCGGGCGGGTGCGGCCTGGCGTGACCGCGTTGGACCTGGCAGCCCGGCTGCATCCAACCCCTGCGGTGGCGGGCGTGCCGCGCGACGTCGCGCTGCAGGTGATTGCGGCGAGAGAGTCGATGGATCGCGGCTGGTATGCGGGCCCGATTGGCTGGCTCACGGCGTCGGGAGACGGCGAGTTTGCGGTGGCGCTGCGGTCCGCCTTGTTCAAGGGTGACGCCGTGCATCTGTACGCGGGCGCAGGCATCATGGGGGATTCTCAGCCTGCGGCAGAACTGCGGGAGACGGAACTGAAGCTGCAGGCCGTCCGGAATGCGATTTTTGAAGAGCACGCATAGCATGTGTCCGAACCGTGCGGTTCGGTCCTGATGGAGGGGCACAGGATGGCAGAAAATGCCGATCTGACAGTCGTTTATACATTCGTCGAGGCGCTGAGGAGAGCCGGCGTGGCGGATGTTTGCATCTCGCCAGGATCGCGATCGACCCCGCTCACCCTGGCGTTTGTGCGCACCGGGGCGTTTCGTGTGTGGACCTTGCTGGATGAGCGGTCTGCCGGATTTTTCGCGGTTGGTCTGGCCCGCGTCGGGCGGCCGGCGGCATTGGTGTGCACGTCGGGATCGGCGACTGCGAATTACCATCCGGCCGTGATGGAAGCGAGTGCGGCGCGGCTGCCGCTGATTGTCCTGACGGCGGACCGTCCGCCGGAGCTGCACCACGTCGGCGCGAACCAGACCACGCAGCAGCTGGATGTCTACGGACACCTGGTGAAGTGGTCGGTCAACATGCCGGTTCCGCTTGATACACCCGCCTTGCACCAGCATGCGGAGGCGACGGCTTGGCGCCTGGTCCAGCTGGCGACCACAGCGCCGCAGGGGCCGGTGCACCTCAACTGGCCGCTGCGGGAGCCGTTGATTCCGCCGCCGTACCAGGCGGGCGGGCGCCATCGCGTCGTTCAGTCGGTTGCCGGTGCCAAGCTCACGCCGCACGATGGGGTGCTGGACGACCTCGCGCGTGTGTTCGCTTCGTCCAGCCGGGGGCTGATGGTCTGTGGGCCGCAGGGCGACCCGAAGGTGGCGGAGGCGGTGCTCCAGCTTGCGAGACGCCTGCGTGTCCCGGTGGTGGCAGATGTGCTGTCGCAGGCTCGCAGGGCGGTGCCAGCGGAGGATGAACTGTGTATTGTGGACTTGTACGATGTCTGGATTCGCGACAGAACGGTGGCGGAAGCAATGACCCCCGACTGGGTGCTGCGCGTCGGTGCGGCGCCAACGTCCAAGGGGCTGCTGCAGTTTCTGGAGCGGGCCCGGTCGGCGCGGCAGATTGTGGTCGATGATGACCCGAACTGGCGTGATCCGGCCTTCTCTGCGACCGATGTGGTGCTGGGGGATGTGGCCTGGACGTGCCGGCGGCTGGCGGAAGTGGCGGCGCCTGCAGGAGACCTGACGTGGCTCCGTCAGTGGCAGGACATCAGCCGTCGTGCGCGGCAGGCGTTTGAGCGTGTATCCCAGCAAGTGCTGGCCGGTGCTGGTGCTGCTGGCGAACCATCCACGGGGCTGGCGTTTGAAGGCCAGTTGTTCTCCGAGCTGGCACCCCTGTTGACGGAACAGCACCAACTGTTTTTGGGCAACAGCATGCCTGTGCGGGACGCGGAAAGTTTCCTGCCTGCGCTGCCGGTCGGTGTCCGTGTGCTTGCGAACCGCGGGGTGAGCGGCATTGACGGCGTGGTGTCGAGCGCGGTCGGCGCATCCGCGGGAAGCGGCAGGCGCACCGTGCTGGTGATTGGCGACGTCTCGTTTTATCATGACCAAAACGGACTGCTCGCAGCGGTGCGCAACGGACTGGATGTCGTGGTTGTCCTGGTCAACAACGGCGGCGGCGGGATTTTCTCGTTTTTGCCGCAAGCCGCTTACCCGGATACGTTTGCCCACTTCCGCACGGAACACGGCCTGGAATTCGAACCGATTGTACGGATGTACGGCGGTGTCTATCGTTGTCCGCAGTCCCTGGAAGCCGTCCGGTCGGCGCTGTCGGAAGCGCTCGATGCGCCGGGGCTGCAGGTGGTGGAGGTCAAAACCGAGATCGAACGCAACGTCGCGGTGAACCGAGCGGTGGTCCAAGGGGTGCAGGCGGCGGTGCGGGAGGCGTTGTCATGAACGAACAGTCGGTGTTGGTAAACGGCTGCCGGTACTTTGTCCGGACGGCGGGCACCGGTCCTGCGTTGCTCTTGCTGCACGGGTTTACCGGGAGCAGCCGTACCTGGGAACCGCTGATGCAGGCGTTGTCTGGCGCGTTTCGGATGGTTGCGGTAGACTTGCTGGGACATGGGCAAACGGATGCGCCAGCGGACGCGGCACGCTACAGCACGTCCGAGACGGTTGGTGATTTGGTGACCCTGATGCAGGGGCTGGGTCACGACCGGTTTGGCGTCGTGGGGTATTCGATGGGGGGGCGCATCGCCCTCTCGCTCACCATGATGGCACCCGTCCATGTGACGCGTTTGTTCCTGGAAAGCGCTTCGCCTGGCTTGCGGACGGATGCCGAACGGGCGGACCGGGTGGCGCGGGATGAGGCGCTGGCTGCGTACATCGAATCGGCGGGCATCGAGGCGTTTGTCGACCGTTGGGAACAAACGCCCCTGTTCGCCACCCAAGCCAGCCTACCTGAAGCGGTACGGGCGCGGCAGCGGGCCATTCGCTTGTCGCAGCGGCCGCGCGGTTTGGCCAACAGCCTGCGGGGGATTGGCACCGGGGCGCAGCCCTCCTGGTGGGGACGCCTGGACGCCATTTCTGCCCCGGTGCTGCTGCTGACGGGGGCGCTCGACACCAAGTTTTGCGCGATTGCACGGGACATGGCTGCAAACATCCCGTCTGCCCTGCACATCACGGTGGATGGGGCTGGGCACACGGTGCACCTGGAACAACCGGAGGCGTACATCGAGCAGGTGCGTCAATTTTTCCAGGAGGTGGAGGTTTGATGAGGCAGGGACGATGGCTTGCGGCCGCACTTGCGGCGGTCCTTCTGACGGCAGGGTGCGGTGTGTCACAAGGCGGTGCATCAAACAGTGCAGGGGAGGCCAATCGCAGCGCGGACGCCGGTACCAACGCGGCCACAGCGAGTGCGCCGAGTGCCATCGCTGTCCCCGGTCATCCTGCCCCTGCCTTTACGCTCACCAACCTGCAGACCGGGCAGTCTGTCTCGCTGTCGCAACTGCTCGGCAGCAAACCCATCATCCTCAATGTGTGGGCCTCCTGGTGCCAGCCGTGCAACGCGGAGACCCCTGACCTCGTGCACGCTGCACAGCAGTACGGGCAGCAGGTGCAGTTCGTCGGGGTCAATCTCACTTCCCTCGACTCGGCCGATAAAGCCAAGGCGTTCGTGGCCAAGTACCATGTTCCATACACGGTCCTGTCGGATGCAAAGGGCACTTTTTACGATACATACGGAATCACAGCGGTTCCAACGACTTACGTCATCAGCCCCAAGGGCATCGTGGTTGCGGTGCACACGGGGCAAATTGTCTCTCAGCAGGCGGTCACGGCCATCGTCAAGGAAGCCATGAGCGCGACGTAACTGGCGGGAACGTGCTGAGGGATGATTTCACGCTGATTGCAGCGGGGTGGAGATACGAGCGGTGGAGATGTAAGAGGCTGTGCCAAATGCCCGGAGCGGGTGCGGCACAGCCTCGTTCGATTGAGTCAAGTCTCGCATCGCGTGCATCACGTCGTGTATCGCCTGCACATGACGCGCGGGCGACTTGCGAACGTCAGCCCTTCTGCTTCGAGAGCCAGGCGACGACTTCTTTCACCTGGTTCGGGTCGGACAGACCGCCGTTTGGCGGCATACCGCCCATGCCCTTCTGAACAAAACCTAAAATCTGCGACTCGCTCCAATAGTGGCCGATGGCGTAAATGGGCGGTCCGACTTTACCCTCTGCGGAGGACCCGTGGCAGGCTGCGCAGGTTTGCTCGAAAATCTGGTAGCCAGGGTCTGACGTGTCCACCAAATGAATTTGCGAAGCAGGTTTTTGCGGAATCTCTACGATTTGCGTCGGGATCGCCGTTCCAGATGTGCCGCTTGCGGATGTCGGGGTCGCGTTTCCACTGGCGGTTTGATTCACAGATGTCTGAATCGCCGGATTTTTGGCCAGGTTCCGGTGGGTGATATCGTTCGGCAAACCGATGTACGCGACAACCCAGACAATAATGCCGACCAGTGCTCCGAGCGTGACGACCATAATGCCCACGGGTGATAACTTCATGACCGATCCTCCATTTCCGTAGAGGGTGCCGAACCACAGGATGTCTTCAGTATAGCGGTGTCTCGCGGGTGAAAAACAGTCCAAGTCCAACGGGATGCGCGCGGGTTGTGTTCAGGTGTCGGTGAATTGACACAACGTTCGCACACTCTCTTATTAAAAATACAAGTTTTGGCCATGTTTTTTCAACCACTCGCGCGCATTTTGCGTCTCCGGGAAGAAGCGGTACACGTGCTGCCAGAAGGCGCGCGAATGGTTCATCTCGAGCCTGTGGCACAATTCATGGACGACGACGGAGTCGATGACGAATGGGGGTGCCATGACCAGCCGCCAGTTGAAGTTCAGGCTGCCCTTGCTGCTGCAGCTGCCCCAGCGGGATTTTTGATCACGGATTCGCACAGCGTGGTAGGTGACCTGGATACGGTTGGCCCACGCGGCAACGCGCGTCGTGAGGTCGTCCTGGGCCAGTTGGCGCAGCCACGACACGAGTGCGTGACGAGCGGCGGGATCGGCAAGACTTTGGCCCGGCCCCGTGATGGTCATACAATCTCCTTGAAGCGCCACAGACCAGGACCGGCCCGGTTCGAAGCAAAGTTTTCGGTCAATCCCGAACACAGGGAACGGACGCTGGTACCAAGGCGGTTGTGCCTGCCGTTCGCGGTCGCGCGCCTGCCACTGCTCAATCTGTCGTTGGTGCTGCTTCAGAATCCGCTGGATGGTTGCGTCTGTCGTGTGCACCGGCACGCGAACGCGGAGGTGTCCGTCCACAAATTCCAGTGTCACGGTCTTGCGCCGCCGCGGGGAGCGGATAATTTCGATTGGAATCGACACAGTCACAGGCGTCTGCCTCTCGTTTCAAAGTGTGATGTGCATCAGACAAGCTATGCAGGAAAATGAGTATGATGCTATTTTTACAAAGTCTTTACACGCCATCAATATAGGCTTTACAACCGACTGATAATGTTTCCGTGGTAGGACACGATACTCGTAACACGGTGTCGAAATCAAGGGGGAGTTGTCAATGAACCGCAGTATCGCGAAATGGGCAACAGGCGCAGCAGCAGTTGCAGTGCTCGCAACAGTTGTGGGTTGCGGCAATGCATCTACGAACAACACGGCCGGAAACGGCACCAGCAACGCAACGACTGGCGGCGCCGCCGCGAAAGTCACATTGAACGAAGTTGGTTCTTCGCTGTTATATCCTTTGTTTGCGCAGGAATGGGTGGCCGCCTACAAAAAGGTGGAACCAAGCGTGACCATCAACGCAGCGGCTGGCGGCAGCGGAAAGGGCATCTCTGACGCAACTTCGGGCAATGCACAAATCGGCGCGTCCGATGCGTATCTGCCCCCTTCAGCGGGTCAAAACATGGAAAACATCCCGCTCGCGATTTCTGCACAGCAAATCATGTATAATTTACCTGGCGTCACGGGTCACCTGAAACTGACGGGCGACGTGTTGGCCAAGATTTACCTCGGACAAATCAGTTACTGGGACGATCCAGCCATTCAAAGTTTGAACAGCGGCGTTTCGCTGCCGCATCAGAAGATCATCCCGGTGTATCGTTCTGATTCCAGCGGCGACTCGTTCTTGTTCACGTCGTTCCTGAGCGATACGAATGCAACTTGGAAGAGCAAGGTCGGTGAAAACACCGCTCCGTCTTGGCCTTCCGTGGCTGGCAGCGTTGGTGCGAACGGCAACGACGGGGTCGTGGCTGCGCTGGCTCAGAATAAGTACAGCATTGGTTACGTGGGCATCAGCTGGCTCGACCAGGCAACCCAGAAGGGGCTTGGATACGCGGCGCTGCAAAACAAGGCTGGCAATTTTGTCTTGCCGACGACGGCGAACATTCAGGCTGCGGCCAACGCGCAAGTGGACAAGACTCCGGCGAACGAATCCATCTCGCTCATTGATGGCCCGGGTGCCAATTCGTATCCGATTATCAATTTTGAGTATGCCATCGTGAACACACAGCAACCCGATGCGAACACGGCTGCGGCGCTGAAGAAATTCCTGGACTGGGCGATCAGCCCGACCGGAGGGAACACTTCGAAGTACCTGTCGCCCGTTCACTTCCTGCCGCTGCCCTCGAAGATTGAGACGCTCAGTCAGGCGCAGATCGACAAAATTGGAAGCTGAGTTGGGTCATGCCGCTTGGTGCGGCATCGGGATTCGGTTTGACGACGGGAGTGGAAAGTGGCTTGCGAAGGGTATCGAACAGGTCCAAGCTGGCTGACAAAGTATTCCTCGTGGCTACTGGCATTTGTGCCAGTAGCCCCGTCGTGTTTTTGTTAGCCATTACGATGACAGTTCTCATTCAAGCGGAACCTTCCATGCGCTATATGGGATGGGGCTTTTTGACGCACATTCAATGGAATCTGGGTAACTTGTACGGGATGCCGATGCACAAGAACGGTGTCTCCTTTATGCAGGGCGCGACGTTTGGTGCGCTGCCGTTCATTGTTGGAACGTTGGCTTCCTCGGTGATTGCACTCATCATCGCGGTGCCGGTCTCGATTTTTACGGCGATGATTCTTGCCTACCAGGTCCGAGGGTGGCTGGGCTCTTTGCTGTCGATTCTGGTGGAACTGCTCGCAGGGCTGCCGAGTGTCGTGATTGGCTTGTGGGGCATCACGGTCCTGGCGCCCTGGGTTGGGAAGCAGTTCGGACCGCTGCTGACGCACATTGGCGTCGTCATTCCGATTTTCAAGGGGCCGGTGTACACGGGCATGGGCTTGTTGACCAGCGGGATCACCCTTGCACTCATGATTATTCCAATCATTACGGCCACAACGCGGGATTTGATGAGCCGCGTGCCAGTGTTGTACCGGGAGGCAGGCATTGGGCTGGGCATGACAAGCTTTGAAGTCGTTCGCATTGTCTGTCTGCCCTTGATTCGCGACGGATTGGTCGGTGCGGTGGCGCTTGGCTGGGGCCGCGCCATGGGTGAGACGATGGCCGTGCTGATGGTCAGCGGCAATGCGTCCAACTACTTGCCGCACAACATCTACAGTCCCATTTCCACGATGGCTTCCGCGATTGCCGCGCAGCTCGATAGTGCACTGACTGACATGACGCACATGGCGGTGCATGCGCTGGCTGAACTGGCGTTGGTGCTGTTGATTATCACGGTGCTGACCAACTGGCTTGCCCGCTTGCTGGTGAATCGGGCCAGCCGGCGGCGCGGTCGGGTAAGGGGGGCGAACGCGTGAAACACGTGCGAAGGCGGAGACGCCGTGTCGGCGGGTACATCGGCTGGGGCTTTGGCTGGCTTTGTACGGCGCTCGTTCTGTTCGGGTTGATTGAGGTGTTGGCCACCATTGTTTGGAAGGGCGTGACCTCATTCCGGTGGAGCATGCTCTGGACGGTGACCACCGGTACGGGCGGCGGTTTGGAAAACGCGATTCTCGGCACATTCCTGCTCGTGCTCATTTCCACGATTATCGCCGCGCCTCTTGGCATCTTGGGCGGCGTGTTCATTACGGAGTTTGCGCATTCTCGCATTGCGTCCGGCATACAATTCATTGCGGAGGTCCTGTCCGGGGTACCCTCCATCGTCATTGGATACTTTGGCTATCTGCTCATGGTACTTCGGTGGGGATGGCAATTCTCCGCGCTGGCCGGCGGCATCGCGCTGACGATCATCATGCTGCCGTACATTTTGCGTACGACGCAGTCGAGTCTTGAACAGGTGCCGACAGCGCACCGGGAAGCGGCTTGGGCGCTGGGAATGACCAAGTTTCAGGCCATCACAAAAGTGTTGTGGCGGCCGGCGGCTGGAAGCATCGCCACCGGCGTGCTGCTGGCCATCGGCATCAGCATGGGCGAAACGGCGCCGCTCCTGTATACAGCCGGGTGGTCCACTGCGAACCCGACGCTGCAATTGACGCACCAGGAAGTGCCGTACCTGACGTACGTGGTTTGGGATTACATCAATCAGCCCTATCCGTCGGCACAGGCACTGGCGTACGCGGCGGCGTTTGTATTGCTGGTCCTGATTCTCATCATCCATTTGGTGGTTCGCGCAGCATTCTCGCGTCGTACCGTTCGCGACTAACCGATGTTGGATCCCCACGCTCCGTGAAACAAGCGAGATGGGTTCGTGATGGTGCGGCTGCCTGGTCTGAGGCGGCCGTCTTTCATGGGAAGAGCTTGCTGCACATACGACTCGACCGGGGATGGGAAAGATGACAATATCCATCCGTTTTCGATCACGCCGGTACAGGCACCACCCGAGTGGTGAATTTGCTGGAAATGATCTATAGTGTGAATTGCTGCGGTCCAACGGCTTGCAGCTTTCAACTGGCGGCGGCAGGGGGGCGGCGAAGTGACAAAGGTACTTGTTGTGACTGCGTCGTTCGGAGACGGCCACAATCAGGCAGCTCGCGCGATTCAGGAAGCGGTGGAGCGGCTGGGGGCGGTCGCGGAGGTTGCAGACTACACCAAGTGGCTGCATCCGGTGGTTCGGACCATCACGAAGTTCAGTCTCATGCAAGGCGTGCAGAAGGTCCCGGCGCTCTATGGTGTTTTTTATCGGTCCATGGCTCGGATGAATCCGGACTCGCCGCTGCAGCACCGCCTGTACCGTCTGGGGATGCGGGAGTTCAAAGCATGCCTGCGCGCGGTGCGGCCGGACGTCGTCGTCAGCACCTTTCCAACGCCGGGCGGCGTGCTCTCCGAGCTTCGCAGCGCCAGGTTCACGGACGTGCCGAGTACTGTGGTGTTGACCGACTACACGTTCAATGCCCAGTATGTCACGAAAAATACCGATCATTACTTTGTCCCCTGTGATGATGTGAAGGCGGATTTTGTGGCGTACGGCGTTCCTGAGGCGCGTATTTCGGTGACTGGGATTCCCATTCGTTCGCAATTTACCGGTGAGCGGATGGCCAAACTGCTGGCTTCGCGCGACGAACGACGCGTTGCCATGGGATTGTCGCCTGACAAGCCGCTGGTCATTCTGATGGGCGGCGGGGCAGGTGTATTAGGCGATCCCGGTGAATGGGAGAGTGTGATTGGCGCTTCGAGCGCCCAGTTTGTGGTCATTTGCGGCACCAATGAGCGGCTGCGGCGCCGGTTTGAGCCGCTGGCGTCAAACCGCGTGCGCGTGCTGGGTTACACGCAGGATATTGAAACCTGGATGTCCATGGCCGACTTGCTGGTCAGCAAGGCCGGCGGGATCTCGGTGACAGAGGCCTTGGCGGCTGGACTGCCGATGCTCATCTATCGTCCGATTCCCGGACAGGAAGTGGCGAATGCTGCATTCGCGGTCCGCACGGGTGCGGCCAAGCTCGTCTCCAGCATCGGCGAAGCGGCACGCTTTCTGGACCACGTCTATGAACAGCGGCACGTGCTGGAGGGCATGCGAGCGGCCGCACGCCGGCAGGATGTTGGGCGCGCCAGTGCGCAAATTGCCAAGAAGGTGCTGGAACTGGCGAAGGCATCCAGGGCTGTCTCTGTTCAACGACAAGCGAAATCATGACGCGCCGGGCCTTTTCGGATGCCCGAAGGACAATTCTGGTTGAGAAACAGGTCTGTTTGGCGGTATGCTGGGAGTGTCGGGTGTGTGGCTGAATGTGGCTGGACTTATCCTGATTTTGATTGTCTTGTGTTACGCACTGATTCCTAATCTCCTGACCCGGGTGTTTCGCGTCGGGGCGGTGACGCGTGGTCCCGCGGAGCCCGTGGTTGCGCTCACGTTCGACGACGGGCCCGACCCGAACTATACGCCGGCGCTCCTGGACGCACTCCGTGCGGCAGGCGTCCGCGCCACGTTCTTCGTCATCGCGGAGAAGGCACTGGAGCGGCCGCACATCATCGAGCGGATGCGCAGAGAAGGCCACGACGTCCAGGTGCATGGGTACCGGCACGCATTTGTTCCATGGCTGACACCGTGGGCGGCCATCCGACAGGTGGCGGGCGCAGCAAGCGCGCTGAAGCAGCGTTTCGGGATTGTGACCCGGTTCTACCGACCCACCTGGGGCCTTTGTAATTTGGCAAGTTTTGTGCCGTGGTGGCGAGCCAGCCATCGGCTCATTACGTGGTCCATCATGGTCGGAGACTGGCGTGTGACAGAGCCGGAGGTGCTGCTTCAGCGCATTTTGAAGCGGCTTCGGCCGGGTGCCGTGATTGTGCTGCATGACAGCGATGAGACGTTTGGGGCGGAAGCAGGAGCGCCAGCAGGCGTCATTCAGCTCATTCCGAGGTTGGTGGAAGAAGTCCAGGCAAGGGGCTATGCGTTTCGCACGGTGGCCGAATGGCTGTAGGGAGGCGGACAACATGGCAAGACCGATGATCCAGAGGCTATGGCTGGCCTGGGAAGCCTTATTTCGGTGGTGTGCGCGCGTTCATCCCCTGGTGGAAGGGGAATCGCACCTGTTTCTGGTGGCGACTCGCCGCTACATGGGGCGTCCGTTTACCGTGGACGGGGTCCACGTGAAGCGGTTCGAGCGCGTCATCGAGCTTCATTTTAACAATGAGATGCTGCTTGAGGTCTTGCAATCAGAACACAAGAGTCTCGTTGGGAGCACCGTGAAGCTGCTCCGCGAAGCCAAGCGCTCACTGCCCGTCCTCGCGGCACATCTTCAGTCTGAGAAGTTCCAAAAAGAACGCGTGCTGTACGGTGTCACGTTTATTCACCGCGGCGTGCAGCAGTTTGGCTTTCACGTCATCCCGCTCAACAGTCAGTGGATTGAGCAGATGACGACTTGGCATCTTCGTAATATCTTCAAGGTCGTCAACCCGAATGCGGCTCAGTTGTTGGAAAACCACCCGGATGCGTTCGTTCCGAAACTGGTGGCGATTTCGAAGGAACAACTGCTGCAAAGGTACTTGCCCGTACAGACAGATGTCAGCCAGGCTTCGGATGTACCGGGCCACGCGACAGTTTGAGGCGGTTACAGTGCGTGTCTTGTTGCTGACAGCATCGTATGGAGACGGCCATCGTCAGGTGGCCGTCGCGTTGTCGCAGGCGTTTGCTCAGGTTGGCGTGGAGGTCGTTCAGGTCGACTGCATTGCTCCGGTGCGGGCGGGCCGGTGGTCCAGTGAATGGTTTTACGATTGGACGACGCGCGTCATGCCGGGGATTTACGGTTTCAGCTACCGGGTCACGCGGAACCTTCCCGCGCGGCATCCGCTGTGGCGAATGTTGTCCATTCCGCTCCGGCCAGTGGTCCGAAAGGCGCTCGAAACGTATCGGCCTGATGCGGTGATTCAGCTTTTTCCGGAGCGCGTTCTGCTGGACATGCCCGCGTCGCTGCGAAACGTCTGGACGGGGATGG
This sequence comes from Alicyclobacillus cycloheptanicus, assembly GCF_028751525.1. Lineage (GTDB taxonomy): Bacteria > Bacillota > Bacilli > Alicyclobacillales > Alicyclobacillaceae > Alicyclobacillus_L > Alicyclobacillus_L cycloheptanicus. The sequence continues at coordinate 3,157,142 of NZ_CP067097.1, forward strand.
TCATTACCGACTACAGCATTCACCGGCGCTGGTTTCACGACGGCGTCGCTGCCTACTTTGTGCCGGACCAACGGCTGGTGGAAGCGATGAAGCCGTTGGCCCATCAGGGTGCGGCTGTGTTGGCGACCGGGATCCCGCTGCGCGAACAGTTTGTGACCAGGGACACGGACGCGGACATTCCACCCGGGGAACAGCCGTATGTACTGGTGGCCACGGGCGGACGGGGACTGTTTCCGGACTTGGAACGCACCATCCGTGAAGTGGTCTCGCGCTTTCCGGATCATCGGATTTACGTCATGTGCGGCAAGAACGTTCAGATGTTTGACCGTGTCGAGCAGCTGAAGGAGCAGTTTGCGCAGGTGGTTCCGTTGTCGTTTCTTCACGAAGTTGCACCCTGGTATCGCCATGCGGCGTTCGCGATTGTCAAATCGGGCGGTTTGACCGTGAGTGAGTGTTTTGCGACGGGGTGTCCCATGCTCCTGTTTCGTCCTCAGCCTGGCCAGGAAGCAGACAATGCTTCCTTCGTCGCGCAGCTGGGTGCAGGACGGGTCGCACAGACGTGGGAAGAGATGCGGCATGCGCTGGAGATTTTCGCTCGTGAAGGGGAACGGGTGCGCATGGCGCGCGCGTGCCGCGATGCGTCGCATCCAAACGCCGCCGCGGAGGTTGCCAGGCATGTGCTGGCACAGCTGCAAAAGTAAGGGGTGCCCCTCGAGGCACCCCTTTGCCGCTACTGCATATTTTTCAGTTCGCGGTACTTGCCGGTGTAGTAGAGCAGGGGTTCGGCCTGGTCGTCGATGCTGGCGTGTTCCACAAGGCCGATGCAAATGATGTGGTCGCCGCCGTCCACTTCCTGGACGAGACGACATTCCAGCCAGCCGACGGTGTCTTTCAAAATCGGGATGTTGAGCATCCCCATGTGATGGTCGATCCCCGAAAATTTATCTGGATGGGTACTGGCAAAGTGGTTGGACAAATCAGCCTGGCCCGCTGCAAGGAAGTTGACCACGAACGCTTGGCTGCGGCGAAGGACATCCAGGGAGTCCGTTTGCTTGTCGATACAGATGAGAATATAAGGCGGATTCAGTGACAGGGAACTGAACGCCGTCACCGTGAGTCCGGTCTTTCGCCCCTCATCGGCAAGCGTGACGACCGTCACACTGCTGGCAAAGTGACCAAGCGCGTGTCGAAATGTCTGCGCATCCACAGGCATCCTGCCTTCCTCCTTTGCTGTCTTCGATGTGTGTATGCAAGCTGCGGCGGAAAGATGCCGCGGCGGCGCAGCGCGCGGGCTTAGGCCTGCGTGGGTCGCTGGAAGGTCATTGTCTTCACGTCGTCGGCAACCGTCAGGTCAGGCTCTGTGATGGACTGAATGTCTTCTACAGTATGGCCGGGTGCAATCTCTTTCAACACCAGCCCCTGTTCGGTCACGTCGATCACGGCATAGTCCGTGATAATTCGGTGCACCACCGACTTTCCGGTCAGCGGCAGCTGGCAGCTGCGAAGAATCTTCGGTTCTCCCTGGCGATTGACGTGTTCCATGGTGACGATGACGCGTTTGGCGCCGTGTACGAGGTCCATCGCGCCGCCCATGCCCTTCACCATTTTGCCAGGAATCATCCAGTTCGCCAGGTCGCCTCGCTCCGAGACCTCCATGGCGCCGAGGATGGCGACGTCGATATGACCGCCGCGAATCATGGCGAACGACTCCGCACTGTCGAAATAGCATCCGCCGGGCAGCAGCGTGACAGTTTCTTTCCCTGCATTAATCAAGTCCGGGTCGACTTCGTCTTCGGTGGGATAGGGACCCGTGCCGAGCATGCCGTTCTCAGAGTGCAGGAAGACATGAACATCTTCCGGGATGTAATTCGCCACCAGCGTCGGCATGCCAATGCCAAGATTGACATAGTTGCCGTCCTGAACTTCGAGCGCCGCGCGCTGCACAATTTGCTCTCTTGTGAGGGGCATGTGCGTTGCTCCTTTCTGCTATCGGTTCATCATCACGAACGTGTCATCCCTGACGGGTGGTTCGCTTCTCAATGCGTTTCTGGTAGGCGCTGCCCACGACGATGCGCTGTACGTAGATGCCAGGCGTGTGAATTTCGTGCGGGTCGAGTTCTCCTGGTTGAACCAGCTCTTCCACCTCGACAATGGTCGTGACGCCCGCAGCAGCCATGATGGGGTTGAAGTTACGCGCCGTCTTTCGGTACACCACGTTGCCAGCGGTGTCCGCTTTCCAACCTTTGATGAGCGCAAAGTCACCGCGAATCCCTCGCTCCAGCAGGTATTCGCGGCCGTCGAATTCGCGAACTTCCTTCCCTTCAGCGATAGGCGTGCCCACCCCGGCCGGCGTGTAGAAGGCCGGAATGCCTGCGCCGCCAGCGCGGATACGTTCAGCGAGTGTGCCTTGCGGAACCAGTTCCACCTCTAATTCGCCGCTGAGAAACTGCTTCTCAAAGGTCTTGTTTTCGCCAACATAAGATGACACCATCTTGCGGATTTGGCGTGTTTGAAGAAGAAGGCCCAGGCCCCAGTCGTCGACGCCGCAGTTATTGCTGACGCAGGTCAAGTCTCGGACGCCCAAGGTCTGCAAGGCTGCAATCAAGTGCTCGGGAATGCCGACCAAGCCAAACCCGCCAACCAAGAGCGTGGCGCCGTTCGGGATGTCGCGCACGGCGTCAAGCGCGGACGGATAGACCTTGTTCAAGCAAATCACTCCTTCATGGATTCGTGGCTACGATTATTACCGCACAGCCAATGTGGCTTTGCAAGCCTTTTCGTCACGATTCTACTTGAACGCCAAAATTTTGCGAGACTCGTATTGCGGCGGTAGAGACGCTTGATTATAATAAAGCAGGAACTTCAATCAAATTTAGCGTCCGAACCTCGATTCTGAGGACGGGGGACATGATTTTTTGGGGCGAATCCACAGTGCGATGATTCGACACGCAAGACACGGGTCGCCAGGCCTGCGTGTGACAGAATGCGTACGAGTGGTAGGGAGCAGCCACATCCCGAGTCCGTCAACTAACCTCGTAGGACCAAAGGGGCTACTATTTGCGTGAACGTTCGCGGAAAATTTCTCTTCGGTGCTTGTGTGTGCTTGGTCAGCGTTCCGACCATGGCGTTTGCCGCCACGAGTCAGGTGACCGTGAAGAAGGGTGATACCCTCTATCAAATCGCGCACGACAACGGAACTACGGTTAATGCAATCGAATCGGAGAACCACCTCAAGACAACAACCATCATACCGGGACAAATCCTCAAGATTCCAGTGGCAGCCGCGAAACAAAGCGCTGCGAAAACGGTCGTGAAGGCCACAACGAAGAAGACCGCACCCAAGACAACCACTTCGAGCAAATCATCTTCTTCCAAATCGGTTTCTGTTGCGCATCCGTCAGGGACAGTTCGCTACCACGTCGTGACGAGCGGGGAAACACTGTGGTCCATTTCGCAAATGTACGGGGTGACCGTCGCGAATTTGTGCAGTTGGAACCATATTTCGCAGAACGGTGTGCTGCACCTCGGGCAGAAGCTGGTGATTTACGGAGGCAAGAAAGTCGTTGCCGCCAAGCCTGCGGCTGCCTCATCCAAAACGTCTTCCTCGACCACGTCTTCCACGTCGAAGAGCCTTGGCTCCAGAAGTGAAACCCAGACGGGGGCTGTTGCAAGCGGCACGATGGGTGAAGAAGTCGTCTCGTACGCCAAAGAGTTCCTCGGTGTGCCCTACGTCTGGGGCGGTGAATCAGTCCATGGGTTTGATTGCTCAGGACTCGTTCAATTTACATACGCACACTTTGGTGTGAGTTTGCCGAGAGACAGCTACAGCCAGTATCAGAGAGGAAGCTCCGTGTCGGAATCGAACTTGATGCCTGGTGACCTGGTGTTCTTTGATACAGACGGCGCTGGTGCGTCGCACGTGGGTATCTACGTGGGCAGTGGTTCGTTCATCAATGCAGCGGGCAGTGATGTGCAAATCGATTCGCTGGGTGAATCGTATTGGAGTTCGCATTACATCGGCGCACGCCGGGTTGATTGACGTGTAAGCGGAGGAGCGTCCGCGCTGCAGGAGAAGGGAGCCAGCGTCATCGGCATGCCAGTCCGGCTCCTGTCAGCGCAGCGAAGAACAGGCTGACCTCGAACCTATGGATAGGCGGGGTCAGCCTTGTTTTTTGCACGATGCATTGACTGATTATGTCAATGCATGCACGGAAAGGTATCCAACTGTGCCGAGCACCAAAAGAATCGACAGGGAGACGCTGATGCGTTCAGCGACTTTCCAAACGCGCACCAGCTTCGATAATGGGTTTTTTACAGCAGCTTCTTCCGGGAACGATTCAGCCATTTCATAATCACCTCGAGCCCTCAAGTGCGGTACAACGGAGGACTTACCTTCACTCTACCACGAAGGCGTGTGTCCGGAAACCGACAGATGAGCCTCGAATGTGAAGGATGTGTAACGGATATAGCGAATTTTGTCAATTGTCTGTCGCGTGATGTCGACGGGATGGGCTTGCATGGATAACGGAGAGGACGAGTGCGAGCAGTCCAATGACCGCAATCAACAAGTACGCATCCCCGAAGGCGTGCACCATTTGCAGGGGTGTGGCATGTGCCTCGTTGGCTGCGCCGTGAACGGACAGGAAGAACTGATAGAACAGGCTGCCCAGTGTGACACCCAGACTCATACCAAGCGTTCTGGCCAGGTTGAGGACGCTGCCCGTCACGCCAAGGTGTGCACGTGGGGCGTGCCCCATGACACTGCTGTTGTTCGGTGGTGTGAACACGCCGAGTCCAGCCCCGACGAGGAAGAAACCAGCCAGGAGCAGCGGATACCCGCCGCCTTCGTGTACGAAACGGGCATCCGCGGCAAGGAGGGCGGAGCCCAGAATGGCAAAAGACATGCCGGCGGCGGTGAGGATGCGCGTGCTGAGGCGGTCGGCTAGCACACCCGAAATCGGTGTGAACAGTGTCATTCCGAGCGGGATCACCATCATGCACAGTCCGGCCTCGTAGGCCCGGATGGAGCCAAGGTGGTCGAGTTCGAAGGGGCCAAGCAGGGTGATGGCATACATCAGGGCGAACGAGAGAACCCCTGTGATGCTGCCCATGGCGATGGCGGCGTTGTTGAACAGGGACAAATCCACCATCGGGTGCGGGCTTTTTCGTTCCACCAGGAAAAATGCCACGGCCCCGACGACCATTACCACGCCGCAGGCGACGAGCCAAGGCGATGTCCATCCGTCGCTGCGGCCGGTGTTGAGCACGTAAATCAAGGCCACCAACGGCGGGACAAACGTGACGGCACCCAGGTAGTCAAACTTTACCCGAGGCATCGGCGGTTTGTCGGGCGGGAGCAGGAGGATGGCGAGGAGGGTGCCGAAAATGCTGATGGGTACGTTGACGAAGAAAATCCAGCGCCACCCAAAGAAGGACAACAATGCCCCGCCAATCACGGGTCCGAGACTCAGGCCAATGGCTTGGGCGCTGCCCTGAATGCCGATGGCTTTCCCACGGTCCATGGCGGGTGTCGCCGCGGTGATGATGGAGACACTGTTGGCCTGCAGCATCGCGGCACCCACCGCTTGAACAATGCGCGCCGCGAGCAGAAACGAGAGATCGAGCGAGACGGCGCACAAGAGGGACCCGGCCATAAACACCGTAAATCCGCTGGCATACATCCACCGGCGGCCGAACATGTCTGCGAGGCGCCCCAAGGGAATGATGAGCGCCGCCAGAGTGAGCAGGTAGACGAGGCTGACCCAGGTGATGGTGCTCATCGTCGCATGGAAGTCATGCTGGAGCCTGGGCAGCGCGATGTTGACAATGCTTGCGTCGACGGCCGCCATGAATGCGCCGATACAAACGGTCCCCACGACATACCAGTGGTAGGACTTGCGTTGATAGACCGCGGACAATGGGAGCCGCCGCTTTGGTGCTGCGGCGTATGAACGGCCGTCTGGTGATGCCACCGGGTGTGTTGACGACATTCGGCAATCCTCCCATCGCAAAGCTGCGTCAGGCTACGCTTCACTGCGCGTCAAGTTCACTTCGTACTGATACATCGCACCCACATAACGTACCTCCGAGAACTCAATGGGGGCGCCTGAATCGTCCCGTGTGGTCCGGACGATGACCAGGATGGGGTCTCCGGGTGCGACGCCGAGCCGGCTCACATCTTCTTCGCCCGCCAGTGCCGCGCGAATCGTCTGGGTGCCAAGACCGACGCGGATGCCATTGCGCTCGAAGAATCCGTAGACGTGGTCAAAGGACGATTTTTCCGCGGCCAACTGGGCTTCTTGGACATGAAAGGGTGCCACCAGCCATGACGTTTCGTAGAACACGGGCCGCCCATCCACGCGGGCCATCCGGTGAATGGTAATCACCTGTGTGCCGGCTGGGCGTTCCAGCTGCGAAGCTACCGTTTGACTCGCGGGTTCAACGCGAAGGCGCACAATGTCCAGCTGCACATCGGGATAGTGGCGGCGAAGGTCCTCCGCGAACCCGTACAGCCGGGAGGAGGCGTGTCCGCCGGAGCGCGCGGCCACAAAGGTGCCGCGGCCCTGTCTGCGGGTGACATACCCGCTCGCGGCCAAGTCGCCGACGGCGAGCCGCACGGTCGTCCGACTGACGCCAAACTGACGCGCCAGCTCTGGCTCCGAGGGCACGCGTTGATTTGGCTGCCACCGTCCCGATTCAATCTCGTCCAAGAGCGCTGCTTTTAACTGGTGGTAGAGCGGCGTGCTTTCTTTCATCTGCTGCGCCTCCATAGGTTGTAACGTTACTACAAGTTACGGTGCAATCTTATCATCGCGTCCCTGGTTCACGCAACCAAGGCTTGATCCGATGGCTGAACGGGCGGGATGCCCTGTTCGTCCGGGGGTGGCGGTCGCACGCGTGGAAAAGCCTCCCTTCCGTCATAAAGCGGACGGGAAACTGCTCCTTGCAGTGCGGCCTAATTCAAGTCCGAGCGTTCACCCGTCACGATATAAATCACACTTTCGCCGATGTTTGTGGCATGGTCGCCAATGCGTTCCAGGTAGCGGCCGACAAACGCCAGCGTCATGGCCTGGGAAATGACCTGGGGGTGTTCTTTGCTCGCGGCGAACAGCTCTTCGACAATCTTCCGGTAGATGCGGTCGACCTGGTCATCCGAAGACGCCAGCTTATTGGCGAGATCAGTGCTGTTCTCGACATACGCGTTCAATGCGTCGGAAATCATCTCATCGATAATCGCAGACATCCGCGGGATGTCCACGAGCGGCTTCATCAGTCGTTGCCCCTCGAGCCGAAGGGTGGACTTGGCCACGTCGACAGCCAAATCGCCCATCCGTTCCAAGTCGGACGCGATGCGCATGCCGGCGACAATTTTGCGCAGGTCTGTCGCAACCGGCTGCTGCGTTGCAATGAGGCGAATGCAGAGGTCCTCAATCTCGTTTTCCTGACGATTGATGCGACGGTCGCCATCGACGACTTGCTGGGCGGCAGCGCGATCGACATTTTTCAGTGATTCCACCGCGTTTCGCATGGCTTCCTGAACATCGCCGCCCATATGAAGTAATTTCAGCTTGAGTTCCCGCAGCGCGATGTCAAACGTCTGTCGTTGCTGCACCTGGTACCCTCCTTTGAGGTCAAGGCCTTCTACGTTCAGCCATTTCCTTGCGAATCTGGATGTCACACGCCGTTTGTCATCCGAACCGCCCTGTGATGTAATCCTCTGTTCGCTGGTCGGACGGCTTCGTGAAGATTTTCGTGGTGTCACCGAACTCGACCAGCTCGCCGTTCAGGAAAAAGGCGGTCTGGTCGGCGACGCGGGCCGCTTGCTGCATGTTATGCGTGACGATCACGATGGTGTAGGAGCCCTTGAGCTGCTCAACCAATTCCTCGACACGCAGGGTGGAGATTGGGTCGAGTGCCGATGCCGGTTCGTCCATCAGCAGTACTTCAGGTTCGACCGCCAATGCCCGCGCGATGCAAAGTCGCTGCTGCTGGCCGCCCGACAAGGAGACGGCAGGGGAGTTCAGCCGGTCTTTGACTTCGTCCCACAAGGCTGCCATGCGCAGGCTTTCTTCTACGCGCTGCTGTAATTCGTATTTGTTCCGCATGCCGCCCAGGCGCAGCCCGATGGCGACATTGTCGAAAATGGACAAGGTCGGAAAGGGGTTGGGCTTCTGGAATACCATCCCCACGACGCGGCGGACATCGACTGGATCCATCTGATACAAATCTTCTTCGCCCAGTCGGACTTCGCCGTCGACGCGCGCCATGGGCAGCGTTTCATGCAGGCGGTTCAAGCACCGGACAAACGTAGATTTGCCGCACCCGGAGGGCCCGATAATGGCGGTTGCTTTCTCCGCTTCAATGTTCATGCTGATGCCTTTTAAGGTTAACTGCGAACCATACCAAGCCTGTAAGTCGCGTACGGAAATGGATTTTGCCACAATGACACCCCGATCGAATAGATGAACGTAGTGTATGATATCGAACCATTGTAAATGTATTGCCGCTATTTCGTAAAGAAACTGTAAAAGTGAGGCTCCGTGCAGCACGCCGCGCCTCGCTGACATTCCGACCCTCCAGCGCGGTTTGCTTCAGTGTACCACGTGCAGACGCCCGCTTCCATGCGTTCGCTTGAATTGATAGGCAATGTCCGAACTTGTATAATTGAATAGATTCTGCTCGAGCACCACCTTTACGACGCAACAACGGTGCTCTGCACCCGATGCATGGGAGAGCGGCATCTACAAATGCCCTGAAGCATGGGACTGACAGAGATTGTGTGTTGTCAGATTCCAGATTCGATGCGTGCGGCACAGCGCCGGGCGGGTTGAACTGCGGCCGAGGGGCACCAACGGAGGGCTGTCTGTGGAGTTTCAGGAAGTGTTGTATCAGGTTGACGGCGGCGTCGCCACAGTGACGCTGAATCGGGCGGAAGCGATGAATGCGCTGACGCGGCAGTTGCGCAAGGACCTGGTGGCGGCGCTTGGTGAAGCCGCGGCCGATGCCAACGTCCGGGCGGTGTTGTTGACTGGGGCGGGGCGCGGATTTTGCGTTGGGCAGGATGTCAAGGAATTATCCGAAGATTACGCGAAAGAGGGCCCTGAAATGGGGCGTCTCGTCGAGACGGAGTACATACCGATTGTCAAGGCGCTGCGCACGATGCCAAAGCCCACGGTCGCACTGGTCAACGGGCCGGCAGTCGGCGGTGGACTGGCACTTGCGCTCGCGGCGGATTTCCGTGTCATTACGGAAAAGAGTGTGCTTAACCCCGTGTTTGTGAAGGTCGGTCTGGCGCCAGACAGCGGCGTGAGCTTTTACCTTTCCCGGATGATTGGCTTTGCGCGCGCCGTGTCCGTCACGCTGCGCGGACAGGGCATCTCGCCCGCAGAGCAGGTGGCGCTGGGGCTCGCGTCACGCGTGAACGCGACGCTGGAAGAGGCGCAGGCAGAAGCGAAGGCGCTGTTGGACGAGCTGGCGAACGGGCCAACCGAAGCGTACGTGCGCATTCGTCAACTGTTCGACCAAACCGCCAGCCTGTCGTTTGAAGACGCGCTGGTGGTCGAGAAGAACGTCCAGGACGACCTGGCGCACACGGCCGATCACATGGAGGCTGTTCAGGCTTTCTTGGAGCGCCGCCCGCCAAACTTCACCGGGCGGTAATCATCCCATTTGACACAATTCTATCTGACAAAGGAGTTCATGATGATGGCAGAAACGATGTTGCCGAAAGGTACGCTGTCTGGTCGGACAGCCGTAGTGACGGGCGGAGGTTCGGGCATTGGATTTGGGATCGCGTCGGAGTTGGCGCGGCTGGGCGCCACGGTCGTGCTTGCTGGGCGTAAGCAGGAACGGCTGGAGGCCGCGGCGCAGGAGATTCAGACCGCCGGCGGACAAGCGCTGGCGGTGCCGACGGACATCCGCGATCCGGAGCAGGTCGACCACCTGATGAACACCGCCGTGGAACAGACCGGGCGGCTGGACATCTTGGTCAACAACGCGGCGGGCAACTTCATTGTGGACAGTGACAAGTTGTCGGTGAACGGCTGGAACTCGGTGGTCAACACTGTGTTGAACGGCACCTTTTACTGCACACGTGCCGCCGGGCTGAAGATGATTGAACTGGGCAACGGCGGCCGGATGCTGTCGGTGGTGGCCAGTTACGCATGGACCGGCGGACCGCGCACCGTGCACTCCGTGGCGGCCAAAGCAGGGGTCATCGCGATGACCAAGACGCTGGGCGTCGAGTGGGCGCACTATGGGATTCGCGTCAACGCGATTTGCCCCGGTCCAACTGACACGGAGGGGGCTCGGCCGCTGTGGGCGGATCCGGAAGAAGAGAAGCGCCTGAAGGCCAAGATTCCGGTCGGCCGCTTCGGCACGGTCCAGGAAATGGCGCAGGCCGCCAGCTATCTGTTGTCGCCGTACGCGGACTTTGTGAACGGTGAAGTGTTTGTCATTGACGGTGGGGAATGGCTCGGAAAGGGACTGACTTCATGAGTGAACTGCTTGCAGGCAAGAAAGTTCTCGTTACCGGCAGTTCGCGCGGCATTGGCCGCGCGACCGCCGTTGCAATGGCCAGGCATGGCGCGGATGTCGTCGTTCATTACAATCGTCAAGCCGATCTCGCGGGCGAGGTCGCGGCGGAAATCCGCAGCCTCGGACGAGAAGCGCTGGTGGTCCAGGCCAACCTGGAATCATTAGAAGACATCGACCATATGTTTGATGTAGTGGAACAAGCCTTTGGACGTCTTGACGTCTACGTTGCCAATGCGGCGGCGACTGCGTTCAAACCGCTGATGGAAATGAAGCCGCACCACATCGACCGGACTTATCAACTGCTTATCCAAGGACTGGTGCGGGCAGCGCAGCGCAGCGTGCCGCTGATGGGTGACCGCGGCGGGCGTATTCTGGCTGTTTCCGGACACGGTGTTGACTTTACCTTGCCCCTTTACGGGTCCATCGGGTCAGCCAAAGGTGCGGAAGAATCCCTGATTCGCTATTTGGCCTACGAACTTGGACCGCGGCAGATTACCTGTAACGCCGTCGCGCCAGGCGTGGTGGACACGGACTCGGCGCGCTTCTACAAGGGAGATGCGTACGCAGAGTTCAATCACGTCGTCAGCAGCCACACGCCACTCGGGCGGCTGGCCACGCCGGAGGACGTCGCCGACGTGCTGGTCTTTATGGCGAGCGATATGGCGCGGTTTATCACAGGTCAAGTCATTCGTGTCGATGGGGGCCTGACCCTGACGTCAGGTCCATTTGAAGTCACCAAGTGAAAGGGTGAAGCTGGTGGACAAGCGGTTATCTCTGGAAGAGGCAGTGGCTGAAATTCAGAACGGGGATACGGTCGCCATTGGCGGTTCTTCGCTGTCCCGCAAGCCAATGGCGCTGGTCCGGGCACTGGCGCGAAGCGGCAAGAAAGACTTGCGCGTCGTCGTCGATGTCGGCGGTCCAGATGTGGATTTGTTGATTGGAACGGGATCGGTCGGAGAAGTGGTCTACGCGTTTGTGGGTTTTGAGGTCCTGGGGCTCGCGCCGCACTTTCGCCGCGCGCGTCAGAGTGCATCGATTCAGTTTGATGAATGGACAGAGTACACGGTCATGGCCGGCCTGGATGCGACCATCAAGCGTGTGCCGTTCCTGCCGACGCACACGGGACTCGGAACGGACGTGCTGAATGTGAACCGTTCGTTCAAGCGCTTCAAAGATCCGTTTCACGGCGAAGAACTGGTGGCGGTGCCAGCCATCAACCCGGACGTGGCGCTGATTCACGTGAACTATGCAGATGTGCTGGGCAACGGCGTGATTTTGGGCGACGGCCATGTCGACAGCTTGTGTGCCAAGGCCGCGAAGAAAACCTTCATGTCCTGCGAACGCATCATTTCGCCGGAAGAACTGCAGCGCTACGGCCGCGATGTCCAGGTGCTCCGCGTGCACACCACCGGTGTCATCGAGGTGCCCTGGGGTGCCCACCCGACAGGCTGTGCCCCGGACTATCGGGCTGACCTGCGCCACCTTCAGGATTACTTGACGTACTGCACGAAGGAAGACGGCTGGCAGTCGTACCAGGAGCAGTTCATCTACACAGACCACCAGCGGTATTTGAGCAATCAGGGCGGCGTCGAAGAGTTGGTCGCACGGCTGAAGGTATAACGTGGGTGACGATGCACTCGACAACCCCTGCAAGCTCGACACCCACAAAAGGAGGCGTTGTGAATGCCACTGGAGTCGAAGTACTCGGTTGATGAATTTATCATCACGGCGATGGCCCGGCAATTTTCCGGTGAGGTGTTGGTCAGCTCAGTGACGGCCTTTGGCGCTTTGTCGGCCCGCCTCGCGAAGGCGCTGTACGCCCCGGACTTGGCCGTGCTCGCCACGCCGGAGTCTGGAATGGAAGTCCTGCCCATGCCCACCCTGACCCTGGGGCAGTTTCTGACGGATGCACAAAGCGGCATCCCGCTCTCTATGGAAGAAATCTTCGACGCCATCTTCACCGATCGCTTTCGGATCTGGATTAACCCAGCGCAAATTGACCAGTATGGCAACACCAACATCACTTGCATTGGCGACTGGCATCGTCCGAAGGTGGCGATGGTGGGTTCGCGCGGCATTCCCGAGGATACGAGCCACTTGTCGCAGATTTTCTACTATGTGCTCAAGCACGAGCGCTCGGTGGTGAAGGTGGTGGACTTCCGCAGCGGGGCCGGCAATGGACCGGAGCGCGATCGCGATTTGGGAAGGTACGGCGCCCCGACGGTGCTCGTCTCCGACCTCGGTGTGTTCAACTTCACGGGGCCGGGCGGTGCGATGTCTGTGCAGTCCCTGCACCCGGGCGTGACGTTGGAAGAGGTCAATGAGAAGTCTGGGTTTGAGGTGCACGCCCCCGCGCAGATTCCGGTCACGCCCGAACCGACCGAAGAAGACATCCGCATCATCCGCGCCGCTGACCCGCTCGAAGTGCGGAAGTGGGAGTCTCTGTCGGGATCGCAGGCGGCAGAGCGGTTCGTCAACGTCTACGAACGGGAGCGCCAGACGCTGCACGCGACCTGGCCGCAGTTGAAGCGATGAGTCTGCAAGGCAAGCGGGTCTTGGTGACGGGCGGCGCGCGGGGCATCGGCCTCGCGACCGCAAAGTTGTTCGAGGCAGAGGGGGCCGACGTCGCCATCTGGGCGCTGCATCCGGAAAGCATTGAGGAAGTCCGGCCGCAGTTTCGCCGTCCTATCGTCGGACAGGCGCTGGATATCGGGGATTTTGATGCGGTGCGTCAAGCCTATCGAACCCTGCGGGAGGAACTGGGGCCGGTTGACATTCTGGTCAACAATGCAGGGTACACCCTGACCACGCGGTTCTTAGAGGAGGACCCGGCGTACTGGGAGCGGGTCGTCTCGACCAACCTGTGGGGGGTCGTCTACACGACCCAGACGGTGCTGCCGGATATGCTGGAAGCGGGCAGCGGGTCCATCATCAACGTGGTCTCCGACGCCGGACGCGTGGGCATGCAGGGTGAGGCCATGTACGCGGCGTCGAAGGGCGGCGTGATGGCGTTCTCGAAGTCGATTGCGCAGGAGTTTGCCAAGCGCGGCGTGCGCGTGAACTGTGTGTCACCCGGGCCGACCCGGACGCGGATTTTGGAGGAAAACAGCGAGCACGGCGATGCGGGGAAGCTGATTGAGCGCATGGTCCGGCGCATTCCGATGCGCAGAATCGCCGAGCCGGAAGAAGTGGCGCAGACAATTGTGTTCTTCGCGAGCGATGCGTCGTCGCACATCACGGGGCAGGTCCTGTCGGTGTCCGGCGGCCTGACCATGGTATAACCGCATCGTGTGATGCAAAAAAGCGGCGGACAATCAGTCCGCCGCTTTCCATATGATGACGCCGTTTTGTCCGCCGAAGCCGAACGAGTTGCTGAGGGCGTACTGCACGCGCTCCTGCGCGGCGCCGTGGCGCAGGAGCCGCGCCGGGGCACCTGGTTCCGGGTTGTCGCAATGCAGGTTGGGCGGCAGCCACCCGGTGTGCAAGGCTTCGATGCAGGCCAGACTCTCCACGGCGCCGGAAGCACCGAGGGAGTGTCCGATGGAGCCCTTGATGGAACTGACAGCAATGTGGTCCAGGGCTTCTCCAAACACGTCGCGCAGCGCGTGGATTTCAGCGTCGTCGCCGGCCTTCGTGGAGGTTGCATGGGCGTTGATGTAGCCGATATCGCTCGGATTCAGGCGCGCCGAACGAAGCGCCTTGCGAATGGCGAGGCCAGCGCCCGTGCCCTCTGGATGCGGTGCGATTTGGTGGAAGGCGTCGTTGGTGGTGCCATACCCGACGAATTCGGCATAGATGCGCGCGCCGCGTGCCACGGCCCGTTCGAGGGGTTCGAGGACCAGGACGGCGGCGCCTTCACCCATCACCATCCCTGCGCGGTTTTGGTCGAACGGGCGGGACCAGGTCGACCGGTCGTCGGGGCCATGGATGGCGAGCGCGCCGGACGCGCGAAGACCCGCCAGCAAGGTCGGGGCGAACAGGCAGTCGGTGCCGCCAGCCAGCGCGAGGTCGATCTCGCCGCTGCGCAGCCACATCAAAGCCTCGCCAAGCGAGTTGGCAGAAGAGGCGCACGCGGTCGAGTAGGTGAGCACAGGGCCTTGGACGCCGTAGCGAATGGCCATCGAGGCTGCCGGTGCATTCGGGATGGACTTCGATACCAGCCGCGGTTCGGCGCGCGACGTCCGCTGCAGGACGAGGTCGGCTGCTGCGTCGTCAAAGCTGCGAACGGACCCGAACGTCGTGCCCATGAAGACGCCGATCCGGTCCGCATCGGTTTCCGGACGCCACGACGCGCCGCCGTCGGTCCCGAGGCCAGCGTCCTGCACTGCTTCCATCGCGGCCACGAGGGCCATATGTGTAAACCGTGCGGAATCTTTCACGATTTTTTGCGGGAGAAACTGTGTTGCGTCAAAATCGGCCGCGGGCGCGACGACGGGCGACAGCGCGGTCAGGGCAGGGTCGTCCGTGGGGCGAACAGCGGATTTGTTGTGAATGAGTGCATCCCAGAACTTCTGAACCCCCACGCCATGAGGGGACACCGTGCCTCTGCCAGTCACGGCAATGCGCATTGGTTCTGTTGTCATTTCATACGCTCCTTAGTTGGCATGTCCGAATCAGCATGTCCGTATGAGATCCTATGCAACGCCTATTATACTACATGCGATCCGCACCCGCTTCCGGCAAAGGAGAAATCGCCCTCGATTTCCAGTGCACAAGGCCCCCTGGAATACGATACAATGGCAACGAGTTCACGTATTTGAGATAGGGGCCGTACGCTGGCATGATTGAAACGAATCCAACGCCTGTGACCGATGTGGCAGGTGCGAAACCGGAACGGACGCTGGCTCCGGTTCGTCGAACTTCTTCCCTTCGCACGATTGCGCTGCGGCTGTTTTTTGCAGCCGGTATATATGTATATGTCCATGCGGCCTACCATGTACGAATCTGGGGCCGATTGCCGCGCAGACGATCCTCGACGCTGGTGCTGGCCAACCATCAGCACGATGTAGACGGCATGGTCGCGCCTTCGGTGCTGAATTTACGGCGCCCGTGGCGTTTGCCGGTATACTGTGTTGCCTCCCAGCGCTGGTTTGAACCTGGCTTTTTGTCCGTGCGCTTAAAAACGCGTTTGCGCCGTTTTACCAACCGCTGGAACCTTGCCAAGCTGTTTGAAGCGCTCGGGGTGCTGTCGATTGAAAACCAGCCGCTGTCGCGGCCGGACGCGAGCCTAGCGTACGACATTTTGCGGGAATTTGGGAACCTGCCGCTTGACCGCGTGTTCACGGACGACGCGCTGACGCGCTATCATCTTCGTCCGGGCGCAGCCCTGCGGGACTTGTGGACTCGCAGCAATGCACCTATCGCGCTTGTCCAAGGTTCGCTCCGCAACCTGCGTCCGCATTATCGACAGTTCATTCGCGAACGGGAGCGTGCGGTGATTGAAGAACAGGCCAGCCGGCTGGTGCATGTGCTCCAGGGCGGCGGCACGATGTTCATGACCCCAGAGGGACGGTACAGCAAAGACGGGCGAGTGGGGCCGCTGCGCGCGTCGCTGGACATGTTGCTGCCCATTGCAGCCAATGTGTACTTGTTCGGTCTGAGCTACGAATTGTTCACCCATCGCCGCGCGACCTTTTTGGGACGAGTGATTCCGTTCGACCATCGAAACCAAACCCTCGAGACGGTGCGAAAGGCGTTGTGCGCCGCGCGTCCCATCACCTTCACGCAGCTGTTTTCGGACTGGGTGTGCGCTGACACGCAGCCGCGTGCGTGCACGGCGGTTGTTCGCATCGCGTCCTTTACCGAAAGCGACTTGCGCGCTGCCATCGACGCCAGGTTGGCGCTGCTGCCGGCGCCAGCGTTTATCGACCCTGAGCTGCGCGACCACCGGCACCATGCGATTACCCGGGCGCTGAAAAACCTGGTCCGGACGGGAATTGTGCGCTTCGAGAACGCGCGGTTTCACCTGACGGAACACCGTACCAGCGTTCATTTTCCACGGGTGCCGGATATTCTGAGATTCCACGCAGAAATGTTTCGGGAGACAGTCGAATCGATGAACGCAGTGGAGGTCTGAGCGGAGAGCGCCCAGACCCCTGTTGTTCACCAATAGTAGGGGGCAACGGATGCAGCCGTGAGACCGGCTAAGGCGCCAAAGGCGAAGAACCACCCGGGCGAGTACACCAAGAGCGGTGCGCCTTCCGAACTGGCCACGGCGTGGGAGATTGCTGCATCGTTGTCTGTTGCATGCACCGTACGGGCGCCAATCGGCGTCATGTAGACACCGGTCGGCGTCACAGCGTGAAGCCAGCCATGATAGACGCGGCCGGAAACGTGGTATGCGTACACCGGATGCCCGACCAGCCGCCGTGCGTGCGGATAGAGCGGATGATGCATGGTGTGACCCCTCCTTCCTTCTTTTGGACGTACTACACGGTATGTCTGGCGCCTGTCCAGAAGCGCGGGCGATTGTCCACCTGCCGTTGCAAAACCCCATCTGCCCTGCGGCAGGTGCATAATTCCGCTGCGCGAGGAGACCCTGTTGGTTGACCATGCACGCCTCGCACTTGCTGTGAAGGGTGCATGGACAACCGATTCATCACACACCATTCCACGATTGGGGCGAGATCGCATTGGATCGCGACGACCTTCGCACGGTTCCCGATACGGACTCCGCGAAAGCTGCGGCGGAGAAGCCACTTGCTGAAGCAGACATCCTGGCGCAACTCGTTCATGTCAACTTCGTGAAATTCGTTGAAGTGGATGCCGCCGGCCAGGAACGGCCGGGGGACCGTCTGCCCGCCGTGGGCTATATCGTGTACAACACCGACTGTCACGAGTTTGCCCAGTGGTCCTTTCAAGGGTCCGACGATTACACGTTGGCGTCGGATGTATACGACCGGATTGTGCAGCACCATCCGCGGCTGGCACGCAGCATTGACGAATGGGGCGGGTTCTACCTCTGCGGGCAGTGGTGTCCGGTGACCCGCGACAGTGAGGTAGTCCATTAGCCTGCACACCTGCAGGCGCCCGATGGGGATTTATGCTCCGGCTGGCGCGCCCGTTGTGGCGACTGCGGTGGCGATAAAAAATCCTGCAATTCGGTGGCGTGTCAACTCACGTAAAAATGTTACCGAAGAGAAATGGCTAACTCATTTAAAAATCTAACCCAATCTCTATCCTTTCGGAGGATGAGTGGGAGGGGTGAATGGCCGAAGGCCAGAGGGGAGGAGCGAAGTGGCTTCCCCTGTTGGTGCCTGTGGAGCTTGTGGGTAACTCAAAGAGTTATCCATCAAATCCACAGGCGGTTTTTGTAAGTCTTTCAACGAGCTTCTTGAGTTCCGTTTGACCAGCTTCCCTTGGCTTCAATCCATGGAGCGGGTGCGGGCATAGGCGCCGGGGTAACATTGGCTCCCTCTGGGCCTTGCGCCAAGAGCGTAACCAACTGCCGATGCAGCTGAAGCGGGTTGAGCAATTCGGCCCATTGAGCCCAGTGTTGCTTACTATCTTCCGAGACGACATTAGCCTCCATCGCCCGCTTCAACGGTGTCCGGGCAATGTCGTACTTCTTCCGTACGTGGCTGCCTTCACGTTTCTTCTCGACGACCTTACGCATTGGCAAACAAGCGTTGGCATACACGTCAAGCCACGCGTATACGGTGTTGAGCCACGCGGCATGCTCTGGCGTGTCGTACCGGTCGTACCCGACGACTTCGCGTACAAGGAATCGATTTTTTTGCTCCACGTGGGCATTGTCGTTCTTTTTGTAAGGGCGGCTTCTCGTGAACGCCAAGCCATTCGCTTTCGTGAAGCGAACCAAGTGGCCATTGATGAATTCACTGCCGTTGTCACTGTGGATGCCCCATACCGGATACGGCCATTCAGTCAATATACGTTCCAATGCAGCCTTGACGCCGGCCTGGCCCCGGCCAAGTACGGCAAGGCGTCGGCTGTATCCTGTCACGACATCGACGACTGAGAGTGTGTAGGCAAAGTGGCCAAGGGACGAACCGCCGTTATGCTCGACCAAGTCGATTTCCAGTGCGCCGGGCCTGCCTTCGTTCCACTCATAGCGCTCCACAGGGATTTCTGAACGCAGATGCGCAGACGGTCGTTTATCGGCAGGAATGTGTTTCGCGCCGGGGCGTGTCCACTTGGCGATTCGGCGGGCTAGCGTCGCACGGCTAATCTGCTCCAGATCGCGCATGATTTCCGGCGTGAGCTTGAGTTCGCTGTGGTTGGCCAACTGCAGGACGGTGCTCGCCAGAACCGGGTGCAGGCGTTCTGCGCAAGGATAGTCGAGCGCTTCCCAAACCACCTGAACCACGGGCATAGCCTCAAGATATTGAAGAGGGCGAGTGCGCTTTGCGGGCGGCCTGTCGTGTTCAGGCTTAGGTTTCATAACGGCAATTGCATACTTGCGGACATAACCCAGAGTCTGCTCAAGTTCATCCAAAATCTGCGATTTTGCCTGTTTCGTGTTGGCTTTGAGGTAGCGTACGCGCATTGTACTCAGATACTCTCGCCGACTCTGCATTGACATCCGCACAACGATCCCTTCGGTAAGGTTTCTGTATGAGTGAGCCAATACCCTTTCGGTAAGATTTTAGCTGAGTGATCGCGGGTGGTTGCATTCAGTGCGCAGAGCGTGCTATACTGCAATAGCCGCTTTCAAGAGGCGTACATGCGGTCATGGCGGAATTGGCAGACGCGCAAGATTCAGGTTCTTGTGGGGGCAACCCCGTGGAGGTTCAAGTCCTCTTGACCGCACCATCGGAAATAGGTTTACATCACGCAGGGCTTGGAGGCACTCCAAGTCTTTTTTTAGTACGCCCGGCATGGGCGGTCTCTCCAGGGTGCAAGTCCCGAACGGGGGTTGGCGACATACCTACCGTTAGCCAAGAGCAAGGGTGTCCACCGCGAGGTGGAATCTGAAGGAAGCTGGAGGCAAACTCTCGACCCGAGGTACACGAATCGCATTTGAGGCTGTGACAGTTGGATGAGTTGCCTAAACACAACGAAGTCCGAAGTCGCCAAGGGCTGTGGCAGTAAACTGCGGCGGGTGCATGAGAGGAAAGAGGCCGTTCTTATCCGGGGAGGCCTGTCCGATACGCCAGTATAGCTGGTAACCGTCACCGGGAGGTGGCGCTGAACGGGCAGGAGTCAGCAGAGGCCATAGTACCTCGGCAAGCGCTTGTCGAGGGAAGGGCTGAACATGAAACGAGGATGGACTGGATGCGTTCGCACGACGAGCAGAGACAGCAGAATACCCCGCAAGGGGCCTCCACTCAGAGGGTAGCGGTGAAGCCGCGAGAGGCTGAGGAGAGAGGGCCGAGTTCGTCGTCGGTACAAGGACAGAACCCATCCTGCGAGGACAGTACCAACTTGCTGGAGAGGATGCTGCAGCGGGAGAACATGCTGCAAGCCCTCAAGCGAGTCGAGTCGAACAAAGGAGCGCCGGGCGTGGACGGAGTGACGGTAGAACAACTACGGTCGTATGTCCAGACGCACTGGGCTGACATCCGTCAGCAGTTGCTCGCGGGAACCTACAAGCCTCAACCCGTCAGGCGGGTCGAAATTCCGAAACCCGGAGGCGGGATGAGGAAGTTGGGGATTCCCGCTGTGATCGACCGACTCATCCAGCAAGCGCTTCTCCAGGTGCTCACACCCATCTTCGACCCTGGATTCTCACCGAACAGCTACGGGTTTCGCCCTGGGCGGAATGCCCATGACGCGGTGAAGAAGGCGCAGGAGTACATCCGAGAAGGGTATGCATGGACAGTCGATATGGACTTGGCGGCATTCTTCGACCGCGTGAACCACGACATGCTGATGGCACGAGTGGCACGCAAGGTGAAGGACAAGCGAGTTCTGCGGCTGATACGGGCGTATCTGAACGCGGGTGTGCTGGAGAATGGAGTTGTGGTGCGAAGTGAAGAGGGCACGCCACAAGGCGGGCCACTCAGCCCACTCTTGGCAAACATCCTGCTGGACGACTTCGACAAGGAGCTTACGAAACGTGGGCACAAGTTTGTCCGTTACGCGGACGACTGCAATGTCTACGTAAAGTCCCGCAGGGCTGGCGAACGGGTGATGGCGTCGCTTACGAGATACCTGGAGGAGGATCTAAAACTCAAGGTCAATCGAGACAAGAGTGCCGTAGACAGACCACAGCGACGAAAGTTTCTGGGGTTTAGCTTCCTGTACGGGAAGCAGGCGCCGATTCGATTGGCCGACAAGACCATCCAGCGATTCAAGGACAGGGTGCGCCAGATTACAAGCCGAACACGAAGCATGCCGCTGGCAGAGCGGATACGCCAACTCAACGCCTACATGATGGGCTGGGTGGCGTACTTCCGACTCGCACAGATGAAAGGGCATTGTGAACGGTTCGACGAGTGGATACGCCGAAGGCTCAGAATGTGCATCTGGAAGCAGTGGAAACGGGTGAGAACCCGATACCGCGAGCTCCGTGCATTGAACCAGCCGGAATGGGTCGTCCACATGATGGCAAACTCGCGCCGAGGGCCATGGTTCATGGCGAAGAACCTGAACAACGCCATGGACAAGGCGTACTTTGAGGCACTTGGTCTGAAGAGTCTTCAGGAAAGGTACTTGCAGCTTCGTAGTGTTTCATGAACCGCCGTATGCGGACCCGCATGTACGGTGGTGTGAGAGGTCGGGGGCTAGGCGCCCCCTCCTACTCGATTGTGCAAAGCGCCTGTGTTTCGGCCGCAGCCGCGGCAGATTTCTTTACGACGCGGCGGCTGGCAGGTACACTAGGAGCCATATGGCTGTTGCGGATGGTTCGGGGGGATACCCATGAAAATCACGAAAATGCATGGACTTGGCAACTGTTACATCTATGTGAGTACATTCGAAGAATCCCTTCGGGAGGAGGAACTCCCGTCCCTGGCGATTGCGGTGAGCGACATCCGCAAGGGGATTGGGTCGGACGGGTTGATTCTGATTGGACCGTCAGAGGCGGCGGACGTACGGATGCGGATTTTTAACGCGGACGGCTCCGAGGCGGAGAACTGCGGCAACGGGCTGCGCTGCGTCGCGAAGTATGCGGTGGAACACGGGTATGTCGGGTCGAATTCCTTCACGATTGAAACGAAGGGAGGCATTGTCGAGGCGTACGCACATCGCGGCGCGAACGGCAAGGTGGGGCGAGTGACCGTCGATATGGGCGTTCCCATGTTCGGGCCAGCGGCGGTGGGCTACTTGGGTGCAGCGAACGGGGATGCCGCCGTGATCGCGGTAGGTGAAGATACCTTTGAAGGGCAGCTGGTATCCGTCGGCAACCCGCACTTCGTGGCGTTTGTGGAAAATGCCGTTTCGCTGCCGGTGGCGGAGATTGGGCCGCACATCGAACGGCACCCGGATTTTCCGAACCGCGTCAACGTCGAGTTTGTCACGCCGCGCGGGCAGCACGAACTGGACTTTCGAGTTTGGGAACGCGGGTCTGGGATTACCTATGCGTGCGGCACAGGGGCTTGCGCGAGTGTCGCTGCAGGCGTCAAACGGGGATTGCTGTCGGGGCGCGTTACGGTTCACCTGCTGGGCGGCGACCTGGAGATTGAGATGAAGGACGGGCACGTGTGGATGACCGGTGAAGCCGTCGAAGTCCTGACAGGCGAATACCCTCGTTCATGACCTGCGTGCCCGCCAGTGAACTTGGTACACGTCAGCGAAATGCGCGCAACACGAGCACGACAAAGAACGCGATGACCGCCAGCGCGACGGCGATGGCCAGCGCACCGATGGCCAGTACGAACCAAGTGAGCAAGGTGCCTTCGATGAGTAACAGGAAGCCGCGCAGACCCTGTCGGTGAAAAATCAGGTTGTAGCCGTAGGAGAGCAGTACCATCGCATAGCACAGCACGGCGGCCAGCACGCTGAGGCCCAGGATGTGCGCAAATCGAAGCAGCACAATCCCCGCGCCGGCCGGAGTGCATAACGGCAGCAGAACGGTTTGGACATTCAGCAGCCGCAGGCGCTGACCCCGTGTCTTGAACACGTTGACGGTGAGGACGTGCCCAACCAAGGTATACATCCGGAACAAGCCATAGGCGGCGCACATGCATGCGGCGACGGCCGCAGCAACGCCGAGGACGACCACGGCCCAGCGGGCACCCGCCGGCAGCAAGCCCAGCATGTGGCGCTGCCAGACGCGCCGCCACCACGGGTGATAAGACACCGAAACGCTGGCGAGCAGGACAGCGGCGGACCAACTTGTGAACCACCGGGATCTGACGACGGCATCCGCCAGCGGCGTATCAAGCGCGCGATGTACTTCGTTCCATCCTGTGCACAGCCGAACCAGGGTACGCCAGTACTCCAACATTGAGGTCGCAGTCAAACCGCACACGCCTTCCGCCCGAATCGGGCTTGAATGAAATGGTTCCACCTGACATGTGATCATCGTAGAAAAAATGACATCGTCACTAGAGTACCCCCCGCGCGCATACGCTGTCTAGGCGAGGGGGGATGCAGGGTGGCCGTGTTGATTGGCTTTGGCGGCATCAAAATCGCAGCACAGACCAATAACGCAGGTGTGTGGTTTGGCCAGAATATGCAGAACGGCTGGGACGCACATTCCGTGACAAAGCTGGCCAGCGCTTTCGTCATGGGAGACTTTAACCTGACGTCGTCGATGTTCAGCGTGTACCTCGACCCGGACCTCATTGATGCGCCCATTCTCGACCAGGACCTCAAGGGCAACGCGAACCTCAATGTGCAAGGTGTCTAGCGCTTCGGAAGTGGTGTTTTGCGCGCGGTGGATGGCGCTTCGGGCCGCGTGCGAACGCAGGTGAACCGGGTTTCAGCTGCGGTAGACAAACCCGCGTCCAGGCACATACTGACGCTGTAAGCGCGACGTGTCCAACATGTGCTGGACATGGGCCCGCAAGGTCCGCTTCGCGACGCCTGCCGCACCGGGATGGACGTTGGCACCGTAGATGTGCTGGTAGAGTTCGTCCAAGGACAGCCAGGTGCCGCGGGCGAGGGCCGCAATGGCATCCTCGCGGGACTGCCGTCTCGCCAGCAGGGCTCCTGCTGCTGCCGCGGCGTCTCGCAAGGCCGGGCCGTGGCCGGGGCCTGCGATTTCAAAGCCGCTGTCGCGGATGGCGGCCAGCGCGGTGTAATAGTCCTGCATGTGGCCGTCCGGAGGCCCAATCCACACCGACCCTTCTCCGGCCAGGTGGTCACCCACCAAAATCACCCCGTCGTCCGGAATCAGCAGATGGATGTGCCCGTGCGTGTGACCCGGGCGATGTTCGACGCGGACCGACAGCGTGCCGACTTGGAATGCGGCGGGCATCTCCCGCAGCGCCTCGGCTTCTGCATCCAGCGTTCGCCGGGCACCTGCGAGGTCGACCGGGTGGATAAACGGGACCGACGCGGCAGCCTGGGCAAGCGGGACCAGCCCGTCTGTATGATCGCGATGATAATGCGTCGCGACCACCCCCTTGACGGTGTGGATGTGGTGCTGCTCCAGCAGCGTCAGCACACCGTCCACGAGCGTGGGCTCGCGGCTGCCCATATCCACCAGGATTGCTTCGCCGGAATGGTGGACAAGGTATGTGTTAGTGGAAAAGGCCGGTGGGAGCGTTGGCGTCGGAATCGTGACTCGCACGACATGCTCGGACAGTGACTCGGAAGAAATCTGCATCTTCGTACCCCCTCGGAGAGCGGCAGGCAACCATCGCCTCCAGTATGGTCATGGCCGCGGTCGATCACTTATAATTTATGGCAAGGGATTCTGCTACGCAAACGGGGTTCGAGACCATGAACAAGTTCGATGACCGAACATACTTCTTCAATCGGGAACTCAGTTGGCTTGCGTTTAACGAGCGCGTGCTGGCGGAGGCGGAGCGTCGAGAGAATCCGCTGTTTGAACGGCTGAAATTTTTGTCGATCACAGCGTCAAATCTAGACGAGTTTTTTATGGTGCGTGTCGCGGGACTCAAGGACCAGGTCAAGATTGGCTATGCGCAGCCGGACAACAAAACGCAAATGAAACCGGCGGAGCAGCTCGCCCGCATCGCCCGCCAGGCCCATGTGCAAGTGAAACGCATGTATGAGGTGTACCGGGATGTCCTGGTGCCAGCCCTGAGCCGGGAGGGGATTCGCTTTCGCACACCGGCTCGGCTGACGCGGCGGCAGCGGGCTGTGGTCACGGACTATTTTCATCGGCACGTGTTCCCCGTGTTGACGCCGCTGGCGGTGGACGCCAGTCACCCGTTTCCGCTCCTTGCCAACAAGGGACTCAACATCGCGGCGCTGCTGAAGGTCGACGCGTCGGCACAGGTGTCTGCGGCGGTCGATCCATTGGAAGCCGAAGATGACTTGCTGTACGCGGTGGTTCCTGTGCCTTCCGTGCTGCCCAGGTGTGTGGAAGTGCCGACCGCCGGGGGATTGACCTACGTCCTCCTGGAAGAAGTGATTCGCGCGCACCTCGAGGCCTTGTTTCCTGGCCACGAAGTGCTCGAGTCCGCTTGTTTCCGCATCACAAGAAACGGCGATATTTCGGTGGACGAGGAGCATGCGGAGGACCTGCTGGAGGAAATTGAAAAGGAGTTGAAGAAGCGCCAGCGGGGCGACGAAGTTCGCCTGGAAGTCTCGCACCGCATGGGCCGGGGGCTGCTGGCGTTTCTCAAAGACCGCCTGGAGCTGTCCAAGGATGATATTTACTGGATTTCGGGTCCGATTGATTTGACCTACCTGTCGCGCTTTGATGCGCTGCCCGGGTTTGACCACCTGCGTTTTCCGCCTCAGCTGCCGCAGCCGCCGCGCGACTTGATTGGGGAAATGGAAATTTTCGATGCCATCAAGCACAAGGACATCCTGGTCTTTCACCCGTACGAGTCGTTCGAACCCGTGGTTCATCTGGTCCGTCAGGCTGCGGACGATCCGGACGTGTTGGCCATCAAACAGACCCTGTATCGGGTGGGCCGCGATTCCCCCGTTGTGGAGGCGCTGGCGCGCGCCGCGGAAAACGGGAAGCAGGTGACGGTCCTGTTCGAACTGAAAGCGCGCTTTGACGAAGAAAACAATATTGTGTGGGCGAAAAAGCTGGAGGAAGCCGGCTGTCATGTGATTTACGGACTGGTGGGACTTAAAACGCACAGCAAGATTACGCTCGTGGTGCGCCGCGAAGGCGCCGAACTGCGCCGCTATGTGCACCTGAGCACAGGGAATTACAACCAGGCAACCGCCCGATTGTACACGGATATTGGCTTGTTCACGGCCAACGAGGCATTCGGTTATGATGCATCGGAGTTTTTCAATCATCTCACGGGCTACGGGATGACGCCGAGTTGGCGCCAAATCGTGACGGCGCCGCACGGGCTGAAGTCTGCGTTCCTTCAATTCATCCGCAATGAAATTGAGAAAACCACACCGGAGCACCCGGGACGCATCATCGCGAAGATGAATTCCCTGACCGACAAGGACATCATCATGGCGCTGTACGAAGCGTCGTTGGCGGGGGTTCAGATTGACTTGCTGGTGCGGGGCATCTGCTGCCTCCGGCCGGGGCTTCCGGGCGTCAGCGAGAACATCCGCGTGTCCAGCATTGTCGGCCGCTTTTTGGAACACAGCCGCATTTTCTATTTTCGGAACGGGGGAGAAGAAAGATTCTATCTGTCGAGCGCAGACTGGATGACGCGCAACATGATTAACCGAGTGGAAATTCTGTTCCCCGTCCTGCAGCACAACCTGCAGGAGCGGCTGCGTCACATCCTCGAGATTCAGTTGGCAGACAACGTGAACCGCTACCGCCTGCGTTCGGACGGCGTGTATGAAATGGTCGTGGAGGAAGGGAAGACGCTGTCGAGTCAGCAGTACTTCTACGAGGAAGCGCACCAGTGTGCACAGGAGCGTACGGCCGAGGGGCCTCGGCCGCTCATTCCAGTCACCGTTGTGTAAACGGTGAGTTTGTCGTTCGGCTCATGGCACCTGAAGCGTGACGCCGAACCGTTTGTGGAGGCCTTTGGCCACTCCGTTCAGGTCGATGGCAAGCGGACCGCCCGAAGCAGGGGATATCGTGAGCTTTTTGCCCGTCAAGAGGAAGTGCAGGTGTTCTGCCCGCCAGCCGCCTTCCCACACGAGTCGTTTGGCCAGTTGTATGAAGAGATGCAGCCGGCGGTTCGTCTTTGGTCCTTTGCCCGTCTGAATCTGGGTCATGGTCGACAATTCCGTTTGTGTAAAGCCGTACAGGTGCGAAGACCACAGCAAATAATGCGTGTGGGTCGTGTACCGTTCCGCGTTGATGTAGGTCCCCATCATATCCGTCATGGCTGCGTAGTACAACAGCTCGCGCACCGATGGGCCGAGATGGTGCAGAGGGCACAGCGCGTCAAACAGATGTACGGCGCAGTCTGCCACCTGTGCCGCCAGGTCTGGGTTGACATCAAACAAGGTGAGCATGTTGTGAACGCTGTGCTGTTTGACGTCGTTCAGCACCGGGGTCTCGCGGGTTTGAAACAGGTGTTCATAAAACAGTCCTTCGCGCAGCCCGCTGCCGCTGACCAGAAACCGCGGCGCTGCGATGCTGTCTGCCAAGGCGCGAATGACCGCAACGCCGGCGTGAATCATCTCGGCCCGTGTGTCGGAAAGCTTCCCCAGTTTTTGCCGCTCTTGAACCGAGCTTTTTTCGATCGCGCCGTAAATGCCTGCCAGGGTCGCCTCGTCAATCTCGTACCCGTGGTACCGGTTCATCTCGGTCGCGTGCATTTGGCGCGCGATTTTGGCGACGGCGCGCGCGGTGCCGCCGATGCCGACAATCGGCAGTCCCGAACACCCCTGAATCCACGCATGGTCTGCAAACGTATCCTTCATGAACTTGGTGATGGCCTGCGTTTGCTGCGCCTGCGGCACCTGCTGGAACCGCCGGGTCAAGGTCAGCGCGCCGAAGGGAATGCTGACGGCGTGGACCAGCTGCCGGTTCTGAACCTGCATCACCTCCGTGCTGGCGCCGCCGATATCCACGAACAGCCCATCGCGAATGTCCATCGTATTGATGACACCCAGGTAGCTGTACCACGCCTCCTCCTCGCCCGTCAGCAGACGGAAGGTGAGTCCAGTGTGGTCCTGCAGCCGCCCCAAGACCTCGGCGCGGTTGGCGGCTTGGCGGATCGCGGCGGTCGTCACCGGGATCCACTGCTGGATGCCGAACTGCTGTCCGGCGCTGCGGAATGCGGAAACATCGCGGATGGCCCGGTCGATGCCGGCCTCCGACAGGCCCTTGTCTGCATCGAGGTAATGCGCCAGCCGGGTGTTTCGTTTGAGGCGGAACGACGGCCGATACTGCCCTTGTTCGCCGATGACGTAGATGACCAGACGGGCCGAATTGGACCCGAGATCGATAATGCCAAGTCGGTTCATACATACACCACATTTATCGGATTCGCGCGGGACGCCGGACGGCAGCTCCCTGCGCGTCGGCAGTCTTTGGGAACGCGTCTTCTTTCCATGACATTTTGCTTGAAGGGGCGGGACGCGTCAAGTTGAACGAGATTGCGGCAAGGCCTTGTGGGTGCTACGGTAGACGTAGCGAACCAGGGCGGGGCGCGGTCAAGCTTCTGGCTGCCTGTACGGAAATGCCCGCAGGGGAGGATGCTGTATGAAAATTTACACAAGGTCAGGTGACGGCGGTCAAACCAGTCTCGTGTATGGCCGCCGGATTGATAAGGATGCGCTGCGGGTTCGGGCCTATGGCACGGTGGACGAGGCGAACTCGGTCCTCGGGGTGGCGCTGGCGGCCTTGCCGGCGGCTGCGCCCATGGAGGACGTGCGGGCGATTGGATGGCGCATCCAGCGTGATTTGTTTGATGTCGGGCGTGATTTGGCGACCCCTGAGGACCGGCAGACGGAGTCGCACATCACCCAGACCGACATTCAGGAACTGGAGCGGATGATTGACGCGCTGTGGGCGCAGGTGCCGCCTCTGCATCAGTTTGTGCTGCCAGGGGGGCAAGTGGGGGCGGCAATGCTCCACCATGCGAGAACCGTGATCCGCAGGGCGGAGCGGGAGGTCGTGGCGCTGGGGCGCGTCGAGCCGGTGCCGCCGCTCTTGCAGAAGTACCTGAACCGCTTGTCCGATTTGTTGTTCGCCATGGCGCGGGTGGTGAACGCCAGGACCGGGACAGACGAACCGACCGTGGATTTTCAGGCGGAGAAGGTGCGCCTGTTTCCTGAAGCGGCAGAGTCGAATCAACCGGCAGAGTCGAATCCATCGTCGCACGCGGCACTATCGGAGGAGGAACAACATGGATAGTCATCCAGCGTGGCGGGTGGCCCTGCTCGATTTGGACGGGACGCTGTGCCTGGGGACGCACGCGATTCCCGGCGCGCCCGCGTTTGTCGAGCGGCTGCGCAGGCGGGGGATGCAGCCCGTGTTTTTTACCAACAACGCGACGCGCACACCGGACGAGGTGTCCGCGATGCTGCGGGCCTGCGGCATTGCGTGTACGGCCGAAGAGGTGTGCACCGCGGCGCAGGCGGCCGCGCACGTACTTGCAAAGCAGTTCGAACGGGGGGCCTGTGTCGCGTACATCGGGATGAACGGGTTGCGGCAGGCGCTCGAGGTCGCCGGGTTGATGCCGATCGCGATGGACGACGCGGCCGAGGCGCAGCGTCGGGTCAGGGCTGCCGTGATGGGCCTGGACCGGGCGGTGACATACCCAAAGTTGGCGTGGTTTTGCCGGCATGTCGAGCGGCTTGGCGCGTATGTGTTGACGAACGGCGACCTGCGGGTGCCGATGGAGGATGGATTCGTGCCAGGCAACGGCGCGATCGGCAAGCTGGTCACGGCGACGACCGGCATCGAGCCATATGTGGCGGGCAAACCGAACAAAGCCTTCGTGCGGTTTGCCTTGCAGCGGTTTGGGGCGTCCGAAGCGGAGGCGGTGCTCGTCGGCGACAACCTGGCGACCGACATCGCCGCTGGGCGTTCGGCTGGCGTGTACACCATCTGGGTCGGCACGGGGGTGACGGCTGCGCCCGCGGTGGATGAGACGGGGGTTGTCACGCCGGATGCGCGGTGCGATTCGGTGGCGGACCTGTTTCGATAAGGGCTCAGGGCGCGGCGTGCGCCCGGATGTCGAAAAATATTTTGGGACGGAACAGATACTGTCGATCGCCCGTTCTGCCTTGTCCCACGCGGAGAAATCAGCGGTCTGCGGGTGGGCGGTGCGGGCATGGGCCGTCTTGATAGCCACATATCTAGTGTGTATAATCGTCGATGTGAAAGTTCATTGCGCTACATGTAGTTACTTGGAGCGGGGCGTTCCGAACAATCGGTGATTGTGCTCGGACAACCTTGGAACACGACGAGGAGACGGCAGCATCATGCGGTGCCCTTATTGCGAGGCAGAAAATTCACGCGTCCTGGAGTCGCGCACCAGTGATGACGGGACGACCATTCGCCGCCGCCGCGAGTGCGCGAACGAGGCTTGCGCGCGCCGCTTCACAACCTATGAACGGGTGGAGCAGCGGCCGCTCATGGTCATCAAGAAAAACGCCGACCGCGAAGCCTTTTCCAGCGAAAAACTCTATCGCGGGCTGGCCAAGGCCTGCGAGAAACGCCCGATTTCGACGGAGCAGCTGGAGACGGTGGTCAACACGATTGAGCGCGAGCTGCGGTTGGAATACGACCGCGAGGTGCCTTCCTCCGCGATCGGCGAGCGTGTGATGGAAGCGTTGCGAAAGCTGGACGGGGTCGCCTATGTGCGGTTTGCGAGCGTGTACAGGGAGTTCCGCGATGTAGCGACGCTGGCGAAAGAAGTGCTGGCATTGTTGAGTGAAACTTCTGACAAGCAGCAGGAAAGTACATAAGCACGTTTTTGGACTGCGTGTTTTCCGCATGAAGAGCGGACCTGTGCGATTGCGCCTGGGAGGCGCCGCTGCGGGGTGCCTTTGCGTGGACAGGGTTGTACGTCTGTGAGAGGAGTCGAATCATGGGACAAACTGTCGAACAAAGCATGCTGCCATTTACGGCAGAAGATTGGCTGGGAACCACTGGAGAGCGCATTGTCGCTGACCGTTATCTGTTGAAAGACGTGAAAAAAGAGACCTTGAAGGTTGGAGCCCTGGTGGTGGCTGTGCTCGACAAGAAGCGGGCCTATCACGAACTCGCGCGGGTCGTCGAGATCGACGAGCAAGCCAGCCAGGTGACGGTTGAACTGAAGGATGGCACCCGGGAGGTGCTGCCGGTTCAGCAGGTCGACGTGCTGCTGGAGACGAGTCCGCGGGAGATGTGGCGCCGTGTGGCAAAGGGCGCAGCGGCCGTCACCAAGCATCCGGAACTGTGGGAGGAGAAGTTCTATCAGCTGCAGAGCCGGTGGCGTTATGTCCCCGGCGGGCGAATCAACGCGTCCCTCGGCACCGGGATGCAGACGACGAGCTACAACTGCTTCGTGATTCCAAGCGTCGGACCCACTTTGCGCGACTATGCCGAGTCGTTCGGTCAGACCCTGGAAATCCAGGCGCGTAGCGGCGGTGTCGGCATGAACCTGTCCCGCATCCCGCCACAAGGGACACTTGTGCCGGTGGCGAGCGAGCCCCGTACAAGCCAGCTGCATCTGGTGCTCGACGTGTGGCATGCGGACCTGCCGGATTTTCTGGAAACGGCGTATCCGCACAGCACCAAGGTGGTGCGCGTCACGCGCGAGTTTTTGCGCGCCGTGGATGAAGATGCACAGTGGACCTTCCAGTTCCCGGAGACCAGTGTCGAAGGGTACGATGAACGCTGGACGGGCCGGTTGGAAGACTGGATCGCCGAAGGGCTTCCCGTTGTCGAGGGCGAAACGGTGTCCGCTCGGGCGTTGTACGACCAGATGCTCCAGCACGGGGTGCTGATTGTTTCTGACATTGTCGGGAGCGTCGTCTATCCAGGCGACCAGCGCAGCACGATTGCGTCCGCGCTCGGAGACATGTGGGAGCGCATGTTAGAAGGAAAGCGGGTCTCGGTCGTCCTTTCGTCGCTGCGGCCTCGGTACAGCTACGTCCGCGGCGTGAATGGCCGAAGCTCAGGCGCATACTCCTGGGGCCTCTTGTACGACAAGGGCAATCAGGTGTTCGGTGATGGATTTGGACCTGTCGGCGTCGGTGAAATCATGAGCGTCGGATGTCAGTTGACACTGCAGGGCGGTTCGCGCCGCGGCGCACTGATGCTGATTCTCAACGACCGCCACGCGGATATTCTCAAGTTCATTCGCTGCAAGCAGGTGGATGGCGTCATCACCGGGGCGAATATCTCGGTGGGTGTATCGGAACGCTTCATGGAGGCTAAACAGAACGGCGAAATGTGGCAGCTGGGGTTTGTGCCGCAAGGCGAAGTGGCGTCCTTTGACGGCGATTTTGACCGGTGGCTGGACGAACAGCGCACCTTCGAAGTGACGGAGGAACTGCCAGCGGACCAGCTGTGGGACGAACTCGTAACTTCCGCGTGGAAATCGGCGGAGCCTGGTGTGGTGTTCCTGGGCCGTGCCAACCGGATGTCCAACTCCTACTACTTCAATCCGCTGGTGGCGACGAATCCATGCTTCCATCCAGACACGCGCGTGGCGACGGAATTCGGGTTGATTCGCATTGAAGATTTGTATCAACGCGTCGGAAGACAATCGTTCAAGCTGGTGTCCGACGACCGTACGTGGGTTGCGTCCCGCGTCGTGAACGGCCGGTCGTACGCTTCTGTCGGTACCACGGTGCGTGAAGGCATTGTGTTTCCGACGGGCACCAAACCGACGGTACGTGTTGTGCTCGAAAACGGGATGGAACTGAAGGTCACCCCGGACCACCGCTTGCTGACTCGGTCCGGCTGGAAGGAAGCCGGGTTGCTGACGCCGGAAGATGTCGTGTACGTGCAGTCCGGGCAAGGACTGTTCCCGGCACGCGACGCGCTCGGGGAAGCGTGGGGCTGGTTCTTGGGATGGCTGACCGGTGACGGGTGGATCTCGACCAATGGGCAGGTCGGCCTTGTCTTTGGGCAAGAGGATGATGAAGCGGTAGAACGACTGCTTGCCGTCGGCAACCAGTTGAGCGGATCAGACGCTCACGTGACCACGCGGCCCAATGGCGTCCGACAAATCACGTGGAAACACAAGGCGTTTCGCGAGCGACTGCTGGCGTTTGGGGTAAAGCCTGTCCGAGCGCATGAGAAACGGGTCCCAGAGGTCATTTATCAGTCCACAAGACAGACCGTCACAGCCTATCTGCAGGCGTTGTTCAGTGCAGATGGAACGGTCGGAGACACGGATGAGTGGCATCGGACCGTGCGTTTGTCATCTGCGTCCAAGGCGCTGCTCCAGGATGTACAGCTTCTGCTGCTGCAGTTCGGCATCCACAGCAAGGTGTACGA
This sequence comes from Alicyclobacillus cycloheptanicus, assembly GCF_028751525.1. Classification (GTDB taxonomy): domain Bacteria; phylum Bacillota; class Bacilli; order Alicyclobacillales; family Alicyclobacillaceae; genus Alicyclobacillus_L; species Alicyclobacillus_L cycloheptanicus. Next base: position 3,190,044 of record NZ_CP067097.1, read on the forward strand.
CCGACCCAAGCGCAGCCAGCGCAAATGTACGTACGTATCGAAAGCTGGGACGGAAACGACGTACGATGCCCATGCGCACTATGAGCTCGTCATCAGCGGCAACAACCTGGACGTGTTTCACCAGGAGATTGGGTTCCACCTCATCTCCCGCAAGCAGGCCCGCCTGACGAAGATTGCACGTCCGTCAAGGAGCATGGAAAAGTTCGAAAGCGCGGTTCAGGTCGTCGTTCCGGCGGAAGAAGTCCCTGTGTACGACATCCATGAGCCGGTCACCCACTCCCTCATCGCACAGGGCATGGTGGCGCATAACTGCGGTGAGCAGCCACTGCCGGCGAACGGCATCTGCAACCTTGGCGCCGTGGTGCTGAGCCGGTTCGCGGCTGGGTTCGAGGATTCCGGGGAGCGCATCGAGTTTGAGAATCCAGAGAAGGAAGCCGTCATTCGCGGCTGGCTGTCCAAGTACTTCGATGAGGAAAAGACAGACTTCCTCCTGCATCACGTGAAGTGGGAGGAGCTTGAAGAGACCACGCGCAGCGGACTGCGCTTCCAGGACGCGGTCATTGACGCGACCTACTATCCGTTTGAAGCCAACCGCATCAACCAGATGTCCGAGCGGCGCGTGGGCCTTGGCATCATGGGACTGCACGACCTGCTCTTGTTCTGCGGCATGCGCTATGGATCGGAGGAATCGGTGCACTTCATCGACGTGCTGATGGGGATGATGGCCGAATGGTGCTATCTGGAGTCTGTGGAGCTGGCCAAGGAAAACGGTCCGTTTCCGGCCTTTGACGCAGACAAGTTTCTGCAGTCCGGCTATATGCGCCAAATGGCGGCCGAACGCCCACATGTGGTGGAAGCGATTCGGGCGCACGGCGTGCGCAACGTGACCACCATGACCATTGCGCCCACGGGCACCACCGGCACCATGGTGGGGTGTTCGACGGGCTGTGAGCCGTACTACGCCTGGTCGTACTTCCGCAACTCCCGGCTTGGCATGTTTGAGGAAAATGCGACGATTGTCCAGGAGTACATGGATACGCATCCGGGCACCACGGAGCTGCCGTCGTACTTCCAAACCGCGATGGAACTCACGCCGGAAGATCACGTCCGTGTCCAGGGCGCCCTGCAGAAATGGATCGACAGCTCGATTTCGAAGACGTGTAACGCCCCGAACAACTACACGGTGGCGGATACGAAGCGGCTGTACGATTTGGCCTACGAACTGGGCTGCAAGGGCATCACGATTTATCGCGACGGGTCGCGCAGTGAGCAGGTTCTGTCCTTGAAAGAAGAGGAATCGAAAGCTGCGGGTGAGCAGCAGCCGGAGTCTGGGTCTGTTGGGCAGGAAGGCGGGGCGGCCGCAGCAGCAGGGCAGGTTGCTGCCGCGGTCCAACCGGTGAAGAAGTCCAGCCATGTGCCGTATGAAAAACGCAAGCGGCCAGCGGTTCTGTACGGCGCGACCTACCGCAAGGACACGCCGCTTGGGAAGGCATACATCACAATTAACGACGACCCGGAAGAGCATGTCGCGCTGGAGATGTTCGTGAACATCGGGAAGGCCGGCAGTGACGTGTACGCTTCCAACGAGGCGCTGGGCCGCGCCATTACGCTGTACTTGCGCGATTCCCGGAATCCCAACAAGGAAGCGGAGCTGGTGCGTCACTTCTCGGGGATTGGCGGGTCCAATGCCGTCGGTTTCGGGAGCCAGCGGATTACCTCTGTGCCCGACGCCATCGCCAAGGCCCTGATTGAACACTCCGAGACCTTCCCGCTTCGCAAAGCTGCGTTCTCCGAGTGGGCGTCCACGGCGGAACAGAGCGCATCTGCGGAACCGCAAGCCAGTGCCGGACACACCGATGCACCGCAGGGTTTGCGTTCGTACACCATCGGCAAGGACTTGTGCCCAAACTGCCATCAGCATGCGCTCGTCCACACGGGTGGCTGCTACGAGTGTGAGGCGTGCGGGTACAGCAAGTGTTAGTGGGGTACTGCGCCGAGATTGATGCTGTATAAATACAGTGAAATGAAGGGAAACCGGCGTATGCACATGCATATGCCGGTTTCACGGTATCCGGGTAAGGAGAATTGAAGACAGGATCAGGCACGGCACGATTTTCTTCGCGTTGCGTTTTTTTATCAGGAATTAAACTCCTTGTGCCATTGTCCTGTCCAATCCACCCGTGAACCTCGCGCTTTAGGGCAGCGGTACGTGAAACTTCCAAAGAAAAAACACCACAATGACCACTGACAGGGGATAAGCCCACTGCGGCTTTCTGTGGTGCAGGCGAATCATCGGAAACATGATGCAGTCAAAGAGCAGGCTCCAACCGATGTCCCACCCGTGGGCGTAGCGAATTCTGCCCATGCGAAGCTCAACCCATTCCAAGGCGAGGAAAATCGCGATCCACTTCAGCATATGGATAGCCTGCTGCATCGGTTGGCGCGGGTAATTGGACAGGTACACCAAGACGGCGCAGGGTTGACTGATGAATACATAGAGAAGGTCCGTGAGTGTGTGGGTCGGCAACAGCCTGTCCGGCTGGAAGTCCCACATCGCATAGTCCCTTGTGATGAACTCATAAAGGAGGGTCGCCACCGCAACGTAGAGGATGGTCTTGTGGTAGGCGGCGATGTGTCTCCAGTCTCCCCTTTGCCAGGCGAGCAGAAGTGCGCAAATGGCGATGACGATGTGCATCCACAAATTCCTTCTTATTCGTTTTGTGGAAGTTTGTGCCGAATGCGCACGGCTTATTCTGAACGGCACCCTGCGTGGATGCATAGCCGTCCCCGAAAGCGCAGATGATGAGCGCGACATGGTTGGACCTTGCGGGAGGTGTTTGTTTGGCGGTGGGTTCGGATGACCATGACCGTCTCGATGTGCAGCGCGGGGAGGACGGCATCCACATTGGCTTTGTCACCCTCGTATCCATCGTGGCGGCTGTCGGCGGGTTGTTGTTCGGGTATGATACATCTGTTATCTCCGGTGCCATCGGGTTCATGCAAGCCCTCTTTCATTTGAGCAACTTCATGAAGGGCTGGGCGGTCTCGTGCTTGACCGTGGGCGCGGTGCTCGGCGCAGCGGCGGCTGGGTCGTTGAGTGACCGCTTCGGCCGCAAGAAGATGCTGATTGTTGCGGGTATCCTGTTCTCTGTGGGTTCCATCGGATCGGCGCTGTCGAACCACATGGGGTGGTTCGTCACCGCGCGCATCGTGGGCGGCGCCGGCATCGGCGTGTCGTCTACGCTGGTGCCGATTTATATCGCCGAGATCGCGCCGGCACACCTGAGGGGACGGCTGGTGTCGCTCAACCAACTGGCGGTCGTCATCGGCATCTCCGCGATTTACTTCGTCAACCGCTGGGTTGCGGGCGCGGGTTCGCCGCGTTGGGACGTGACCACCAGCTGGCGCTGGATGCTGGGGCTTGGCATCATTCCGGGAATCGTGTTCATGGGCCTGCTCCTGACGGTGCCGGAGAGTCCCAGATGGCTGTTGAAGCAGGGGGCAGCGAACCGCGCGTTCGCCATCCTGGAGCGGTTGAACGGGGCCCGTGAAGCGAAAGTACGGATGGAGGAGATGAAGCGGTCGATTCAAAGCGAAACCGGGCGCTTGGGGGTCTTGCTGCAACCCGGGTTTCGCGCGGCGCTCGTGATTGGGATTGTGCTGGGCGTGCTGCAGCAGGTGACCGGCATCAATGCCATTATGTACTACGCGCCGTCCATCTTCCAACAGACCGGCGCCGGAACGAACGCGCAACTCACGGAGACCATCATCGTCGGGCTCGACAACCTGGTCTTCACCATTCTTTCGCTGTGGCTGATTGACAAAGTGGGCCGCAAAGCGCTGTTGTTGACCGGCGCATTCGTCATGACCATCAGCCTCGTCGTCGTGGGCGCGCTGTTTCAAACCGGTAACACGTCGAGTCCGCTCATTTTGGTCTTCATCCTGGTGTTTGTAGCTGCGTTTGCGATCTCGTTTGGACCCGTGGTCTGGCTGGTCATCGCGGAAATTTTCCCTACCCGCATTCGCGGCCGCGCCACGGCGATTGCCTCTGTGGCCCTGTGGGCTGCCGACTACCTCGTTTCACAGACCTTTCCGGTCCTGCTTGGCAGCGCTGGCCCGTCGATGACCTTTTGGATGTTCGGGTTGATGTCGATTGTGGCGTTTTTGTTCACCCTGCTGGTCGTTCCGGAAACCAAAGAGCGGACCTTGGAGGAAATTGAGCAGCACTGGGGCCGCCGCCACACTTCTTCGCCGTAGACCGCCAGGCCCCGCGCGGAGGATGTCCGGCGGGCGAAAGTGCGGTACATTGAGTATAACGACGCGTTCCGAACAAACGCTGGATGAAGGGGAAATCAAGATGCACATCGGGATGATTGGACTGGGCAAGATGGGGTTGAACCTCGCGTTGAATATGACCGATCACGGTCATCAGGTCACCGCCTTTGATGTCAGCGAGGACGCGATGGCGCGTTACCAGGCCGAAGGCGGGGAGGTGGCAGCGTCCATCACCGCACTGGTCGAACGGATTCCGTCGCCGCACATCGTGTGGGTGATGGTGCCCTATCAGTTTGTCGACAGCGTGCTGTCGGAACTCCGGTCGGCCCTGTCGCCTGGCGACATTGTGATTGAAGCGGGCAACTCCAGGTTCCAGGACAGCATGCGGCGGGCCGAAGCGTTTCGGCAGGAGCAGATGTTCTTCTTCGATGTCGGCACCTCCGGCGGGATGGAGGGGGCGCGCCGCGGCGCATGCTATATGATTGGCGGAGATGAGGACCAGTTTTCGGTGATTGAACCGCTGTTTCGCGACACGGCCGTGCCGAACGGCTACGCGTATCTGGGTCCGTCGGGCAGCGGACACTTTGTGAAGATGGTGCACAACGGTATTGAGTACGGGATGATGGCGGCGATTGGCGAGGGATTTGAGATTCTGGAGAACAGTCAATTTGACCTTGACTACGTCCAGGTGGCCCGTGTGTGGGCGAACGGCTCTGTCATCCGCGGCTGGTTGATGGACTTGGCCTTGAATGCCTTTACGAAAGACCCGAAGCTGGCGTCGATTCGCGGTGTAATGCACGCATCCGGCGAAGGGTTGTGGACGGTGGAAGAAGCGCTGCGCACGCAAACGCCTGCGCCTGTGATTGCGTTGTCCCTGATGATGCGCAACCGCTCGCTGCAGGAAGATACCTTTACGGGGAAAGTGGTCGCGGCGCTTCGCAATGAATTTGGCGGACACGCTGTGGAGCGCAAGGGAGAATAGCGATGGACGATCAAACGTTTATTTTGTTCGGGGCGAGCGGGGACTTAGCGAAGCGGAAGGTCCTGCCCGCTTTATACAACCTGCATCGGGACGGCAAGATGCCGCGCAGGTTCACCGTGATTGGCGCCTCCAGGCGCCCGTACTCGCGCGAAGCCTTTCAGGGGTTGGTCATGGATGCCCTGCATCAATACTCGCGTCATCCGGTCGATTCCGATGAAACCACGGCCGAATTTCTGGACAGATTCCACTACGTTCCGTTTGACGCGGGCAACGCAGACGATTACACAGCGTTGAAGGGATACCTGGAGGACCTCGAAGCACGCGCCCATCTGCCCCAGAACCGCCTCTTCTACCTGGCGATGGCGCCGGACTTCTTCGGCACCATTGCGGTTCAGCTCCAGGCGTCGGGATTGACCAGCGGGACGGGATGGAAGCGGCTGGTCATTGAAAAACCGTTCGGGCACGATTACCGCTCTGCCGCGGAGTTGAACCGTCAGGTGTCCGCGGCCTTTGACGAGCGTGAGGTGTTTCGCATTGACCACTACCTGGGCAAGGAGATGGTGCAGAACATCGAGATCATTCGATTCGCGAACTCGATTTTCGAGCCGTTGTGGAACAACCGATTCATCTCGAATGTGCAAATTACCTCCAGTGAAGTGGTCGGTGTGGAAGACCGCGCGGCGTATTATGAAAAGGCCGGGGCTTTGCGGGACATGGTGCAAAACCATATGATGCAGATGTTGATGCTGATCGCGATGGAGCCGCCCAGCCGGCTGAATACGGAGGCGATTCGCGACGAAAAGGTGAAAGTCCTGCGTTCTTTGCGGCGGTATGACGAGGCGAAGATTGCCCAAAACGTCGTGCGCGGGCAGTATCTTTCCGGCAGGGTCGGCGGCCAGGAGGTGGTGGGGTATCTGAACGAACCGGGTGTGGCGCCCACTTCCACGACGGAGACGTTCGTGGCGGCGAAGTTGTATGTGGACAACTTCCGGTGGGCGGGGGTCCCGTTCTACATTCGCACAGGCAAGCGGATGAAGGAAAAGATGACGAAGATTGTGGTGCAGTTCGAATCCATCCCGGACAAGCTCTTCTTTAACAAGGACAGCAGCCTGGCACCCAATTTGTTGACGATTCATGTCAATCCGGTGCAGGGGATGGAACTCTCCATCAATGTTGAGCAGGAAGAGAGCGGACGGGTGGAACCGAGCGAAATTGATTTTACGCGCGAGTCCCGCAATTCGCCGGAGGCTTACGAACGCTTGATTGAAGACGCCATGACGGACGATCCGACCTTTTTTACACGCTGGGACGAGGTGTCGCTGGCGTGGAAGTGGGTCGATCCGATTTCTGAGGCATTTCAACAGCATCAGCCGCTGTATCCTTATATCGCAGGTTCGACCGGCCCGGCAGCCGCTGACGAACTAATTCGGGCGGATGGTTTTCGATGGTGGAACGGATGAGAGGAGGGGACGGTCGTGATTGTGCTTGACCGGACGCATACGACGGGGTTTCTGGACGATGAGGAGTTGACCAGTGCAGCACCGGTTGTGTCGACGCTGCACCAGCACCTGGTGGAGCGGAGGGTGCCTGGCGCAGACTATCTCGGATGGCTGGATTTGGCCTCGCGGACGCTGGCGGCAGGGGTCGCGGACATTGAGGAGGCCGCACAGCGCATCCGCGACCGGGCGGATGCGCTCGTCGTGATCGGCATTGGGGGTTCGTATTTGGGGGCGCGGGCTGGCTGCGAATGGCTCAAACCCGCGTATTACAACCAGCTGCCCAAGGCACAGCGGGGCGGCCCGGAGATTTACTTTTTCGGCAATCACATTTCTGCGGATGCGGCTTCTGATCTGCTCGACGTGCTGCAGGGCAAGCAGGTGTACGTGAATGTGATTTCCAAGTCAGGCACCACCACAGAACCGGCCATCGGGTTTCGCGTGCTGCGTGCATGGATGCAGCAGACCTACGGCGAAGCGGAAACCCGCCAGCGCATCGTGGCGACGACAGACGCCGCGAAAGGCGCGCTGCGCAAACTCGCGGAGGAAGAGGGGTATCAAACCTTCGTCATTCCGGATGATGTCGGCGGCAGGTATTCGGTGTTGACGCCGGTGGGGCTGCTGCCGCTGTCGGTGATTGGGGTGGACGTCCGTGAACTGCTGGAAGGGGCTGCGTGGGCGGAAACGGCGTTTGGCACCGGTGCGCTGGCAGACAACCTCGCCTATCAGTACGCGGTGATGCGCAATGCGCTGTACCGCAAGGGGTTTGTCACGGAGGTGCTGGCACACTTCGAACCGTCGCTTCATTCGTTCGCGGAGTGGTGGAAGCAGCTGTTTGGAGAGAGTGAAGGAAAGAACGGGAAGGGGATTTTCCCCGCGTCTGTCGGGTATACGACCGATTTGCATTCGATGGGCCAGTTTATCCAGGAAGGGTACAGAAATCTGTTCGAGACGTTCGTTCATATCGAGCGCACCCGACGAGTGGTCAGGGTGCCAGCCGCGGAGGTGGACGACGGGCTGGCGTACCTGGCTGGCAAGGAATTGGCCTGGATCAACGACAAGGCGCGGCAGGCAACCGCGCATGCACACGCCGAGGGCGGGGTACCGAATCTGCTGGTGCAGGTGCAGGACCAGTCCGCGCGGTCGCTGGGCGCCTTGTTCTATTTCTTTGAACGAGCCTGTGCCATGAGCGGCTTGCTGATGGGGGTCAACCCATTCAACCAGCCTGGCGTAGAAAACTATAAGCAGAAGATGTTTGCGCTGCTCGGCAAGCCAGGCACGGCACAAGCCTGAGGCGTCAGCGTTTGTCTAAGAGGACCGCGCGAACCGGCGCCGCGTCGGTGCCGATGAGGCGCAGCGGCAGCGCGGCCATCCAGTACTCCCCAGCCGGTACCTCCTGCAGCGCGAGGCCCTCGAGGATGATGACGCCAGCGTCCATCAGAAGCTTGTGGGTCTCGTGTCCCGGCTGGGACCGCTCGATACCCAGCCCGTCGACGCCGACGCCGTCGATGCCCGCCTCGGCAAGATACTTCGCAGCATCCTTGGCAATGAACACAAACGCCGCGTTAAATTGTTGATCAAACGAATTGCTGGTTTTGAACAGGACAAAATCCCCGCGCTGCAAGCCCAAGGGCTCCACGTCTGAGAGGGCAATGTGGTCGACCACATGGGTCATGTCGATGACTTTCACATTGCGCATCAACCGCTGCACGTCGAGGGTTTCGATGGTTGCACCGCCCGGCGTCATGTGCAGCGGCGCGTCGACGTGGGTGCCGGCGTGGGCGTCCATGTGAATCCTGGTTTCATGCGACGTGCCGGAGGAAAAGTCAGCGGTGGTCTCGAACGTGGTTTGCTTCTCCGGTTTGTTCTTGTACACAGGCATGCCTTCGTAAATCGGTAAACTAATATCGTAGAAAACCGCCACAGCGGACAACCTCCTGACACTCCGTGTTTCGTCTCGTCTGCCGTCTCATGCTCTCACAGTATCAATCTTGACGCAAAAACGCCAATCCCAAACCGGTCCTCCGTTGTTGCCGAGCACCCGTTCGACGCAGCGCCGGGGAGCGGCAGCGCGGAACGGACGCGGAGGGGGATTGTATAGAAAAATGTTAAACTGCTAAAATGAATAGAGACATAGAGCGCGGGACCGTCAAGCGGTGCGAACGACGCTGGACGGACCTGAGCGCTCGGCGGCGAAGTCAGGAGTGTAACTATGGAATCGAACGATCCGGTTTCGGTACAAATGCGGCAATTAGACGACTTGATGGCCCGCCTGCAGCGCATGATGGCGCATGATTCGCTGATCAAGCGGTCCAACATGACGGCGAGCCAAATCTTTATCCTGCGCTATCTGGACAAGTGCGAACGTGCCAAGGCGTCCGATATTGCGAAGGTGGCCGGATTGAGCCCAGGGGCTGTGACCCAGGTCTGCGACGAACTGGAGCGCAGCGGGCTGGTGGAGCGGATTCGTTCGCAAGAGGACCGTCGGGTCGTCTATGTGTCCATCACGGCGCAGGGACGCCAACGACTCGATGAGTTCCGGAAAATCCGCAGCGCCCGCATGAAGAAAATCTTTCGCGAGATTGGCGCACATGATACAGGGGAGTTCATTCGCATCGTGGGCCGCTTGGTGGACCTCATTGAACGCGGGGTTGGTGAAGAAGCGGACGACGCCGAATGAGCGAGGACGTGTGGTGCGGGGTGCGGCGCGGCGCTGCATGCAGGTGCCCCGCTGTACCGCGGCAAGGATGTACACGAAACGGGGGCTGAACGTGATGGTGAACGTGGGTTGGATTGGCCTGGGGAAGATGGGCGCGCCGATGGCCCGGAACCTGGCCAAGGCGGGCTATCGTGTCAAGGCGTACAACCGTTCCAACCGCTCGTCGGACATAGGTCCGTGCGAACGGGTGGGTTCGCCTGCGGAGGCGGCGCGGGACGCCGACATGCTGTTCTTGATGCTCTCTGACGCAGACGCGATTCGCACGGTCTTGTTCGATGCGGAGGGGGCAGCGAACGCGTTGAAAAAAGGTGCGCTGATCGTGAACATGAGCACCATTGGCGTGGATGAAACCAAGGCGTTCGCGCTGGAGTTCGCCGGGCGGGGGATTGAGTGGATGGACGCGCCGGTGTCGGGATCGGTACAACCTGCCGAACAGGGCACGCTGGTCGTGCTGGCCGGAGGGTCCGAGGCCGCTTTCAATCGCGCGCATCCGCTGCTTGAGACAATGGCGAAAGACGTCTTTCACATCGGGGACGTGGGGGCCGGGGCAGCCATGAAGCTGTGCGTCAACGCGTTTTTAGGGATGACGCTGCAGGCGGTCTCGGAGTGCATGGCGGTCGCTGATAAAACGGGGATCGGACGAGAACAGTTTCTGAACGTCCTGTCCACGACTTCGACGTGGTCGCCGCTGTTGAGTGCGAAACGGTCTTCCTTTGTGGAAGGCAGCTATCCGGCGTCGTTTTCGTTGAAGCACATGGTCAAGGACTTGGGCTTGATGGCGCACCAGGTGGCCGAGGTCACAGCGACCGCGCCGGCGCTGTTCGCAACCTACGCAACGTTCTTGTCTGCACTGGCGAATGGGTTGGCGGAGGAAGATATGGCGGCCATTGCAGCACACGTTGCGAAACTGGGGGGCAGTGCGTGACCCGGCGGGCTGTGATTCTCGATCGCGATGGCGTGATGCATGACCATCGACACGAGGTCAATTCAAGGCGGCGTCGGCCCCGGCTGCATGACGGAGGAAGCGCTGGCCGCGGTGCGCGCCGCGGTGCGCGAACAGCTGCGGCTGCCAATTTGCTCGAAGCCGCACAGTGGATCGCCAAGGATACATATACTGCACCAGCAGCCCCCTAGACGGCGGCGGATGTGATGCGACGCTGACCGTGATCGGTGAAGACCGTCTGGGCCGGAGCGGGCTGCGGTTGCGGGGGTGGATGGATTGTATCCAGGAGGCGGATGGATCGATGGCGCTGGGGTGCTGTGGCGTGGCCCATGGGCACCGGACGGCCGCGCTGGCTGGGATGTTCAGCCTTGGCTCACGGAGCCTTGGCTGACGTCGTGTGACCCGTGGATGCCGGCGCATACCCCGTGGGGCCCCGAGGGTGCCTGGCACGTCTATCCCTGGTGGCTGCGGTCCGGCGGCGCTGGTTGGCAAGCTGCCCCCTGGCCGGGACCGTGGCACGGTTTTGCCGGGCCCGCAGAGGCGTGGGCAGGTCGGGGGGCATTTTCCCAGAGTTATCCGCATGGCTACCCGTACTTTCCGCTGCCATCCATGCTGGGGTGGTGGTCGGACGCGTGGGCCATGCAGCCCTACCACTCGGTGTGGTGGGGCTGATGTGTACCAGAACTGGAGGAATAGGACAATGCTCGATGGCGCAGCCGAGACGACGTTCGTCGATTTGCAAGACGCGTTCGTGAGAACAGGGTTTGAACGCGAGCTCCTTTGCGTGCGCGGGCAGCTTGGACAAGCCTGCCCGCTGGAAATTGGCGGGGAGCGCATTCTCACAGCGCAGCGCCTGCTCGCGCGGAATCCCTCTGCGAACGAAGAGGTGGTTGCGGAAGTGTCGATGGGCGACGCGCGTCTGCTGGTCCGCGGCCTCGACGCAGCGAAGGCTGCGGCTGCGAACTGGAAGCGCCAATCGTTCACCGACCGGGCACGGTACCTGCTGCGCGCGGCCGCCTTCCTGCGGCAGCGGCAAACGATGCTGTCCGCCTGGATTTGTTTGGGGACGGGGATGACGTGGGCGGAGTCCACGCAGGAAACGCGCCGTGCCGTCGCGTCTCTTGAAGCCTGCGGACAACGCGCGCTCCGTCTGGGCGAGGGTGTGACCGTGACGTACCTTGGGACGGACGATCACGAGCAACGATACATCCCGCTCGGTGTGGGTGTCGTCCTCGCAGATGACCGTCAGTCCTTCGCACAGACGGTCGCACAGGCTGCTGCGGCGATGGCCGCCGGCAACACGGTTGTGCTGATTCCCGCTGTGCAGACGGCTGTGACGGCCAGCAAATGGCTGGAGGTGATGCGTTTGGCTGGGCTGCCGGACGGTGTGCTCAACTTGGTTCCCGCGGCTTCGCTGCATGACGCGGCGGCCGTGGCGAAATCGCACGCGAAGTTCGTACTGCCCCAAGGTTCATCGTGGAAGGATACGGTGGTGGTGGACGAGCAGGCGGCCGTGGAGGAAGCGGCTCAGCAGATTGTACGTGCGGCGTTCGGCTGGGCGGGACAGGCGCCGGGGGCATGCGCCAGGGTCATCGCGCACGAAGCCGTGTACGAAGACCTGACAGACCGTCTGGTCGAATTGACGCAGCAACTGGTGGTTGGCGATGCAGCGGATGCGCGCACGCAGATGGGGCCGCTGGTGGGTGACGCCGCGCGCGAGGCGGCAGCGGTGCACCTCGCGGCGTGTGCACGACAGGGTCGGCTGTTGTACGGCGGACGTTCCGTCGGCGCACAGGGGTGGTTCATGGAACCCGCAATTGTTGGCGATCTCGATGCAAATGCGCAGCCCGTGGCATCGGATGTGCAGGGGCCAGTGCTGCTGCTGACGGAGGCACCGGATTTTGCGGCCGCCGTTGCGATGGCGAACCAGGCGGGCAACGGGCAGGTGGCCTCCGTGTTCAGTGATGAGCGCAGCCATCTGGAGGATGCGATGGAACGGCTGGATGCGCTGCACTTGTTCGTGAACCAAACCTGCAGCCAGCAGATGGCACAGGCGTGGACGGAGTCGGCGTGGGGCGGACCGGACATGCGAACGCTGATGCGCCGCAGAGCAGTTTGGGAGAGGTTGGCGGAGAAACGGTAAGGTTGTCATCTCGAACGGCAGGTTCGGTGGTATAATCGACTGGGAATCCTCCGTGTCGGTTGACTGCCGATACGCGGGTCGTGAGAGGGGTGGCTTGGTGCATTTAGGGATTGTGATTCCGACCTTCAATGAGCGCGAAAACGTGCAAACCATTACAGCGCGCATCGCGGATGCATTGCGCGGTCGGGATCTGACATACGAAATTTGGTTCATCGACGACAGCCGCGATGACACGCCGCAGGTGCTTGAGGCGCTGTCCGCGGCGCATCCGGAGGTCCACTATGTGCATCGCAAGGATGCGCGAGGGCTTGCTACCGCGGTGGTCGAGGGGTTTGCGCGGACTTCGGCGGAGTACCTGGTGGTCATGGATGCGGATTTGCAGCATCCACCGGAGCTGCTGCCGGTGATTGCGGAGCGGCTGGCAGAAGGGATCGACATCGTGATCCCAAGCCGATTTGTCCCGGGCGGGTCGGACGGCGGCCTGAACACTTTCCGGAAACTGGTTTCGTGGACAGCCAGGACCATGGGGCGTGTCGCGATTCGCAGGCTGCGGCACATCTCCGACTGTACGGGCGGGTATTTCGGGCTGCGGCGCAGTGTGCTGGCGGGCGCCGACCTGAGCCCGATTGGCTGGAAGATTCTGATGGAGATTCTCGTCAAGGGCCGGTATCAGACGGTGCACGAAGTGCCTTACCAATTCGTCGACCGAGACGCCGGCGAGTCGAAAATGAGCCTGCGTGAACAGTGGAATTACGTGCGGCATATTGTGCGCCTGGTCTGGAGCAGTCCGGAGGACCGGCGGTTTTACTTGTTCTGTTTTGTCGGGGGCTTGGGGATGGTCGTGAACCTGGCTGTGATGAGCCTGATGATGTACGTGTTCCACTTGCGCGAGGTGCCGTCCTCTGTGATTGCATCGCTGGTCGCGATGGCACACAACTTTCTGTGGAATGACAACATGACCTGGAAGGGTCACGCGCATCCCGTGAAGTGGCGGCGGGCGCTGCAAATTCCGATGTTCATGCTCATTTCAGGGGTCAGCCTGGCCATCACTGCGCTGTTCGTCAAAGGGTTTGTGTGGCTGCACTGGAGTCCGTTGGCGGGGCAGTTGATTGGTATCATCGTGGCGACTCTCTGGAGCTACACGGCGAACAACCGCTGGACCTGGAAGGCACCGAGCGATGCAGACCGCATCGAGTTGCTGCCGAAGATTCGCGTGACGCACGAAGATGTGAAGCCATAGCCAGACGCGGCACCTAAGCAGAACATAGGAAATCGAACGAACATGGGGCGCACTGCGGTGCAGGTGCCCCATTTGTCATTGGATTTGTACGCGTTCATCCCAGGCGCTGGCTGCAACAGGCTGCTGGCGACGATGGGCGATGGGCGATTACTGGCTTGTCCCCGCGTCCGGGGTGACCAGCCAGTTCGCAATGTACCCCGTCTCACCGTCCCCGAACTCCACTTCGTCCCAATCGCCAGATGTCCCCACGACTTGTACCTCCTGCCCCTGCTTGACGGAGGAGAGGATGGCGTAGTTCGTCCCTGGCCCCGAGCGCACGTTCGCGCCGTACACACTGACCGTATACCACGGCGCCGATGATGCGGCCGCTTGCGTCGAGTTGGCTGTTGCTCCTGCCGCTTCGTTGGACGCGGCGGATCCACCGCTGGTCGTCGCGTTCGTCGTCTGACTGGCGCCGCCGGAGGTCGAGTTTGTGGTGCCTGCCGTCGAGTTGGCGGGCGGCGTCCAGTTTTCCGTCACGGAGGGAGCTTGAACGGGGTTGGACTGCACGACGCCATTCTGGAAGAACTGATTTGCGGCCCATACGGCTTCGGCCGGGTTCACAATCCAGTAGCTGGAGTCTCCCGGATAGGATGGATTGTGAAACGATCCCGGCAGGGTTTCGTGAATGATTTTGTACGACTTGAACTGGTTGGCGTCTGAAGCGAGACTCAGCACGTTCACCAGGCTCATGTCGGTGTCGATGGTTCCCCAGAACTCGCGGATGAGGGTGGGAAGTTTCGGGATGTTGGCCGGCTCAAGCAGTTTGTCTGCCAAGGCCGTCAAAAATTCCTGCTGACGTTCCGTCCGCCCGATGTCACCGAGTGGGTCCTCCCGGAAACGGACAAAACCGAGCGCCTGAACGCCATTGAGTGTCTGTACGCCCGGTTTCAGGTTGATGATGTTCCACTGTTTGTCGCCGGTGTTGTAATACATCCGTTCTGGCACATCGACCGTGATGCCGCCCAGCGTGTTGATGATGTCCACCAAGCCGCCGAAGTGGGTGAGGGCGTAGTGGTCAATCGGCTGGTGGATTAGACCGTACACCATGTTGATGGTCATTTGGGGTCCGCCGAGGTCGAGTGCTTCATTGATTTTCCCAACAGAACCGTCGGGAAACTGCACTTTCGTATCGCGCGGGATGGACAGCAATTCAATCCGTTTGTGCTTGGGGTCAATGCTGCACAATATGAGGACATCTGTATTGCCGCCCGTTTGTCCCGGGCGCGTGTCCGTACCAATCAACAGGATATTGGTGCGCTCCTGGTCGTCGGCAGTCTTTTTCATCGTAACGGGTTTTACGCTGTATTTTGAGGTTGCCGAGGACAGCGGCCGCGTCATGTAGTAATACGCTGCGCCCGCGCCGCCGAGAACGACTACGCAAACGGCGGACCACAGGAAGAACTTGCGCGGCCTCCGCCTTGATGGATTCTCCCGCTTGTCCTTTTGGCGGTGTCGACCTGCCATGAAATCCGTTCTCCCCTTTTGTGCGTTCCGAGCGCATCCACAGACCCGGTTTGATTTTCAATAGTATGGGCGGTTCTTGTCGAGTTATGTCTATTTTACACAGATTCTATCATTCTGAAAAGATGGGCACGCTCCCACCTGCAACTGTCATAGAGGTGTTGGAGGATTCTGAAAGACCACTTGCGGTTTTGTCCATCGTATCGCACAATATTCTTTACATATTAAAAAGTGTGAGATCGAACGGGGTAGGCGTGGATCGCGTTCCATGGGGGTTGCGAACATGGATTTTGATCCGATGAACAGAAATGGGGATGGACCTGGCCGGCCGAAGTCGCCCGTGACCAGCTATCACCGCTTGGTGCGGGACCGGATTCCGGAGATTATCGAGTCAATGGGAAACATCGCGATCTGGCGCGAACTGGACGGCGACGCGTTTGCCCAGGCGCTGCTGGACACGGTCGTGCGCGCCAGTGAGCAATTTGCCGGCACCGAAAGTCTCGAGTCGCTGGCGGATGTGCTGGAGTGTATCGATGCGTGGCTGGACGTACGCGGGCTGACGATGGAGGATGTGTCCCGTGCGCGGGCCGAGCGGCGCAAGCGCTGCGGCGGGTACGAACGGCGCCGGTTCCTGGAACAAGTCGCACACGGCGCGGACAATGAGCATTGGCGGTACAAGGACCGGAGCTGCTGAGCGCAATGAAAAGCCACGGGGCTGCAATCCCGTGGCTTTTCAGGCAGCGCCGCTATTCGTGGTGGCCTGTCCAGGGCAAGTTCAGGATTTCATTGCACTGGATACAAATGTACCGGTACTGTTCTCTCACCGTTCGTGCCGGCAGCGGTAGATCGTCACGAATCACGACGCTCGAGTCCAATTCAACGATATGCTCTTCGCGAAATTTGGTTCCGCCGCACTTTGGACATTGAATTTCATGAACAGCTGATGCCATCGGCGTTTCCCCTCTTTCTGCTGATGCCGAAGATACGAGTGCGATCTGCCTCATTATACAGAAGCACGGCGGACAACGACAACCGCGCGGGTCCAGAATGTTATAATGCAAGGTGTAGGAGGCGTGCCATGGTTGTACGTGTGGGCACTTGCGCGTGGGCAGACCATGAGGACTTTTATCCGCGGTCGGTTAAGCCGGAGGAGCGGCTGGCGTTCTACGCGCGGTATTTCTCGGTGGTCGAAGTCGACAGCACGTACTATCGGATTCCGGCGCCGCGCACGGTTGAACATTGGGCCGAGATCACACCGGACGGTTTTGTGTTTGATGTGAAGGCGCACCGCACGCTCACCTTTCACGACCGGGGCCGGGTGGATGAGGACACGCGCTGCCGCGATGCGGCCTTGTTTGAAGCGGCCGTGGCCCCGCTCGCAGCCGCAGGCAAGCTGGGCTTGCTGGTGTTTCAGTATCCGCCCTGGTTTGTTGCCTCGGAGGCAAACCAGCGCCGCGTGGAATCCATGCGGGAGCGGTACCGTGACTTTGTGGTTGCGGTAGAATTCCGAAACCGCTCGTGGTGGCAAGGTCCGCGGGCGGATGCAAGTGAACGCTGGCTCAGGTCGCTGGGACTGGTAAATGTGGTCTGTGACGAGCCGCAAGCGGGATTTGGCAGCATTCCCTTTGTGCCGGCTGTCACGAATCGCTTGGGCGTGGTGTTTCGCCTGCACGGTCGCAACGAGTCCACCTGGTATCAGAAGGGGTTGACTTCATCGGCACAGCGGTTCGACTACTTGTACACGCCGCAGGAGCTGCAGGCGTTTGTCCCAGTGGTGCAACGCTTTGCGGATGAGGCCTCTGAGGTACATATCTTGATGAACAACAATCAAGGCGACTATGCCGTCCGCAACGCGCTGGACTGGACTCGCCTGTTGTCGCTGCCGGTCCCAGGCGATGTCACGGACCTGCCGGGACAGCAAATCCGGTTGTTCTGACAGGAACAATGTTGAAAGAACGGAGGCTCCGCATGAATCAGGTATTGCCGGACTGGATGTTTGCGGCTTGCGCCATTGGCGTGTATGAGCTGTGCAACCTCATTGCGACGCACTTTCATACACCGCGCGTCCGCTGGCTGGGTGTGGCGCTGGCGTTGCTGAGTCTGGCGGTGGTCGGGGTGCGCTACCTGATTCGCTATCTTCGCCGCGACAAAAACCCAGCCCCGCCGGATCCGGATGAGTGGAAGCACTATTGAACACCTGCACATCGAAATGACGAGAGGGAGATGACCATGGGAGAGGTACGGATTGAGCGCGAACAGGAAATCGCGGTATTGACGCTGGATAATCCACCGATGAACGTGTTGAGCCTGGATATGAGCCGCCAGATTCTGGAGGCCGTGCAAGAACTCGAACACGACCGGTCGGTCGTCGCCGTGGTGCTCACCGGCGCGGGAGACCGAGCCTTCATGGCTGGTGCGGACATTAAGGAATTCACCGGATTCATCGCGGACAAGAAGGCGGGCTCGGCAGCGGAGGCGTTCGACGAAACGATGCAACGCCTCCATCACTTGAGCAAGCCAACGGTCGCGGCGCTGAACGGCTGGACCCTGGGCGGTGGATGTGAGCTTGCTCTGGCCTGTGATTTTCGCATCGCGGAGGAGCAGATTATGCTCGGATTCCCGGAAGTCAAGCTGGGGCTCTTTCCCGGCGCCGGGGGAACGCAGCGGCTGCCGCGGCTGATTGGCGAGTCTCGGGCCAAGCAGCTGATTCTCACGGGCGAGCCCATCCCGGCCGCGGAAGCGGAGCGGATTGGCCTCGTCAACCGCGTGGTACCCAAAGGTCAGGCGCTGGCGGAAGCCAAACAGTTTGCAGCCATCTTCCGGGAGCGCAGCCAGGTGTCGATTGGACTCGCCAAACGCGCCATTGACGAGGGGCTGGACGTGACCTTGGACGAAGGTTTGAAGATGGAAGCGCGTCTGTTCGGCGAAGTGTTTGAGGCCGAGGACGTCGCGGAAGGCGTACAGGCGTTTCTGGAGAAGCGGGCGCCCAAGTTTCAGCATCGATAAACAGATGGGCGAGCGATTGCTGAATGCGTGAGCGAGCGGAGACGGGGAGGTTCAGCCCCGTCTCTTTTGTGTACGGGGCATGGACGGGGGTGGGGTCTGACCGCCAAGCCAGGTGCCGTCCGCGGTCCGCATGGGTCCATACGCCTCGGGGCGAGCCAATCCTGCCCGCTGTGCCGCGTCAGGGTGAAGCAGGCCGACCAGCTGCTCCAGTCCGTCCAGTAATCGCGGTGACGGGCGGCAGAACAACCCTTCTGACAAAATGAACAATTGTGCGGTTTGAAACGCGGGGGTCTGCTGCCAGGCACCGCGTCTTGTTTTGATTTTCGCGAGCGGCACTTTGTGCTGCGGGATGCCCGTCCAGACGGCGAGGAACACGTCCGGGTTCGCGGCACAAACCCGCTCTCCCGTTTCGTCGCGCACCTGCGGACCGGGTTGGTCTTCGAAGATGTTTCGAGCGCCAGCCAGCGCGCTGACTTCCGTGAGCCAGTTGTCGCGGCCAGGGGAAAAGACAGGCTGCGGCCACCACTCCCAGTACAGGCCGGGTCGGTGTGCAACCGACGCGGTCGCTTTGGCGACGCGGTCGAGCCGCCGCTCAAAGTCGTCCACGAACTGTGGGATGCGGAGGGTTTGCCGCAGGGAGGTTGGCAAGGCTTGCGCAATCGTGTTGGCGTCCGCAACAATGTCCTCGATTCGCGCCGGCGAGAGCGTCACCTGTGCGAGTCCGGCGTCTTCCACCGCCTGGACGACGCGTTCCATGCCTGGCACCGTCAGCGAGGAGACCACCAAGTCTGGCTGCAGCGCCGCCAACTGCGCAATGTCAATCGAAAGGTCCGGACCCAGCTTCGGCAGGGGCCCGACGACGTCGGGTGGAAAGTCTGAGTAACTGTCCGTTGCAATGATCGCGTCGGCCAGCCCCAGAGCGCACAAGAGTTCCGTGTTGCTCGGGCACAGGGACGCAATGCGAAACGACGACTGCATAAGCGGCTCTATCCTTCCACAGAAGATTTACGGTAAGATGGTAACCATAGAAAGTTTCTGAACGATATATCACCTGGTCACGACTGCATTTTAATGTATGGGAGTGCTGTCGGTGGGCAATCATGCGGGTGCAATTCTGACATTTTGGTTTATGGTCTCCCTCTTGGCGCTGATCAGCAGCTTTGGGGTCGGTACAGCGCTGAACATGTTGTTCCGCCGGTGGTGGCTGTCCCTGGTGCTGTACCTCGCCTTCACGGTGTATCTGCTCATCGCCGCGGCGCGGCACATGGTGGTCGCAGAGTGGGTCGTCTACGTGGTGGGCTGGCTGGGCGTTGTGTTGTCTGTGGTCGTCGTCCGCTCGCTCAAGCGAAACGGGTATCCATTGTTCACGAACGGACCGCGGTAACCCGGTGTCGTGCGCTGTCATTCAAGCCGCATCCATCGCCAAGGGGTCGTTGCGCACGTGATGTGCGACGCAGGGACCCCTTTTGACGCGCTTTGCGCAGGATTGGAACGGGTTTCTGGTCGGCCGCGGTCACGAAGAGGCGCGCAGGAGCGCCGTCATTTGATCGGCAAACGCAGCAGACAGCCGGGCGTACAACGAAACCCGGGACTGTTCGATCACGCCTGCAGGGGATACCAGGTACAGGAGAGTGGTTACAATCTTGTATGGGCGTCCGCAGGCTTGTGCTCTTTCTTGGTCAAAACCGCCATGCAGGCGAAACTCGTCTTCCGGGCATTCCATCAGGCCCAGAATATTATCCAGCGCAATCCGGTATGTGCGCTGGCTTCGCTGCAGGATAAATTCTTCGGTGGTCAACTGATAGCGGATTCCCGCGCGGATTTCGCTGCGCTTGAGCTCTCCTCGCAGGACCTGTACCTTATGAAAGTGAGTCAGAAGCGATCACCCTTTCCGCCACATTATACCGGCTGGTGAAAAAGGGGTAAAGCGATCGCGGCGCCGCACTGCAGCTGGCGTCCTCGGGCGCGGCCGGCGTGGACGGCAGACTTTTGCGGATTGGAGATGAGATATTGAATCGTTGGCTGTGGCCCCTCACCGGTGTGTTTGTCCTGGCGAGTGCCTACGCAAAGTGGCAGCATCTTCCTGAACTCGTGTTGTTTCTCTTGTCCTGTGCCGCCATCATTCCACTCGCGGGGCTGATGGGCCGCTCAACGGAATCCATCGCGGCGCGCGTCGGACCCAGAATTGGCGGTCTGCTGTCCGCGACGTTCGGAAATGCAGTAGAATTAATTATCGGCATCTTCGCCTTAAAAAGCGGCTACATCACGTTGGTGAAGGCGTCCATCACCGGGTCCATCCTCGGCAACCTGCTGTTTGTGCTGGGCCTCAGCTTCTTTGTCGGCGGCATCCGGCATCCGGTGCAGCGCTTTAACACCAGTGCCGCGCGCAGTAATGCGGGCATGCTGCTGCTGGGGGTCGGGGTTGCGTACATCGTACCCGCCATTTTCGCCGGCAGCGCACCCGGGCAAAGTCTGGCGCTGTCCGGCACAACCGCTGTGATTCTCTTCTTGGTCTATGGCGCAGGGCTGTTTTTCAGCCTCTTCACCCACGCGGACTTGTTCCAGTACATCACCACAGAAGAGGCGAAGGAAGGCCATTGGCGCTTCCGTTCCGCTGTGATTGTGTTATGTGTTGCGACGGTGCTGGTGGGCGTGGAAAGTGACTGGCTGGTCGACGGCGTGCGCGCGGTCGGACAGAATTTAGGGTGGAGTGAAATGTTCATTGGTGTCATCGTCGTGGCGGTCATCGGCAATGCCGCTGAGCACGCGTCTGCGGTGTGGATGGCCTGGAAGGACCGGATGGACCTCTCCCTCGAGATTGCCGTGGGCAGTTCGCTGCAAGTCGCCATGTTTGTCGCGCCAGTGCTGTTCTTCGCCAGCTGCCTGATGGGGCATGCGATGCCCTTGTTGTTCAGCTGGCCCGAACTCGCCAGCATGGGGGCGGCCGTGCTGCTCGTCATTATCTTGATGATCGACGGCGAATCCAATTGGCTGGAAGGGGCGATGGCGGTTGGCGCATACATCGTGATGGCCGTTGGCTTTTATACGCTGCGCGGATAGCGGCGCCTGGGGAAGCGGGAACGTGGACGCAAGCGTCCTGACAATACACCAGCAGGTGAGAGGTGACATCCATGCGGATCTTTCGGGAAATCGCCAAGCACTTTGGGATCGGCCTGGTCACGATTCTGCCGTTTGCGCTCGTGATCTGGGTGTTGGTCACCATTTTCCAGTTGGTGGACGGACTGTTTGGGCCCTGGGTGGACCACTGGTTCGGCACGGACGTGCCGGGCGTCGGCTTTGTCCTCGTGCTGATTGGGACGACGCTGGTCGGCGCGCTCACCAAGTTTTATGTCAGTCACCAAGTCCTGCAGCTGATGGATGGCATGTTCCGGCGGATCCCGTTTGTGAAATCGTTGTACGTGACCTTCAAGGAGCTTGTCCAAAGTCTGCTGGGTGGAAAAAAGCGCGGGTTTCGACGCGCGGTGCTGGTGAACTGGCCGGATGAGCGTGCGCAGGTCGTGGGTCTTGTCACAAACGAGGAACTGCCTTCGCACATGGATCCAACCGGAGAGCGCGTCGCGGTCTATTTGCCCAACACGTTTCAGTTCGCCGGGATCACGGTGCTGGTCGAGCGCTCGCGCATCTCGCCGTGCGACTTAACGGTGGAAGAGGCCTTCAAGTTTGCCATTTCGGGCGGCTTAACCAACGTTCATGGGGAAAGCGGCGGCGAAGTCCCGGAAAAACAGCCGGCGGCAGGGTCACATCCGGATGCGGTCACTGCTTCGTTGTCTGAGCCGGCGGAGGTCCCTTCGAACGACCCGGTGGACGACTTCTGCACGACCGATGCGTCCGTTTGAGCACTGGACGATCGGGTGTGATCACAAATGCGGCAGCCCGCCGCCCCACCGGTCAGGGTGCGGCGTCGGCAGGCTGGTATGCGTACCCTCTCTCCTGAAGCGCGCGGAAGATTGACGCGATGTGTGCCTTGTCCCGGGTCTCCAGGTTAATTTGGACCCTCGTTTGGCCAAATGCGATTCCGACGCCAAGCCGGTCGTGCTGGATGGTGACGACGTTGGCGCCGAGGTCGGCGAGCACGTCCAGGAGTCCGCGCAGCGCCCCAGGCTGGTCCGGCAGCGTGAGCGTCAACTGCAGATACCGTCCCGCCTCCGCCAGGCCGTGTTCGATGATTTTCGAGAGAACGGTGACATCCACGTTCCCGCCGGATAACAGCACAACCACCTGGCCAAGGTCCGCCGGGACCTTCCGGTAAATGACCGCCGCGAGGGCTGCAGCGGCGGCGCCCTCCGCCACCAGCTTACTGCGCTCCATCAGGAACACCATGGAGCGGGCAATCTCCTCTTCTTCCACGGTGATGACATCGTCCACATACTGCTGTGCAAGGGCAAAGGTTAGTGTGCCGGGACGGCGCACGGCGATGCCGTCGGCGATGGTGGACGCCGAAGCCACCGTTGTGACCTCGCCTGCGTCGAGCGATGCGCGGAAGCCAGCGGCCGCCGCGGCCTGCACCCCGATGACCCGAATCTCCGGACGCAAGGTTTTCAGCGCCAGCGCCATGCCGGCCGCCAATCCGCCCCCACCCATGGGGACAATCACAGTGTTTGCAGTCGGAAGCTGCTCCAGGATTTCGACGCCGAGCGTCCCCTGACCCGCGATGATTTGCGGATCGTCAAAGGCGTGCACATAGGTATACCCGTGCGCTTGCTGCAGGGACACGGCATGGGCGTAGGCGTCGTCGTACGTGGCACCCTGGAGTACGACTTGCGCCCCATAGCGCTGCGTGGCCGCGATTTTGGCGAGACTGGCGTGTTCGGGCATGACGATGGTACAGGTGGTACCAAGGGCTCGCGCCGCATAGGCGACGCCTTGGGCGTGGTTGCCGGCGGATGCCGCGATGACGCCGTGCCGGCGTTCCTCGTCAGAGAGCGCCGCGAGTTTGTTATAGGCGCCGCGAATTTTGAACGACCCCGTTTTCTGGAGGTTTTCAAGTTTCAGGTACACTTCGTTTCCCGACAGGTCGGAATAGGTCTTTGAAAAATCAAGCGGGGTGGTCTGAATCACACCCTGCAGGCGTTTGCGTGCTTCCAAAATGTCGTCAAACGCTGGGATGGCGGGAGGATGGGCTGGCATGGGCAATCCCTCTTTCCGAGGTGGTCTCTCGCCCCTTTCAGGGCCGCAAAGTGTGTTACAATCAAGCTATATTGTAGCAGACAAACAGGTCGGGGAGAGCAGGAGGGCATTATGCTGAGCATTGCAGAACGCGTTCGGCGCGGGCTTGACCAAATTCAGCCGTATGTTCCGGGCATTACGGATGATGAAATCCGCAAGATGTATGGTCTGCGCCGCATCGTCAAGCTGAATTCGAATGAGAACGCACTCGGTCCGTCGCCGAAGGCACTGGAAGCGATTCGCGCGGAGCTGGAGACGCTGCACTTGTACCCGGACGGCGGGAGCGGCCGCCTGCGTGAGGCCGTGGCGGCGTTTCATCAGGTGTCGGCCGACCACGTCATCGCGGGGAACGGGTCTGACAACCTGATCAAACTTTTGTCAGAGACGTTTCTGCAGCCGGGTGATGAGGTCGTCGTTCCGTTCCCGTCGTTTTCGCAGTATAACTTTGGGGCGCAGGTGATGCAGGCAGACATCGTGAGTGTGCCGCTTCGGCCTGACTTCACCTACGACGTGGAGGCGCTTGCAGGTGCAGTCACGGCGCGAACCAAGCTGGTGTACGCCTGCTCGCCGAACAATCCGACGGGCACGATTCTGAAGGCCGATGAGGCCAAGTGGCTGCTCGACCACCTGCCTGAGCACGTCATGCTGCTGTTGGACTTGGCCTACAATGACTACACCGAGCGGCCCGATCGCGTTCGGGAGACCGCGGACCTGCTGCAGGACCCGCGGGTTGTGTGCCTGCACACCTTCTCGAAACTGTACGGTTTGGCGGGGCTGCGCATCGGCTACGCGCTCGCGCACCCGGACGTCTGGAACTATGTCCATCGGCTGCGTGAACCCTTCAATGTCAACCGGCTCGCGCAGCGCGCGGCTGCGGCTGCGCTGCAGGACGAAGCGCACCGCCAGGCGTCCGTGAAACACGCGGCCGCATGCCGGGCGTTCTACCTGGAACGTACCGCCGAGATCGGCCTGGAAGCGATTGCGCCGGAGGGCAACTTTATTCTCGTGAAGACCGGGGACGGCCGCAAGACCGTGCAGGAGCTGATGAAGCTGGGGGTCATGGTGCGCGCCGGGTTCGCGGGGCTGGATGAATACGTCCGCATCACCTACGGTCTGGAAGAAGACAATGAGGCGTGCATCGAGGCGCTTGCGCAGGTCAAGGGCGCATTGTGATGGATGTGTAAAGGGATGTGTAAAGCGCGGGTCAGGCCGCGCACCTGCACGGGAAGAGGAAAAAAGGGGCTGCTGCACCGTGCGTTGCACGGAGGCACAGCCCCTTCCGAGTTGAACAGGCCTTGAACGGAAGCCGCCTCGTGTTTGCGGCGTGTGGACGGTCAGGGACGGTCGGCAGGGTCCGTGTCGGACGGCAGGACGGGTGTTACGCCGTCCGTTTCGCCCTCGGACGCACCGCCGCCCGTCGCGCCATCGCCGTTGCGGCGTTTGCGGTCGCGCACAAACAGGTAAATGGTGATGATCACGCCGGCCACCACCACTGGTGCCGAGGTCCACTGCGCCGCATCCCAGTTGAGCGCAAACCGCGGGGAGTCGCCGCGCAGCATCTCCAGACAGAAGCGGACCGCGTTATAGGCCACGACGTAGTACATGAACAGGAATCCGCTAGGCCAGCGGCGCTGCTTGAGAATCAGCAGCAACCCGAAGAGGATGACATCCGCCTGGCCTTCCCAGACCTCCGCGGGCCACAGGGGCTGATTGCCGAACGTCGCGTGCGCCAGGGTCCCTGGCGGGTACAGCAGTCCGAAATCCTGGTGCGTGGGGTCGCCAAAGGCGTCTCCGTTCATGAGGTTGGCGTCGCGGCCGATACTCTGCGCGAGCAGCAGACCCGGGGCGGTGATGTCAGCAAACGACCAAAAGTTGATGCCGTGCCGCCAGAGGTAGTAGATGCTCACGACGAGTGCGCCGGCGATGCCGCCCTGAATGGAGAGGCCGCCGTGCCAAATCATCGGGATCTGCCCTGGGTTCTTGGAATAATAGGGCCAGTCAAAAAAGAACACCTGCCAGAACCGGGAGCCGACCAGCCCGCCAATCAAGAGCCACGGCGCCATGTTCCAGAGGTGCGGTATGTATGCACGCTTCCCATCCGCTTTGGCAAAATACAGGGTTACGCCCAGGCCAATCAGAAATGCGGCGGCAAAAATGGTACTATAGGCCCGCACGGGAAAATTTCCAATCCAAAACCAATATTGATGCACTGAATCACCCGCCTCCTTGGCATCCTGTCCAAACACGGCACAGGCCGCCTTGGACAATCCGAAAGTACGCCGCCTATTATAACATGCTTGCCACTGGGCGTGCTTTCCATCGTCAAGCGTCGTGAACAGGGAGGGTTGGTATGGACTGGCTGCGCAGGATTCGACAATCGATCGATCACGGCGGAAAGCCGGAGGACCCGCAGCGTGTGGCAGACGCGCTGCTGCGCGATTTGGCCGACCAGTTGTCTGCGGCCGAGGCCGCGCTGGCGAACCAACTGGCCACAGTCGCCGACTTGCGCGAGCGGGCGCGGCAAGCCAATGAGCTTGCGGCAAAGCGCAAGGTGCAGGCGGTGGCTGCGATGAATGAGGGGCAGGAGGACTTGGCGCGCAAAGCGCTGGCGGAGCGGCTGGCGTGCGAGCAACGGGCGCGCGAGGCCGAGCGGCTGGCCGACGAGGCAGAGGACGTCAGCCGCCAGTTGCACAGTCATATCGAGGCCCTGCGCCTGGAGCAGCTCAAACTGCAAGCCGAACGTGACGGACTGGTCGCGCGCGGCGGGGTTGCGGTGCTGGACCGGAAGCTCGCCGATGTGAAGAGCGGACTGGATGCACGGGCGCGCAGTTTCGAGGCCCTGGCAGACCGGACGGCCCGCCTCGAAGCCGAAGCGGCCGCACACCGGGAAGTGGCGGAACGCGCGTGGACGGCGGCGCAAACGCCGTCCGCACCGCCAGATGCGGGAGAGGCGCCGCGATGGAGCCGGGGCACGACGCCAACGCAGGCACCCAGCGCCGAACCAGGCACGCCGGGTCACCCGGCCAGCGGCCAGGACCTGGACGCGCAGCTGGAAGCGCTGCGCAGGCAGCTCGGCAAAGAGACGGACGCGTAGGGGGCCTGACGGCAGCGGTCCGCTGTAGCTGAACAGGGTTCGTTCTCTGTTAGTTCTGTCCTTCCTCGGTCCCTCGCGGGGCATTGTGCGACGGCTCGTGGAGGGGAATGGTGCGGTTCGAGTCGACAGGGTTCTGGTCACGATGCGCGGAGACAGACCGCTGCCCGGGACGCCACGGTGTCGATTTTCCGAGCGGCGGGCTGGTTGCGGCACCGACCGGGCCTTCCGGAAACTCTTCCAGCATCAGGTCGTGTTGCTGCTTGATGACGGTGGACAGCTCCGGTGATTGACCGTCTTCATTGCCAATCGGGCCCGGGTCGTACGAGCCGGAATTGCTGCTGGCGATGGGAAAAGGACTTGGCGGCTGCCGCGAATCCTTGTTGCTGCGAATCTCTGTTGGTTTTGGCATTTGCAATCACCTCATGGTTTATCGTTTCATTAGAGCAGGAAAAGTATCCGACGCGATGCGCTGCGCTGCATGCGTCTGAACCGGCCGCTGGCTGGAACCGCATGTCTTGGTGGACATCGCGAGTCACGACAATGGCTAGAAAGGACTCTGACCACGATGCAGCAACGTGACGAACACATCGAAGAGCGCCCTGTACGCGTGCGATTCGCACCCAGTCCGACGGGGGCGCTCCATATTGGCGGCGCACGGACCGCCTATTTCAACTGGCTGTTTGCGAGACAGCGGGGGGGTGTCTTTGTCCTCCGCATTGATGACACGGACCGCTCCCGGTCGACGGAAGCTTCGTATCAACAAATTTTGGAGAGTTTTCGCTGGCTTGGGCTAGATTGGGATGAAGGGCCGGACATTGGCGGACCGTACGGGCCGTACCGGCAATCCATGCGGCAGTCCATCTACGAAGAAGCGCTGGAACGGCTGAAGAAAACAGGCCAGGTCTATCCATGCTTCTGCACGCCGGAGGAATTGGCCGCCGAGCGCGAAGCGGCACAGAAGGCAGGCAAGGCGCCCCGGTATTCCGGACGGTGCCGGCACTTGTCAGAGGCGGACCGCGCAGCACGCATTGCGAGCGGCGCGCCGCATACCTACCGGCTTCACGGACCTGAAACTGGCGAGGTTGTGGTCCACGACCTGATTCGCGGCGATGTCTCGTTTGCGGCCGAGGAAGTCGACGACTTTATTATTTGGAAGGCCGACGGCACGCCGACGTACCACTTTGCGAGCTGTGTGGACGACGGTTTGATGCAGATCTCGCACATCATTCGCGCAGAGGAGCACTTGTCGAACACCCCACGTCACATCGTGTTGTTCGAGGCGCTTGGCTTCGACATCCCCGTGTTCGCGCACGTGCCCATGATCCTCGCGCCCGACCGGAGCAAGTTGAGCAAGCGCCACGGCGCCACCAGTGTCGAGGAGTACCGCCAGGCGGGCATCTTGCCGGAGGCCCTCATCAACTATTTGTTGCTGCTCGGGTTCTCTCCCGGAGACGACGAGGAAGTGCTCAGCCGGGAGGAAGCGATCGATCGGTTCGTGCTCGAACGCGTATCGAAGCATGCCGCCGTGTACGACGTCAAGAAGCTGGAGTGGCTCAACGCGCATTATTTGCACGAGATGTCCCCGGACAAGCTGCTGGCGCTGGTGTGGGATGCATTGGCCGAGCGCGGGTGGGTGCAGCCAGAGGAGGGACGGGAGCGCTTAGCGTGGGTCCGTACAGCACTGCAGGCGGCACAGAGCCGGGCGCGAAATGTCCGCGATGTGTCAGATGGCCTGTCCTTTTACTTTCGCCCGCCCGTGACCTACGACGCCAAGGGGGTCAAGAAACACTTTGCCTCGGTGGCGGTCGCGGACCGGCTGGAACGCGCGGCCGACGCGCTCGAGGCCGTCAAGCCCTTCCTGCTGGCGCGGGTAGAGGAAACATATCGTGATTTGGCCGCGGCATGGAACATCAAGAGCGGGGAATTGATTCACCCGACGCGGCTGGCGATTTCCGGGGTCACGGTAGGACCGGGGCTGTTCGACATCATGGCAATTCTTGGCCGGGAGGAGTGCCAGGCGCGGATGCGCAGGGCGGCACAGGCGATTCGTGCGGGTGCGGTGCCCATCACGCCCGCAGAAGGCGCAAACGCCAACGGTTGACGCTCCTTGCGGGGCGGCTCGACCCGTGTGACGCGATTGGATTCTGCGATCTCTCTGCAAGATCGTAGAAAGTCTGTTGACAAGACCTTTGCCCGCCTGTATAATCGTCAATTGTCGGCGGGCAATGCCGGATGGTGTAATGGTAGCACGACTGACTCTGGATCAGTTAGTCTAGGTTCGAGTCCTAGTCCGGCAGCCACGGCCCTATCGTCTAATGGTTAGGACGCCGCCCTCTCACGGCGGTAATCGGGGTTCGAATCCCCGTAGGGTCACCACAGGAACTTTGGGAGGGTCCGGTCCGGATACGCCCAGAGGGACCTTGGGTCATTAGCTCAATTGGTAGAGCATCCGACTCTTAATCGGCAGGTTGAAGGTTCGAGTCCTTCATGACCCACCATGAAGCTTCATCAGACAGCGGCTTTGGTCTGAAAATGAAATCAGCTCCTGAACGGGAACAATTGCGGCGGCGTCAAAAACCCGCCGCTTTTTGTATGTGGAGAAGAGGTTTGCATCGGCTGGTTTCTCTACTATCATGGGAGAAGAGCAATGAAGCGCGAACACCTGGAGGGACGGTAGTGGGAAAGCGAGTGGACGAGCGGGAAAGACGATGGCGCACCGTAGAGGCGGCCGTCGCGGCATATGGTCCGGGACTTTACACCGCACTGTCCCAGCTGCCGAACGCGTCTGCCGCGGTGGATGAGGTGTGGGTGGACGTTTTTACTGAAGTCTTTCGCCGCGCACGACGCTACGCGCGGGCGAAAAGTCCGCAGCGGTACTTGGTTGCTTTGGCGGGCGAACGCTGTCAGGCACACGGCATTCAACTGCCGGACGTCGACTGGGGCACCACCGGCATTGCCGTGTCGGACCTGCAGCGGCTGTTTGAACCACCCGCCGCGGCGTTGAGTGGGCCGGACGAGGCCGAGGCAAACCCGCAGAAGCCCGGCGGTGGCCACACCGAAGCTGCCGGCGTGCCGGTCATCCCGCCGGACGTCTGGGTGAGATTGCACAAGCGCCTGCTGGCGGTGGATGTGCTGCTGGATGCACAGGCGCGCCGCCGAGGACCCGCGTGGACGCAATTTGCTGTCGCACTCACCGCACTGGTTGGCATCGCGGCTGTGATTTACGGTGTCTCCGCATCGCCTTCGGCGGGCGCGAACGTAACCGCAAAGACGGAGGATGAGAAGGTGGCGTCCGCATTTCCGCCGCCGCTCTCCAATCTGCCGACCGCGACGTTGGCCCAGTTTTCCGTGCCGGGTAACGCAGTGCGTCCGTCGCTCGATCACGCCGCGGTCTCGTCCACCGCGCTCTATTTGCCGTCCCTTCAGTTGAGCAGCAGCGGGCAGCGCACCATTTCGATTGTGCAGCTGCCGTTCGCCAAGACCGGGCACACCTGGACTCAGGCTGCGTCCGTCATCGGAAACATCCCCTTGGTGACACCCAAGAACGCAGACGGTTCGTCGGGGAAGTCGAGTGTCTCCTGGAGCCTTCGCTCGTGGAAGTTTGAGGTGGACAACGACTGGGGGGTGGCGATCGTCACGTGGAACGACGCGGCTGCTGCTGGCCAGAGTGCGCAAGACACTTCCGGTTCGCTGGTGCAGCTGTATGGGTTCAACCTCGTCACGCACCACAGCGGGTTGCTGAAAACCCTGGTTCCGCGCGCTGGAGAAGCCACGGCCTACGTTGCGGCGGCCGGGGATGGACGCATCATCGTCCAACCCGGGATTTCGGAGAGTACGGGCAGCACATCCACGATGGTGGGGCTGCCGGTCGAGGTGTATACCATCCAAGGAAACGACCCTGCAAAGGCGTTGAAAACACAAATGGAGGTCACCGGTTCCTTCGGGTTTATGGCGCTGCCGACGGTCACGAAGAGCGGCATCGCGTTTCAGGGGATTGTGGGCCAGTCGGACGACGGCTCGGCCATCAACGCCACTTGGTATGTATTGGACTGGGATGGCACGCTCAACAAAGTGCAGGGCCCGCCGCTTGACAATCAGCCCCACTGGGTGGTGGAAGGGTCGACGGGACAGCTGTGGTGGGCGGAAACGACGCCGGATGTGAACCAGCAGCCGAACAGCGTCCAGGTGGTCATGGGACCGCTGGCCGCGCCGGATACGACGGCGGCATCGACGGAGACGCTGAGCGGTCCTGTGTCGGACTTCACGGTCTCGGGGAGCGATTTGGTCTGGATTCAGACCACCAGCAACGTCACGCAAATTGTGGTATCGGAAGTGACACAATGAACGACAACTTGAAAGAAAAGCTGAGTTTGCTGCCCGCCAAGCCGGGCGTCTACCTGATGAAAGATGGTCATGGGCAGGTCATTTACGTGGGCAAGGCACAGCGGTTGAAGAACCGCGTTCGCTCCTACTTCACGGGCTCCCATGACCGGAAAACGCAGGCACTGGTGGCCAACATCGCCGACTTCGAGTACATCGTGACTGACACGGTCGTCGAGGCGCTCGTGCTGGAGTGCAATCTCATCAAGCAGTACACACCGCAGTACAACATCATGCTGCGGGACGACAAAGCCTACCCGTACATCAAGATTACGAATGAGCAGCATCCCCGGCTGGATATCGTCCGCCGGGTACAAAACGATAAAGCGAAGTACTTTGGCCCGTATCCAAACGCAACCTCGGCGTCGGAAACGAAGAAGCTCCTGGAGCGTCTGTATCCGCTTCGGAAGTGTCGCACGCTGAAAAAGCAGGTCTGTTTGTACTATCACATCGGCCAGTGTCTGGCGCCATGCGAGTTTGAAGTCAAGCCGGAAGCCTATCAGCAGATTGTCAAGGAAATCAGCCATTTTCTGAACGGCGGTCATCAGGAAGTCGTCGCCGACCTTCAGGAGAAAATGATGCGGGAGGCCGAGGCCCTTCGGTTTGAACGCGCGAAGGAACTGCGAGACCTGATTGCGCACATTGAACGGGTCATGGAAGCACAAAAGATTACCGTGGTCGACCAAGTAGATCGCGACGTTTTTGGGTACTATGCAGACAAAGGCTGGCTTTGCGTCCAGGTGTTCTATGTGCGCAGCGGGAAGCTGATTGAGCGCTCCGTAAACATGATGCAGCACTACGGGGACCCTGCGGAGGACTTCATGTCCTACGTGGAGCAGTTTTATTTCCAGCAGCCGGACGTTCCCAAGGAAATTCTCCTGCCACAGGGCGTCTCCAGCGACGCGCTGGCCGATTGGCTGCACGCCAAGTGTCTGCACCCGCAGCGCGGGCAAAAGCGGCAGCTGGTCGAACTGGCGACGGAGAACGCGCGCCTGTCGCTGGAAGAACGCCTGCGGCTTTTGGAACGCAAGATGGATCGCACCCTTGGGGCAGTGATTGAGCTTGGGGAGACCCTGGGGATTCCCATGCCGCACCGCATTGAGTCCTTTGACAACTCCAATTTACAGGGCAGCGACGCGGTGGCGGCCATGGTTGTCTTCGTGGACGGAAAGCCGGCTCGCCAGGAATATAGAAAGTACAAAATTCGGACCGTCCAAGGTCCGGATGATTATGCGTCCATGAAGGAGGTCATCCGGCGCCGGTATACGCGCGTGCTGCGCGAGAAGCTGCCGCTGCCGGACCTCATTGTGATCGACGGCGGGAAAGGTCAGCTGGCGGCGGCACTGGATGTGTTGGAAAACGAGCTCGACCTGCATGTGCCGGTCTGCGGCCTGGCCAAGGACGACCGGCATCGCACCAGCCAGTTGTTCTTCCGCGACGAGCCGGACCCCGTGGCGATCGACAGGCATTCGCCCGCGTTTTATTTGCTCGAGCGCATCCAGGATGAGGTACACCGGTTTGCCATCACGTTTCACCGCCAGTCCCGGAAGAAAACGGGGTTGTCCTCCGTTTTAGACCAGATTCCCGGCGTCGGTCCGCAGCGGCGCAAGACGCTTCTGAAGCACTTCGGTTCGCTGAAGGCCATGGCAGAAGCGGATGAAGCGGAGTTTCGACAGATTGGCATTGGGCCAAAACTGGCATCGGAGATTCAAACGTACCTGCGCACGCAGCACAAACCCGGGGGTGCCGAGTCGTCCAACGCTTCGGTTTCGTCTCCGGACGTGGGCTCGTTTCCTTGACCTTGTATGATTCAAACATTACAATTTACGTTGGTAAAGCGAGAGGCCTGTCCGGCTGGCAGTCGAATTCGACTGCCGTTACATATGTGCACCACACACCGGCGGGACTGTATTTGGAGGGAGGCACGTACGTGGCACAAGCGCAAGATCATTCTGAGTTTCTTCTTCGCCGCCTGCACACGTTGGCGGGTGTCATTCCGGTAGGCCTGTTTCTGTTGGAACACCTGTTCACCAATGCAACGGCAACGACTGGTGCGAACTCGTACAACCAGGCGGTCTGGACGATTCAACACATTCCGTTTCTGCATGTCGTTGAATTTGTATTCATCTTTCTTCCGTTGTGTTACCACGGCGTTTACGGCCTGTATGTCGCGTTTACGTCAGGCTACAACGCTGGGCAATACTCCTGGGGCCGCAACCTGCTGTTTGTGTTGCAGCGCATTTCTGGGGTCATCACATTCGTCTTCATCATCTTCCATTTGTGGACGACCCGCTTTTCCGGACACGCCCCGACGTTCGCTTATGTTCATCAACTGATGCAGAACCCCGCGTATTTCTGGTTCATGATCATTGGTGTGCTGGCAGCGACGTTCCACTTCTCAAACGGCTTGTGGTCATTCTGTATTCACTGGGGCATCACGGTGGGCGCCCGTGCGCAGCGCATCACCAGCTACGTGACGATGGTGATTTTCGTCGTGCTGGCCGGTGTCGGCGTCAGCGCAATCTTGGCCTTTACGTATACCGCGTAAGTAAGGAGTGAGCATCGTGGCGAATCAGCGTATTATCGTGGTCGGCGGCGGCTTGGCCGGCTTGATGACAACCATCAAAATTGCCGAGGCTGGGGTTCCGGTCGACTTGTTCTCTCTCGTTCCTGTGAAACGCTCTCACTCTGTCTGTGCGCAGGGCGGTATCAACGGGGCAGTGAATACCAAGGGTGAAGGTGACTCCCCGTGGGAGCACTTCGACGATACGATTTACGGCGGCGACTTCCTGGCGAACCAGACGCAGGTGCTGGGGATGTGCGAAGCGGCGCCGGGCATCATTCACTTGCTCGACCGCATGGGCGTCATGTTCAACCGTACGCCGGAAGGCTTGCTGGACTTCCGTCGGTTTGGCGGCACCAAGCACCACCGCACGGCGTTTGCCGGCGCTTCCACCGGACAGCAGCTGCTGTACGCGCTGGATGAGCAGGTGCGTCGACATGAAGCGGCCGGGCTCGTGCAGAAGTACGAGGGCTGGGACTTCTTGAAGGCTGTGATTGACGACGAAGGCATCTGCCGCGGCATTGTCGCGCAGGACCTGCGTTCCATGGAGATTCACGCGTTCCGTGCCGATGCAGTTGTGATGTGTACGGGCGGGATCGGCATGATTTTTGGAAAGAGCACCAACTCGATGATCAACACCGGGTCGGCAGCGTCAGAGCTGTATCAGCAGGGCGTATACTATGGCAACCCGGAAATGATTCAGGTGCATCCGACGGCCATCCCGGGCGATGATAAGCTGCGCTTGGTGTCCGAATCCGTCCGCGGCGAAGGCGGCCGTGTGTGGACGTACAAAGACGGGAAACCCTGGTACTTCCTCGAGGAAATGTACCCGGAATACGGAAACCTCGTGCCGCGTGACATTGCGACGCGCGCAATTTTTGACGTGTGTGTGAACCAGGGATTGGGCATCGACGGTCAGAACCAGGTGTACCTGGATGTGACGCACATTCCGGCTGACCAGTTGAACGTCAAGCTGGGGAGCGTCATTGATATTTATGAGAAATTCGTCGGCGATGACCCGCGGAAGGTTCCGATGCGTCTGTTCCCGGGCATGCACTACAGCATGGGCGGTCTGTGGGTGGACCTGCAGCAGATGACCAACATTCCGGGCCTGTTCGCCGCCGGGGAGTGCGAATTCCAGTATCACGGCGCAAATCGTCTTGGTGCGAACTCGCTGTTGTCTTGCATCTATGGCGGCATGGTCGCTGGACCGAACGCAGTGAAGTACGCGAAAGGGCTGAAGCGCTCCGTTGATGCGCTGCCGGAAACCCTGTATGAGCAGTACCGGAAGGGCGAAGAACAGCGCTTTGAGGACATCCTGAAGATGGACGGGGAAGAGAACCCCTATCGTCTCCACCGCGAACTCGGCAAGCTGATGACGGACAACGTGACCGTCGTTCGCTACAACGATCGCCTGAAGCAGACAGACGAAAAGATTCGCGAGTTGATGGAACGCTGGAAGCGCATCGGGGTGTCGGATAAGGCTCGCTGGGAAAACCAGGTGGCGCCGTTCACGCGGCAGCTGTGGAACATGCTGCAGATGGCGCACGCGATTACCATTGGCGCATTGATGCGCAATGAGAGCCGCGGCGCGCACTACAAGCCGGAGTTCCCGGATCGCGACGACGAGAACTTCCTGAAGACGACGCTTGCGAAGTGGACACCCGATGGACCGGAAATCTCCTACGAAGATGTAGATGTATCTTTGATTAAGCCTCGCCTGCGCAACTACGCGGTGAGCAAGGAGGCGACCAAGGAATGAGCGAAGCAGCAACTGCAACCGCACAAGCCCCATCGACAAAGAAAACCGTCGAATTGGTCATCGAACGTCAGGACGGACCAGATGGTGCACCCTATAAGGAAGAGTTCGTCGTTGACTACGTGCCTGGCATGAACGTCATCGCCTGCCTCCAGGCGATTCAGCGCAACCCTGTCAACAAAGCGGGCAAACCCGTAGCGCCTGTCACCTGGGAGTCCAACTGCCTGGAGGAAGTCTGCGGCGCCTGCATGATGGTCATCAACGGCAGGCCGCGCCAGGCGTGTTCCGCACTGGTCGACCAGTTGGAGCAGCCGATTCATCTCAAACCCGCGCGGACCTTCCCCGTGGTGCGCGACCTTGTGGTCGACCGCAGCCGGATGTTCGAGGCGTTAAAGAAGGTCAAGGCGTGGATCCCGATTGATGGTACGTACGACCTGGGCCCTGGACCGAGAATGCCGGAAGTCGACCGTCAGTGGGCGTATGAGTTGTCCCGGTGCTTCACCTGCGGCGCTTGCGTCGAGGCGTGTCCGAACGTGAACGACAAGACGGAGTTCATGGGCGCTTTTGCAATTTCGCAGGCCCGCTTGTTCAATGCCCACCCGACCGGTGCCATGCACCGTGCGGAGCGCTTGGAGGCGTTGATGGGCCCTGGCGGCATTCAGGAATGCGGCAACGCGCAGAACTGTGTGCAGGTGTGCCCGAAGGGCATTCCGTTGACCACGTCCATCGCGGCGATGAACCGTCAGGTGACCTATCACGCGATTGGCGCTTGGCTCAAAAAGTAATTTCTCCGTTTCGTCTGTCGGATTCGAAGCAAATTGCATTTGTGTTGCGAAAGCGGCGACCCAGGAAGTTGGGCCGCCGCTTTTTCCGTTGCTAAAGCCCCTCGTTTAATGATGTCCCGGCGTGTCGATACTGAACGTATGGATTTCGTTGGTCTGTACGTGAGCGCAGCGTCAGTGACGGCCGCCGGACAGTCGGCGGCGTTTGGAGGGACACGATGAAACGGGGAATCGAGGCGGTGTTGATCGCCATCGTCAGTGTAGCGACGCTTTCCGGTGCGATGAGTCTATTACGAGGACATGCCAATGAGAACCCAATTGACCGTTGGGTCGCGCAGGCGTGGAGTCAAGTAGGCGCTCGCACGCTGCCGAACTTGGAGGCGTGGACGGCGGAGTCGACCAAGGCGAATGACAGCAACGGGAACGTCGATGGGAACAGCAGTGGGCATGTCGTTGGGAACGGCGCTGGGCAAGACGGCACACCCGCAAAGTCGAGCCCTGCAAATTCAGCCGCGGTGAGGGAGCAGGGCGAGGCCGCCCCGACCGGATCCAAGACGAGTCACACCAGCACCGACGCGGCCGGTGCCACAGGCAGTACGCACTCGGGAGCCAGCACGACGGCGGCTTCCGACCCCGCAGCGCAAAAGGTCGTGTCGGTGGATGGCATTGCGTTGTCGCCTGACGATGTCGCGCGGCTTGCGGAGATTGGGGACCAGGTCATTCACGCCTTGTCTCCCGTGGAGTGGAAGGAAATCGCCAACGCCATCACGACAGCCGGCGGCTCACCGACGTCCGACGAGACGCTGATTCAAATTGTTCAGCGCCACCTCAGTGCCCAGGATGAAGCCTGGTTGTTGGGGTTGTTCACCCAAGGGGCCGACCAAAAGGATGGGAAAGCAAACCCGGTACTGCAGCGCTCAGTGACGCAGGCGGAATCGGAGCTGACACCAGCAGAACGAAAAATCCTCGAAAGCGAAATCAATCCCTCGGATTGACGCGTCCCTCGGGCGGGCGAGCGATGGGATGGAGACGAGCCCTGTGGGCTGCGGCGCTTGGCACATCCACGAGGATGGTCTATATTTCGTTGAACAACCGCGTGAAGGACTGGACGACGCCGGGGGAGAGGATATGCCCCGCGGCTTCCTCCACCGTCTGCAGGGCGGCGGAATGCCGCTTGTGGTTTTGTACGATTTCGGTAGCATACACGTCCGCTGCTGCGAGGACCTGTGCGAGCGGCGTGATTTGACCCTCGCGCTTTCCGCTCGGAAACCCGGATCCGTCCCAGTGTTCATGATGATCACGAATGATGTCCAGCACCCGCGCGGGGACGGTGGTCACCTGCAGCATACGGATGCTCAAATCTGGGTGCTGTTGATACTGCTGCAAGGCGTACGCAGACCGGTACGGGTTCTCAATCACCTCCGGCTCGAGCGCGGTCAGCCCGTAATCGGCGAAACGGGCCGCATAAATGACATCGTTCATGTCTTCTTCCGGTACGCCCATCGCACTGCAGAGGGCCTGTACCGTTTGCACCCGTGTATCCGTCAAGGCCGAAAATGCCCGGTGGGTGAGTTCCTGCGCGTTCATGGCGTCGAACAAAAACAGAAATTCCCGAATGCCATCGAGATCGACCTCATACAGACTGTCAATATGGACATACCGCTTTGGGTGCGTTCGCCAACTATCCATCAGCGACTGGGCCTGCTGCCACTGGCTCCACATCGAGAGCTGACCGAACAGAAGCTGTGATTTTTCGAGCAGGCGCAGCGCCACATTTAGTTCGCCCAGGTGATACGCAAGGTGCGCCAGGAGGTTGCAAAGCCGCGCAATTTCCTCCCGCTCGTAGTTTAAGATGGAGGACCACACCATGCGAACCGCTTGTTGCGCATAGACGACGCATTGGTCGTACTGCTCCTGCGCGAGGTAAAGCCGCCCCAACTCGGTGAGGGTCGGGAGAGGGGGCGTCTCAAACAGTTCTAACGCGCGAAGCAGGCTGTGCTCGGCTTCCTTGTACGCGCCAAGCTCGATTTGCAAATGCCCGAGGTTGTTTAACAGAGTGGCTTCGAACTGCCTGTCATGGGTCTCACGAGCGTATCCTAAAGCGGTACATGTATTTTCTAACGCCTCACGGTAAAATTCATTGTAGGCCTGCGAGACGGCTAAGTTTGCGCATAGGCGTGAATGCAATTTCAGATCCGAGGTACTTGAGATTGCAACGAGATGAGTTAACAGTCGCTGGGCCCGGTCATGCTGAGAAAGGTATCCGTATGCCATTGCTTCGTGCATTTGGTAGCGTAGTTGATTCCTATCCGAATAAGACTTACGGACAGCTGTAATGAAGTGTTCAAGGGCATCGTGAATTTGGGAAATCCCAACGCTGATTAATCCGATGGCATCATGAACAGTGGCTGAAGACTCCTCAGTCGTAGCGAGCCCCAATGTGGCCTCCAGCAATTCAAGTGACGCATAAGGGAAGCCCTTTGCGGAAAAGGACATTGCACGCTGGATATTCTCAGGAATGCTGTTCCCTAAAGGAGTTGGATCGAGAGGATGGTCGTTCACAGTGTCTCTGTCTCCTGCTCAATTGGAACAAGGATGCGAATAGTGCTTCCTTGACCAGGCGTAGACTCAATTTCTAAAACTCCGCCAAGATACGCTGCGCGTTCACGCATTCCCACAATACCAAAGTGTCCGTCGGGAACTTCAGAAGGATTGAAGCCTTTGCCATTATCTTTGATCTCGATTTCAAGTCTGCTGCTGACTCTTGAGATTGTAACTGTCACAAGTTGAGCCTGAGCATGTTTTTTGACGTTTTGTAGAACCTCTTGAATTAACCGGTAAAGCGCAATTTGCCTGGCCGGAAGCAAGCCTTTTGCAGCACCAGGGTCCGCAGTGACTTCAAATTGAATTTGCCAATCTCGTTCGCAACGGCGGCACAGTTCAACGGTTGCCGAGACAAGGCCAATTTCGTCGATGGCAACTGGGCGCAGGTCGTAAATCAATCGACGAATGTCGTTGATGGCCGCGACGATGCGGCTATTCGTTCGGGATAATTCGTTCATCGCCATCTCAGTGTCTGTTTGGAGAAGCCTTTGAACCACGTCTAGGCGCATGCTGATGTTTGTAAGATCCTGCGCCGGACCGTCGTGAAGGTCCCGTGCGATTCTCCGGCGTTCTTCTTCAATTAGTCGAATCCCATAGTCGATCGGGTCGAACGTGGGGAGATCCGAAGAAAACAATGTCTAAACTCCTTCCCAAATATAAAAAGGGAGGGAAAGCGGTCGAAACCCCTTCGCCTCCCTTTAACACATATCAACTTAATCCCAAATCCAAATCATTCCATCGGGTGAAGCGTGAAAGGACGTACCGGTTGAAGTGGTCGTGGTCTGTGTACTGGTAGAGCTAGTGGAAGTCACGCTCTGCGCAAAAACAGGTGCACTGATCGACAAAATGGTGGCCACGCCGACAACAACGCCCAACAATGACTTTTTCATATAACATTTCTCCCTTCTGACGGTTCGGGTCCGGCAACTCGGCTGCCATGGCGACGATGCTGCTCGCTGTAGGCCCGTGGTTTTGCGCCCTTACCTTTCGGTAAGTTCGCCTTTGTCTACTAATTTTAGTCAAGATTTTCTAGTTGTCAATGCGTTTTGTTAGAAAACTTATAATGAATCGTCAAAGTCCCCCAGTTTTCGGGGGTGTTCTTTGAAAAACGGCAGTTTTTTTTCGGCTGGGTTGGTTCCGGGATGATGCAGCGCCGTTTATAATGGTTCTAACAATCACCCAGTGAAAAGATGGGGGGAGGCGCCGGTGAACGAGGCAGGTGCCGGGCATCCAGTCGTGATTGAACCCTTGGGCGATCACGCCGTGCTCATCGGACTCGGCGACGAGATTCAGGAGTCTGTGCATGGTCGTGTGAAAGCGGTGTGCGACATGCTCGACAGAAGTTCGATTCCAGGCGTGGTGGAGTGGGTGCCTGCTTTTACTTCCGTTGCAGTTGTGTATGACCCGCTGGTCACGGCGTGCAGCGTGTTGATTGACCACCTGCGCCGGGTGCTGGCGGACCTGCCGAGTCTAGACGTGTTGGGCGGCCGGATCGTCGACATCCCGGTTTGTTACGGGGGTCCGTTCGGACCCGACCTTCACGAAGTCGCGCGCCGCTGTGGACTGAGTGAGGCGGAGGTCATTCGTTTGCACAGCGAGCCGCTCTACCGTGTCTATATGGTGGGGTTCGTGCCGGGTTTTCCGTACCTCGGCGGCCTGCCAAAGCGTCTCGCCGCGCCTCGCAAGCGGCAGCCAAGAACCCAGGTGCCCGAGGGGAGTGTTGGCATCGCGGGTGAGCAAACCGGAATTTACAGCCTCTCCACACCGGGCGGGTGGCAGATTATTGGACGGACACCCGTGAAGTTGTTTGACCCCACGGTCAATCCACCATCCTATCTCCAAATGGGTGACAGGGTTCGGTTTTGTCCGATTTCCGAGGAAACCTATCATAATTTATATGAAGCTGCACACGATGAAGCTGCGCGCGGGCGCCCAATGTGATGATGCTGAAGCCCACCATCGGGAATGGAGCGTGGACGAATGTACATGGAGGTGCTTGACGGCGGATTCTTGACCACCGTACAGGATTTGGGCCGCATGGGGTGGCAGCGCTACGGGGTGGCCGTGAGCGGCGTCATGGATGCCCAAACGGCGACCGTCGCGAACCTGCTGGTCGGCAATGACCGAAACGCGGCAGTGCTGGAGGCGACCCTGCGCGGACCGCGGCTGCGGTTTCACGATGAGACGCTCGTCGCGGTGTGCGGCGTCGGGATCGACGCAACAGTCGATGGGATGGCCGTGGAAGGGTGGCGGCCTTGTCTGGTCGCTGCGGGGCGGACGCTTGAAGTGCGTTCGTCGGCGCGTGGCTGCCGCGTGTACATTGCGGTGGGCGGTGGTGTCCTTGCCGACCGTGTTTTGGGGAGCCAAAGCACCTATTTGTACGGACGGTTCGGCGGCTTCCACGGCCGAGCCGTTCAGAAGGGCGACGTGCTGCAGCTGGGTGCGCCGACGGGGGAAACGCAGGAGCGAATGCGTCGTCTTCGCCGCCAGGAGGCGTTTTTCGCGGTGGAACCTCGGTGGGCGGCAGGGCACTCGGTGCGGCCCCGCTTCGCGCCCGAAGGAAGCGTGCGCTTCCTGCCTGGGCCCGACCTGTCGAGACTGTCTCCGGACGCGCAGGAAACGTTGTTTGCTGCGACGTACCGGGTGTCCCCCAGCTCGAACCGCATGGGCCTGCGCCTGGAGGGGCCGGTGCTGCAGGTGCGGGACGTGACAGAACCTGTGTCGAAACCGGTCACGCGCGGCACTGTGCAGCTGCTCAATGATGGACAGCTGGTGGTGTTGATGGCAGACCACCAAACGACGGGCGGGTATCCGAATTTGGGACAGGTTTTTCTTGTCGACCTGCCGCAGCTGGCGCAGGCAAAACCGGGCGATCGCCTGCGGTTTACGGCGGGCTCGCTCGCGGAAGCACACCGGGCGCTGCGCGAGCGAACTGAGGGGCTGCGGGTCTTGGAGGTCGCACTGCGTCTTATGGACGCATATGGATGGAGGGAGTCTCGTGCAAGCGTCTAGCAGGCGGGCAGGTGGAAACGCGGGGCAGATTGACCTGAATGCGGACATG
Organism: Alicyclobacillus cycloheptanicus; assembly: GCF_028751525.1. GTDB lineage: Bacteria > Bacillota > Bacilli > Alicyclobacillales > Alicyclobacillaceae > Alicyclobacillus_L > Alicyclobacillus_L cycloheptanicus. The sequence goes on from NZ_CP067097.1 coordinate 3,231,781, forward strand.
GGCGAGAGCTTTGGTGTCTATAAACTCGGCCAGGATGAAGCGTTGCTGGGGGTTGTTACGTCGGCAAACATCGCGTGTGGTTTTCACGCGGGCGACCCGACGACGATGCGCGTCGTGGTCGAGCAGGCACTGGCGGCCGGCGTCGCCATCGGGGCACACCCTGGACTGCCGGATCGCGTTGGATTTGGCCGCAGAGAGTTGGCCATCACGCCGGAGGAAGCGTTTGATTTGACCTTGTACCAGGTCGGTGCCTTGCATGGCGTAGTACGGGCTCTCGGCGGCCAGCTGCGGCACGTGAAACCGCACGGCGCGCTGTACAATATGGCGGCAGCCCGCTTCGATCTGGCCAGTGCAATTGCAGAGGCCGTCCGACGTGTAGATGACCAGTTGATTTTGGTTGGACTGGCTGGGAGCGCACTCGTCACGGCCGCGCACCAGGCATCGATTGCGGCCCGCAGCGAGGTGTTTGCAGACCGCCGGTACCGTGCGGATGGGAGCCTGGTTCCCCGGCGTCAGGCGGGTGCAGTCATCGAAGACCCTGCGGAGGCGGTGGCGCAGGCCGTACAAATGGCGACCGCGGGTGTGGTCAAGGCGGAGGATGGGAGTCGTGTACCCGTCGCGGCGGACACCCTCTGCATCCACGGTGATGGGTCGCACGCCGTGACGTTCGCCATGCAGATTCGCCGTGCGCTGGAAGAAGCTGGCGTGCGTGTGGTCGCTTAGGCGTTTGACCGTATCTCCCGGCGGCGGTATGGCTTGTCTTGACGCGGCATTTCTGCGGCCGCCCAACTTTGTGATTCACAGCACGCGGTTCTGCCGGATGACATACTATACCCTGACTGTATCCCATTCTTGTACATCGACCGACAAGGAGGGATAAAAGGATGTCTTCCGGCAAAGACATGCGCGTCAAGTCTCTGCTTACGAACCGGGAGCGCGAAGTTTTTGAACTACTCGTTCAAGACAAAACGACGAAGGAAATCGCAGCCCAGTTATTCGTCAGCGAGAAGACGGTCCGAAATCACATTTCGAATGTGATGTGGGCAGTGTGGCAACGCCAAAGACGAAGACAGAGGGTGTTGCACAATGGGCAGATGCTGTTACCGCGTCCCGCGTTATTATCGACGGATGTACTACAGACGGGGAAGACAGGCCAGCGCAAGGGACTTTTCTGCAGGGGTGAAGTCCTTGGGCGTCATTCTTGGTTGGCTCGTCTGTATCGGTCTGTGCATAGGTCTGCCGCCGCTTGGTATTCCGTTATTGATTGTCGTGATTGTTGTATCAGCCGCCAGACGTCGCCAACGTAAGATCAAGGCTAGACAACAGGAAGCGGCACGTGTTGATCGTGTTTTGAAGTCGAACATCAACGAGATCGACCAGATGACGGGCATACAGTTTGAACAGTACCTATGCGAAGTGTTCAAGCGTAGCGGGTATAAGGTGCAACTAACTTCCACAACGGGGGACTTTGGCGCGGATCTGCTTGTTGAACTGAAAGATGGGCGTAAGGTAGCAGTCCAGGCGAAGCGGTACAGTCAGAGCGTAGGCGTAGACGCCGTTCAGGAAGTGTATTCAGCGGTCAGTTATTATGGAGCGTCTAAAGGCGTGGTAATAACGAATAACGGATTTACCAAGGCAGCCATGCAGTTGGCGGCAAAGAATGGAGTCATACTGATTGGACGTAAGAATCTGATGGCGATGGCGTTGGGTGAGAGGAAGTTGACGGCGTTTCTACCTGCTATGTAAGGAGGAGAAGCGACAATTGAAACCTGCGCTCACAGGTCAATGTCACTTCTTAAAGCAATCCTTTCCCATACCCCTCTCATGATTCGATCCTATATAATCAGACACATTGATTTCCATAGTGAATTACTGGCAAATGCCATTAATGCACTTCCCGTATCAACTCCGCGTTGTCATTCCTCGCGTTCCCAACTGCTTTTGACACGGGATACGCGTACATATCGTCATCAGGATACGGCTTTAGCACGGTCAACAGCTGATTGACGTCAGTCACATGCCGATCCAGCCAAAACCGTTCATGCTGGAAATCACGTAAGATCACCGGCATTCTGTCGTGGATGACCTTCATCTTCATATTCGGCTCACACGTGACGAAGGCGCATGTACTGACACGTTCGCCAGTTTCCGTTTCATACGTATCCCAAATGCCAGCAAACGAGAAAATGTTACGGCTACGTAGTCGAATACGATAAGGCTGTTTAGTGTTTCTATGCCACTCATAATAGCCATCAGCAGGGATGAGACAGCGTTTGCGCTCCAGCAGCTTGCGAAAGGCCATATTCACCGTAATGCCCTCAACGCGTACGTTAATCGGTCGATGGTGTGGGTCACGATGACTCCAAACTTTAGGCACCAATCCCCAGGTCAGTGGACCGATACGCCGTTTAGTTCCATCTGAAATAACGGCAGTTAGCCGCTGTGAAGGGGCGATGTTGTAACGGGGCGGGACTGCATAGTTGCTGTCTGTGATGCCGTAATAGCGTAGAATGCTGCTCCAGTCCTCTGTTAGCGTGAAGCGTCCACACATGTAAAATCATCTCCACGACAATTTTACACAGAACAGGCGTTCGTGTCACGTGAAGGAAATGGGGTCAAAGTCGAGAAGTATTGAACTAACGGGCAGGTTAGTGACAAAAGAGGATACGATAAATTTCCTTCGAAGTAGTTAGTATATGTCTAATTTTGCAGTAAGAGAGGACATTCATCATGAAAATCGTGAGTGCCTGTTTGGTCGGTTGTAAGTGTAGATACGATAATCAATCTGCTTTACATTCAAAAGTCGAGAATTTAGTTCAAAGTCGTCAAGCAGTGCCTGTCTGCCCTGAGCAATTCGGAGGACTCCCGACTCCAAGGAATCCTGCAGAGATTGTAGGCGGAGATGGATTTGATGTACTTGATGGCAATGCCAAGGTTATCGATAGTGAGGGGAATGACGTCACACAGGAGTTTATTGACGGGGCTTACCGAGCACTAAACGTTGCACAGACTATTGGGGCAACAACAGCCATTCTTAAGAAAAATAGCCCCTCCTGCGGAAGTGATTTGATATACGATGGGTCTTTTTCTGGTATGAAGAAGGAAGGAGTGGGCGTGACTGTTGCTCTATTATTACGTAATGGACTAACGGTTACATCCGAAGATGGCGATTAACAAGGGGGTCTCATAGGAATTGCTCTTGAACAAACGGGTGCGTTAGTTTAATAACACTTTGTCCCCCAATGCCTACACTCAGTGCATCTACACATGCAGGAGGGGATGAAGATGCTGCCACTTGTATCAATGGTGCTTACCTTACGTCGGGCAGAGAATGGCCTTAGTATGCGAGATGTTGCCGAAATGGCAGGGGTTGAGCCGAAGGATGTGTTTGAAGCAGAGAATTACATCCATGATGCATCAGTTAGTGCCGTGTGGAAGATTGCCGAAGCGTTGAATGTGGACGTCGACAAGATTCAGGATCTAGAAAGGGAATTCAATCCGTATTATTGCTAGGGCCGCCAAAAGGCGGCTCTTTCACTTTAATCATCCCAAAAATCATCCGCGTATTCTTCGTCATAGGCGCGCAGTGCTTCACGTAACTTTTTACGGTTTCGCCAACCAGGTCGTGCATCATCTTTGCTTGCAAGCCTGCTGATTGTGCCGCGTGAAACGCCAGACTTCTGACTTAATTCCTCCTGTGTTACTCCCTGTTCTTCCATCCACTTTCCGAACCGCGTGCGCGGCCTGCCTAATCCGAACCATCCCACGAATATCACCTCATCCGCAGGATTGTCCGAAATGATCATTTTCAAACAGTGATCATAGTGGAAAAGCAGGTTTACATAAATAATCTCATCACACGTTGATGGGAGGCGGTGCATGATGATTTACGGTGAAGTCCGAAAGGTTGTCACGTTCAATCTGAACCGTCCAGAAGAAAGAGAAATGTACGAGTTGGCAAACAGTATCAAGTTTGCGCCACTCGTGAAGCGGTATCTGTTGCAGGAACTGAGACGGCGCAAATCTACGGTTACGGCAGGCTCGTCATCTATCCAAGTGAGGACAGAGTGATGGAGAACCGTCCAGACGCGTTCTTACACCAACTAACCGTCCTGGCTGTTTGTGGGTATGCCTTGGCACTTGTGAGATCGGGTTATTTTGGCGGGGGCATTTGGCAACAGGTAATGGATTGGCTTGGAGCATAACCACGGTGGAGGTGTATCAAGTGAAACCTGTAACAGCAATCGCAGTTATTACGTTCGCCGGTGCAGCTGTAGCCGCTGTATTTACGTCGGCAAGCTATCCTATCGCAATATGGGCGGTCGGGTTTGCTGCTTTGCAGAAGTTTCGTTCCCCCGCCACGCAATGCCCATTGATGCAGATAGCAGCCAGTAAAGAACGGGGTGAGGGCTGATGTGGTTCTTTCGTATCGCTACATGGGCAACAACGAAGATAAACCCGTCAGAAGTTACTACACAGGTAAACATGCAGGATCTGTTTGACGCCATATCATCACTGTTTGGGGGCTGAACAGCATGGTATTGTCCAGTGTGTTCGCCGTTCCTGTTGCGTCCAAGATTATCGCGTCAGGCTGTCTCGGTAGTGCAACCGGCCTAACAGTCTATCAAGCCCTTCACAGAGGCCCGCAGAAGCCCCTACAAGACGTTTTCGCGGCCTGTGGGTTGTGCAATACGGGGAAGGATGGTAAGCCGCAACCGTGGCGTATAAAGCGCGTGCAGAAGTCCACAATGGGGATAACGTATGTACTGCGGTTTCCGTTTGGTAAGACGTTCGCAGACGTTACGCGCAAGGCCGACGCAATCAGTACCGCCCTATGTGCAGACGTCTCATTACATCAGGACGGCGGGTATCTGATATTAGACATTCCGCAATATCCGTTGTCTACGTTTATCTCGTATCCAACGAGAATCCTTAACGTGACGCGGGGGACATGGCGCGTACCGGTTGGACTGTCTCCGAATGGCTGGACGTGGCATGACTTCGATGTGTTTCCACACTTGCTGATTGCAGGGCCAACACGCGGCGGAAAGACGGTACTGCTAAAAAGCATCATCACAACGCTATTACTTAGCCATTCAGCAACGGATATAGAGCTAATTGGCGTAGACATGAAGCCGCAATCCCTGGCGTTTAGGAAATTCGGTCCTGTCTGGACTTCGTTGGTTGACCGTCCTGAAGCCTTTGTAGACGTCATACAGGACGCAATCTTTGAATTAGAGAAGCGTGCAGACAAGTTGGCTAAGGCAGGCTGTGAATCAGTCCAGGAATACGAGGAAACAACGGGGCACAGGTTCCCCCGCCGCTTTATCATCGTTGACGAGTACGGACGTAGTTTCGGGAGTCCATGTGAAGACGAAATAGCGACGGGAATGATGCAGCTTACAGCAATGGGGGCAGGATTGGGTATTCATGTGATTTTGGCTACACAGCGGCCAGACGCGGAAATCATCAACGGTAAGATTCGAGCAAACCTAGAATCGGTCGTATGTTTCCGCGTTGCTAATGGCGTGCAGTCTCGCGTCATTCTCGGACACGAAGGAGCAGAGACACTACCGAAGATTCGGGGACGCGCTATCTACAGTGCAGGTGATGAAACTGTACTGCAGGTGCCTTACATCTCGGATAAGACACTGCAACGGTTATTGTCCAGCAGGCGTCCAGCTAGGGGCAAGCATGGAAACGGAGAGTGGAAAACAATCCAGGCTCGTTCGCTCAGAGTTGGTGAGGACTTATGACGGATAAACAACCCCATAAACCTACTTATGTAGGTAGGGATGTGGTTGCGCGGGCTGTGTTGCGTATGCTTGAACAATGTAACTGCTGTTCTACGGCGCACGTCGCGCAGTTGTACGCGCATACGACAAGGCCGATGCATAGGGCATGGACAGTGTTGGAGCATCTACGGCAACGGGACTATATCGAGTCCTGGCGTCCAGCGTTTGACCATCCAGCAGTTCACCGGCTCAGTCGTCGTATTCGTCGAAAGTATGATCTGCCGCTTGTCCGATGGAATGGACGCTTGTCTCATCGATTGGCTATTACAGATGTCTATATGACGCTTGGAATGCCTGAGGACTTCGTTACAGAACCGCGTGCAGAGTTTATTTGGCAGGGTAAACATCACGTACTATCTCCAGACGCTTACACGCGGGGGATGTTGATTGAAGTACAGCGCAGTTCTATGACGGCTGAACAGTGGAAGCAGAAGCGCAGGATGTATGAACTGTTCTTCCGTTTGGGCGTGTGGGAACAGTATTTTGAGGAACGGCCTACGGTTGTTATAGTCCAGTCTCATGAACAGCAGTTGTCCACCATCGGGGCGGCTATAGGCTACGAAATGAGAGTAGTACGGGGCATTCGGGAGGTGATGCCGAGTGGGGATGGTCGGGATGTCGTCAATGTTGGGGAAGGCGATAGGTAAGGCTATAGCAAAGCAATTCGTTGAGAAGCCGCAAAGAATCAAAGTGCCAGATCCACAGAAGATACTTGAACACATGAGCCATCAGAGACACTTGGACCTGTCAGAACTGTATGAGGTACTGTATGCAGCCAAGACGCCCCGAAGCGTAAACGAGATAATTAAGTATCTGAAGAGTGACGCGGCAAGCAACCTGACGTTATGGCAGCGAGGGAAGATGATACATGAATGCTTTGACAAAATAGACATTCTGCACACGATACAGAGTCTACTGCACTAAAAATTAAAACGCCCTTAACCGTCAGAGATGACAGTCAGGGCGTTCCTTTACGTCTATAGGCTATTATGCTCCAATCGATTCAAAGAACGGTATAAACGCCTTCTGAAGCGTCTGTAGCAACGTCTTTTCATCCTGAATACCCAACGTCTGAACCACATCATTTACAGAGTGTCCATCTTTGAACATGCGGCAAGCGGTTTGTAACTGCTCGTCCAACGTAGAGGCGTACCGGTGGAATTCTTCTTCATGCTTGATAATTAGGCTCGTAGCACGCGTAAACGGGGCAATCTTGGCGACGTGTTGCGCTTGACGGTGATATTCCGCAATAGACGCCTGAGCAGCATTTCTTGCCTTCTGTGTGGCTGTCAGACGGTACTGTGTGACGAGCTGTGAAGGTTTAACGTTACGATCCATGCACTCAATCAACGAATCATGGAGAGTGGATTTAATCTGTTCTGGTTCCAGGTTTAGCGGTTTAGCCTGTAGTACGAATGTGAGGCGTTGACGTTCAGTGTTTACCATGCCCATGTGGTAGGCAGTTTCAGCAAGAATTGCGTTCATCTGTATAACTGCTTCTATGGCGTTGTCTAGAGTGGATGTACCCTTCTGAAGCCCGATCAATTGCTGCAGTAACTTGATTTCGGACCTTCTGTATCCGTTGCTGGCTTCGTGTACCGCTTCTACGATCTTTGATAATTGGACTGTAGACATAGTAAACCCCTCCAAATTTGTGGTTTTGGTTGCATTAACCGGAGGGATTGCGCTATAATTAATTTCACGCATCCTTTGGGGTGCAACCGTAGGGACTGCTCGTCCTGCCGCCAAGCTGATCGAGCGGTCCTTTACTGTTCCTCTTGTTCATTCTTCCTTGCGTACTGCCGTGAATCTCCTTCAGCAATCCACTGTATCAACGCTTCACGACTGAATAGCCACTTTCGCCCGACTTTACGGGCCGGAATGCGTTCTTCTGCCAATAACCGAATCAGCGTGTTCTTACTGACTTCCAACAACTCTGCTACCTGTTCAAACGTAAGTATTTCGTCGACAATTCATCACCTCGATTTCATAATAAAATGGAGTTAAGTGGTGTTGTATTACGCTTAACATAAACTTAAATGTTGCTTATATGGACTATTCGACGCCCGGGTAATGTTTCCTCCTAATCCATAGAAAAAAATTCATGATTGTGACGTCAGCCAGTTAGGGCAGTTTGTACTACGGGTGTAGACATACTATAATACATACAAGATACATACAAGATAGGAAGTGAGAATGTGGCTGTCCATATTGACGGCTGGAGTGTAGTACCGCAATACCGCAAGTGCGGTAAGGGGAACTGTAAAGTCTGTCACACTGGCAAGGGGCACGGTCCATACTATTACGGTACACGCCTGCAGAACGGCAAACGTTGCAGTAAATATTTCGGACAGTCACTGCCTGACACACAAGATGATACACAAGATGAAATTAGGCCGCTGCAACAAGAGTTGGCAGAAGCCAAACGGCTAATTGCCGTATTGCAAGCGGAGAACGCAACATTACGCAAGCAACTGCAGCCAACGAGCGTTAGAGCCGCTGAGGAACTGTCTCAGGCGGACGTTGAACAGATATGGGCGCGAGTAGTCAAAAACGCTGGAGACATGTCCGAGAACGTGTTACAGACCGCATACAGCAGCCTGATACGCGGTTTGTTCGGAAAAGGCAACACGTACACAAGATTGCATACAGGACGCGGGGGACGTCCGTATGTCTGCCCGTTCCGAGGGCCGCGTTTCAGATACAAAGACCCGGTACGACTCGTAGAGACTGCTGCAAAGTGGATAATCATAAATGAGCAGATACGACAGGATAACAAGGCGGAATTAAGGAAGAAACGAGAAGCTATAGAACGTTATGGTACGCTGATTTAGCGTCAGGAGTTGATGAATGATGACAGAAGGCGCACGACTGATATATACGTTTGAATCTGAATCTGGACCGACATACGTTTATGCTGCTCCACCAGATTACACAACGGAAGAAGAACGTCGGGAACAGGTAAGGCAGTTCCACAAAAGGTTGGCCGAATTGCTCATAAAGGACAAACAGATACAGATACAGAAAGATAAGCAACAACTGAGTGCCGGATGAGAAGCGTTTTGCTCATCCGTATTAAGAACAACGAAGGACCGGGCAGCCATACCCGGTCCAATCACGAACTGCACGGCAAGACTTTTTATTCATACACTCTCTTAACTTGAAGTTCGTAGACGGTATGGGCTGCTCCACTAGCCGTGGACTGTATGATTTGATATGTATGGCCGTCGTGTTCAAATGTCGATCCGGTTACAGCACGACCGAAGGCTAGCCGGATACCCGTCGTATCTTCGAATTCGTCTACACTTCCTGAGAAGATGGTCCGACCATTGGCTCCGAACTCCACGACCCGGACCGAATTTGAAGGTTCCAATGTGATCCCCTCCCCGTTGTCTATCGATGATGATAGCATATTACATTAGCCCCAAAACGCAAGAACCAATGCAGGTCACATACGGCCTGCATTTTTATTTTGCCCATACCAATCTGACGCTTTGAGAACTGTATATACAAATGAAAAAAGTTTTACTCAATGCCAATCCAGGCAGTTGAGAACGCAATAACCAGATGTAAGACAAAAACAGGGAGGCGTGGACATGGACCGTGAATGGAACGAGATTCTTACGCAATTTCGTGCAAATCACAGCAACATGACGGAAGAAGAAGCGTTTAAAGCGTTGGTTGAAGAGTTGGAGGACAGCTACCACCGCGAAAGAGACGAGCACTATGTCGGTCATGATGACGACGAGGTAACGGCATGATCAATAAGGCCATCTATCCACTCAAGGAACGTTGGGATACGTTCAAACCGTTTCTGAACCATCCTGAAGTAAGACAGGCTCTACAAAACGGTATGGACGCATGGAAGGCCAACCGCCCACCGTACCCATTTGAAGATCGTACACCGTGGAACGAAGACAAAGACGGCGGGCCATGGGCTTTAACGGATGCGGGCTGGTTCTGGCTAGACCTTCAGGACACGGTTGAACAGGACGAGGAATTTCAGGCCGAGGCAGAAGTGTTCCAGCGTCAATATTTGAACGCTCATCCAGACGTTGAAGAGGACGAAGTGTGGGTTTACTTCATGGAATCAGATGAATACACAGCCTTATATGAACGGATTAGCAAGAAATACGAACCACAAAAAGGAGACATGGCATATTACAAGCTGAAAGCAGGCTGTCATTGGGTTGTGGATTTCATGTATGAGTTGATACGTAAAGCCATTCCAGACGCAGAAGAATGGGGAACGATTACAACAGCTAGTCATTCAGTGGCGTACTTCGTTCAGGACGGGATCATGTACTTTGTTGATTTATTGAACGAGTGGGATAGCGTACAACAACTAGAGGAATTTATGGGTGGTCCCATTGATGTATTGACGGATGCAGACAGCAATTTACCTGAGTATGTCGAATGGATGCAGTTTATACGCCGTGATGGTGATGGATATGTGTTTCATGTAGCAGGGACTGATATTCGTACACCTGTTTATGAAGTGTAGATTGTGTATTTCCCTCGTTCCAATGGACGGGGGGCTTATCTTTATCACGTTAGATTACAGTTTAATACCGTTTAGAGCGTCGGGGGCTATATAGCCTGTCTGATTACTGTATACACCCTCTATATACAGTCTCCCTTCGGGAGGCGTCTACAATACTTATCGCAAACACACGTGCAAAGTAGGGCATAGATTTGAAAAAATTTTTAGAGAGGTGGACAAATACCGCATTGGGACTTGCAACAAAGATCGTTGAGACGGAGAGCATTACGGAACTGAAGCGTAGACGAAACGTTGAGACTTGGGAACAGTCAATTCAACGTCTGTACCTTGAAGGTGATGACGACAAGCTGTTAAAGGCGGTTTTGTCATACGTTAAATACCGTGCCAAGGAGTACGGGAAGAAATACGCTCGGTTTGGGGTGACACGTCAGGACTTTGAATCGGAGTTCCTCATGCTGGCTTATACAATCTCTCAGAAGCCATACAATGGTTATCCGTATCTAATGACGTTGAGGATAGCGATCAAACGACGTGCCCTAAGTCTGGTAGAACGACAAAAGCCGAAGAAAACCTATGTCGGGGAAGACAAGTCAAAGGAAGTTACGGTAGAAGCGTTTGGACCTGACAAGTTCGAGACAATAGCGACTGCTGCAGGATATGTGACCGAGTTTGAATCTGATACCATCGTTGATATTTGGGTCGATGAATTCATGGAAAAGGGTGGACTTACCGAAAAAGAACAAAGACTGCTTCGAGCGACCTACAACGATCCAGGAATGACTACTGAAGAACTGATGGACATTCTTCAAGTCCGTGATCCTAAAACCGTTCGGAGGTATCGTAAATCGCTTCAAGAGAAGTACGAATCATATTCCCGGGAACCTTGACGCTTAGAACGCTGTCTTTACCTCAAATGAGCGCGCTATACGCATGATTTAGGGGTATAAGTACCCGTTCAGGTATAAACACCTTATTTCACTGTTTGACCTTCAAAAATACGCACTACACGCCGTTCTGAACGAAACCGCTGGTAAATAATTGAAAACAGGTATAGAAACAGGACAAGTGTATACAAATAATCTGATAATTGCAACAAATTTGTGTCGATCTGATACATTTTCAGGAAAAAACACGTCCAAAACGCAAAAATCTCCTTGTCATTTCCATTTCAACCCTGGCTATTTATAGAGGGACAATTTTGTCTCTCCTGTGAGACTGTTCTATCACATCGAATAGTCCACAGCAAATCAAACGAAAGGAGAAGTTTAGCATGAGCGCGGTTATCGACCTGGAACGACTCCTGCGCTACATCAACGAACTGATCTGCGAACAACAAATCCGAAGTAAGGAGGTGAAAGTACTGCTGACAATCTTGCCGCACGTCAACGCCAACGGACAGATCCTTACTCGCGATCACCAACGGGCAGCAATGGTGAAAGACATTGCAGACATAGCCGGTTTGCATAAAAAGCACGTTGGTAAGGCGTTGGAACAACTGTGTGAACGCGGTATCCTGCAGCGTGAACCGTTGGGCAGTATCAAGTTATTCAGCGTCTCCCCACAGTTTAGACAGGCAAGTTAAGGCGAATAAACGTCAATTTGCGGTGATTATGACGGGCGTTCGCACGCGTTACGTAACAAAAGGTGTATTCGGATACGTGCGATATCTGACAATAAAGGTCGGCCAAATTGGGGTGACATTTATAGCCCGCAAAGTAAAGCCATACGAGGAAAGACTAAAAGAAGTTGAGGCTATTCTAACAACCAAATTACCCGAGCAGTGGAAAGGCGTCAACGCTAAGGGAAAGCCGATGATTGGGCGTAATACGGAGTTAGAGAAGTTGTCTGCATACTTGCTGAAGGACTACATGGGGCGAATTGCCGATAAAAACCCGGATGAATATCCTGTGCTTAGTGACCGTCAGATGCAAAGCCGCGCAGAGAGAGAAATCCCGTTCGACTTTACAATACTGGCGGGCATAATCGAAGCAAAGGACGGCCTGAACCGTTAAGCTCAAGCCGCCTCCAGTCTTACAGGTTGATATTCAGGTAAACATCGTCCAGTTCTTCTTGCGTAATGCCGATGTAAGCGAGGGTGATGGATGGTGCAGAGTGGTTCAAGAGCTTCTGAATGCGTGTAATGTCTACACCGGACTGATACGCGTGGTAGCCGAAGGTTTTACGTAACGTATGCGTACCGATTTCTTCTGTAATTCCTACGTTGCGTGCCGCCTCGTTGATGATTCTCCAGGCATGTTGCCGTGTAATCGATGTACCGCCCTTGCGGCTGTTGAACAAGGCTTCATTCAGCGAAAACTTCTGACGTTCTTTCAGAAACTCGCTAATGGCCTTCTTCGCATTGTCTCCGAGTGGGAAATCCTTCGCTTTACCTGTCTTCTTCTCACGTAGCGTAATACGGTCTTTGATTTTCCCCGCTTCGTCCACGACATCGGACAAATGCAGTGCTAACAAATCGCTGATACGCAGTCCACTGTTGATGCCGAGAACGAACAAACAGTAATCACGTAAGCTACCCGCCTTCAGGATCTTCTTCATGCTTTCAATCTTCTTTTTGTCCCTAATCGGTTGTACTGTTTGCATCTTTCATCCGCTCCGTTCCAATGTTACTTAACTTGTATTTAGAATACGATATGTAACATTCGATGTCAACCGAGTTTTAGGCTAGTTTTGAAAATAGCCCAAAAGTGTTGATAGGACGCGGAATTTCGGCTTTTCGCCAATGTGACAGAATCTAGTTGTGTAACATTCGGGAGGATGATTTTTCGATGGATGTCCATAAGCAAATTCAGCAACATGCAAAACGGAACTGCTGCAACTTCCACCATGAGGATAGATGCTATATCGAACCAGGCGGAAATACAACATGCGTGTTCTTCAGGCCAAATGGCGAGAAAGCGTTATGTCCTTGGTTCGAAGAGGCGGTATTGCCAATGGATGCAGATTTGGAACGGACGTATTGGGCACGGCGTAATGCCGTTGATTCAGACAGCCCCAACAGCGGCACCTGTGTAAAGTGCAACAAGCCAATAACCAAGAACAGCAACCGACAGCAGTATTGCGAGTCATGCAGTGCTATTGCAAAACGGGAATCCACCAAACTGAGCGCACGTAAGAGGCGCAGTTCGACAGACGCAACTGCATGAACGATGTAGGAAATTAGACGCCAAAACACCGTTTCTGTGGTGCTGTAAGCCCGTGTAATGAGGGTTTCCGCAACCTCAATATCCGGTCAGGTATCGTAAGTCATCCCTTGGATTGTTAGCAGTTAGAAACGCGTATAGGAGGCTTATATGAAGAACGATTTTGAACCACTGGATGACGGTTCAATCCTTGTATATCTCCAACAGCGGGACGGTGAGCAGTTCACCACCATCATTGATTGTGGTTCGTTAGTCAAACTGCAAGGCATTAACCGCCGTTGGTACGCTGCCAAGATGCACAGCGGTATTCAAGTTGTGGCACGAAGCGACAGCCCAAACGGTCGGCTGATGTATCTGTCCCGCGTCCTGGCAGAAACGCCGGACGAATTGTATTGCGAACACATCAACGGTGATACAACAGACAACCGTTTGTGTAACTTGCGGAATGTCACAGTGTCAGAACGGATGCAGAATCGTGGATTACTACGAAGCAACAGGACCGGTATTCGCGGTGTCTCATTAAACAACAAAGGTAAGTATGTTGCTCAGGCACAGCTGAACAGGCAGAAGTATTACTTAGGTTTGTTTGAAGAACTAGAGCAAGCTGCGGCTGTGGTTACTGCTTGGCGTCGGCGGAATATGACTCACTCAGAAGTGGACAAGGTGCAATAACTAGCTAGGCATACCCCCCTAGTCGGTAATCTTTCGTGGCCGCGCTGAGCCATACGGCAGGCGTTCTACGCACGTTTGAATCGAAATCAAAAGGTCAACTAAGGAGCGATTGGATGACAGTAGAAGCGGTAATTACGTCCGAACTGAAAAAACGACAAATCAAGCCGGTAGCGGTGCAAGTTGTCACTATCAAAGATCCAACGTGGAATCGTCGGAACGGAAACCGCAAACTTTACCTTACTGAGTTTCGGACGGGAAAGGGTGAGACGGCCTATCTTAGCGTACTTGCACACCAAGAACCGTCACCTATTGAATGCGTCCTTTTTGCACTCGAACAGGACAACCATTTCAACCTAGATGGACTAAAAACGTTGTTTAAAACACGTCTTCGATACGTTGTAAAAGCAGTTAAGGCGTCGCAGTCAGAAGCAGAACCGATAAGGGAAGATAAACCGCCATTTGAAATGGAGAGATCAGCGTGAACTTTTCAGAGGAACGCAAGCAGGAATTAAGACGTCTTTCACGTCCTGTACTGTCAGACGAGGAAATGTGGAAGTTGGAGGTTTACTTTCTCGGTGTACGAAATCCCAAGCGGTCAATGTCGATGGCGGCACATATGGGATTGATGCACCTGTTGGAAAAGGTTCAGCGGTACTACGAAAAGCAAGTGGAGGCTGAGAGGGAGGCCACCCCCTCTGGACAAAAGCCAAATCTGATTTTACAAAACCCGCTCGAAAATTTTTTGCAGTAGTCGGAAAGGTCGTCTGTGTTCGGTCGTTACCAACAGGGTAACGGCTTTTTGTTTGCAGATAAAGGGGTGAGAATTCGTTGGCAACCAGTAGTGAATCGAAACTACAACTTATTATCACTGGTGATAACCAGTCAGCAACAGAAGCAATAGACGGTGTAGCCAAGGGCATTTCTGATCTGTCTGAGACAGTATCCTCACTGATGTCCAGACTTGCAGAAGCGGCTACATCGTTGGGGGACTTCGGGCGCAGTATCGCGGAGATGGGCGATTCAATAGCAGGCGCATCAGGACGTTTGTCTACGTTGGGTAGTGACGCCAGCAAACAGGCGCAAATGGTCGCAGAAAGTGCAAACGAAATGACCAAGAGTTTCAGCGATGTTGGAAAGGTTGCGAGTGATGCTGCGGATACTGCCGTAAAGAGTTTTGACACGCTCAATACAGCCGTTCGCCAGACGGCAACTACAACATCAGAAGCTACACGGGCTATTGAGAGTGAAGCAGGGGCATTACGTACACAGTCGGAAGCATTGGATACGGCTGCTAAAGCGGCGAGTACCTATCATCAGGATCAGATGCTTGGATTGATTGGTATTCAGATGTTGGGTGCAAGCATGACAGAGGTAGGCGTGAAGGGTGCAGAACTATTCGCGGGTGCTATCAAGTCTGCGATGGACTTCCAGGCTATGATGTCCCGCGTTGGTGCAGCATTGAAGACTACCGGAGGGGATACCGCCCAAAACATTAAGAACCTGTCTAACCTCGCCATGCAGTTGGATCAAACGTCGCTATTCAGCATGAACGACATATCTGATATGATGCAAGCCCTCGCGAAGCAAGGACTGTCGTATCAGCAGATATACGGTGGGGCTGCAAAGGCTACGATTACGCTTGCACAAGCTACGGACACTTCACTAACTGACACCGGTACAGTAATTACGGACGTTATCCATGAATTTAACCTCAATGGCTCACAGATGACTCCCGTCATTAACGCTATATCCGGTGCCCTCCATCAAGCCAACATCTCAATGTCTGATTTCTACAACAGCATGAAATATGTTGGTCCTTTGGCAAGCCAGTTAGGCTTGAACGTAAACGACGTATCACAAGCGTTGGGGTTACTTGCTCAGCATGGTATTAAAGGCAGTCAGGCGGGTACTACATTACGCCGCATGTTGATGAACCTTCAGCCGAGTACAGCAGCAGCTACCGCCGAATTTAAACAGCTTGGTTTGGTAACTGCAAACGGTACGAACCTGTTTTACAACGCCAACGGCACTCTGAAGTCAATGGGGGATATCGTGGATATCCTTCATTCTCATTTAGAGGGCTTAACGGCTGCACAGAAGGAAAATGCTTTACGGACAATGTTTGGCGTTTACGCCTTGTCGGGTATGGAGGTTATTGCGGGTACAACAAAACAGAGATGGGACGCATTGACGCAATCAATGGCTAATACCTCTGCAGCAGAAGTAGCGGCACAAAAGATGAATAACCTACAGGGCCACTTGAAAGAATTTACCTCTACGCTTCAAACCATCGGTACTCAAATGGCTACATTCATGATGCCGATATTGAACAACATTGTTGAGGGGCTACAGGGACTAGCTGGAAAGTTCAAGGATCTAGCCCCTTGGATGCAGCATGCAATTTTCATCATCGTAGGCGTTGGATCTGCTCTTGCCATACTCGCGGGTACATTGTTGACGACAGCAGCAGCTGTGGCGTTCATGCGTCCCGGTTGGGTTTTAATCGGTGAGACGATATCAAACGTAGGTACAAGGATAGGTACGTTTATAACCGAGACTATACCAAACTTCGTTAAGGGCTTATTCACGATGTCCACGGCAGAAGAGGAAGCCGGAGTAGCCGCTAACGGTATGCTTGGAATTTGGGGTCTTGTCATTGCGGGTGTGATTACACTCGTCACACTTCTGATCACGCACTGGCAGCAGGTCGTCCAATGGGTTCAACAAAACTTTGGTATCAATATTCCACAAGTTCTAAAGGCAATGGGACAAATCTTTTCCGACGTGTGGAACGGTATCAAAAACGCCGTAGACGCGGCTTGGAATTACATCCAGCCAACGCTAATGCAGGGTATCACAGCTATATCGAACTTCTGGAGACAAATCTGGCCTGAACTACAGCAGATTTTCCAGGCTGCGTGGCAAGCCATGAAGGTAATTATCGAGGTTTCAGTGTTGCCTATGTGGATAACGATGAAGATTGCTCTACAGGCATTTCAGGCAGCATGGTCGAGTATTTGGGATCTCATTAAAGCAGCTTTCAAACTGACATGGGATACCATCGAAACGATTGTGAAAGTTGCTTGGGATCTTGTCAGCGGGATTATTGAGATCGGCTTGGCGTTGCTCACAGGCCATTGGTCTACTGCATGGAAGGACCTTCAGACAATGGCTTTGAACATCTGGAATGCGTTAAAGGATGGTATCGGCAACATTGTCCAAGACTTGCAAAACGTCGTAATGGATGCCATCAACGCACTCATTAAAGGCGTTCTAGGCGCGTTTGATGGGTTAGTTACTGCGGCACAGAATATCTGGAATAAAATCGTGTCCATCTTCTCGCAGAAGCCTCCGACGCCTCAGATGCCGAGTGTACCAAGCGCATCTACGGCAACGCCGAACATCCCACACTTTGCTGCAGGCGGTATCGTAACTAAGCCCACTCTTGCAGTATTGGGCGAAGGCGGTTCCCCTGAGGCAGTCGTGCCGTTGCAGGGGTTGAACAATCTGAACGGTGGCGGTTATAGTGTCGGCTTGCCTTCAAATCTAAGTCGAGCAGGCATGGGCGGTAACAACGTCACAATCGGTAACATCAACATCACTGTTCCAAACGGTGACGCAAACAAGATAGCCCAAGCCTTAAAGGTACAACTTTCACGGGCAATCAGTTAAAGAAAAACCGTCTCGGTCGTCTAACCACGGCTGGGATGGTTTACTTCATAGTGGTATATTTACAGCCATGTGGAGGGGGTGAACACGTGGCGCGTAAGAGTGGAGGCATTACAACGAACGGCCTTGTTATAAAGTATTCAGAAGATGCAATACCCATTGAGGAATATATAAAGAACGTGCTGGAAACGTGGGTGTGGAAGCAGTACGGAATAAAAGTGAAGCTGAAATGTGTTGATGACAACGAAGCGCAAAACGCCCAATAAGGGCGTTTTGTCTCTTTAAATATATCTCATTCTCTACGGTTAGGACAGATCTTGCGTCTCCACTTTGTTGCTTGCCGCGTTTGTATAATCTCCATTTGCTAAGGCTTGCCAAGTGATGCTTTGTCCAGGTTCAATGTCATTCACTGCTCCATTGGCGACGCCCAAAAGCTTTCCGTTTGCGTCAAAGAACGAAACAACGATAAAGAAACTGTGGGTTTGAGTTGAATTGTTAGTAGCAAGCCCGTCTACTTCTGTTCCGCCTGCACCATCACTTTTGACAATGACATCAGAGTACGAAATGGGATTCGCCGCCGTAGTTCCGTTAGGAGTTGTGATGGAGAACACTCCAGGATTCTTGCTTCCATCCCACGTAGCGCCTAAGCCTGCCTGCTGTAAGGCATGTTGAATACTGTATAGCTGAACGTAGGAAGTTCCTTGGTACACCAACCGTGGAGACGTGGACAACTGTTTGCCGTTCAAAACGTATGACGCTGGAGCACTAAGTTGAGCCTTCACGTATGTACCTGCTGCGTATGCTGAACCCCCCGCCAAAATGAGTCCACCCGCTAAACCGACCACAATCCCTTTTACCATGTCTTTTTTCACCCGTGTTCATCTCCTGTCAAGAATAT
Organism: Alicyclobacillus cycloheptanicus; assembly: GCF_028751525.1. Classification (GTDB taxonomy): domain Bacteria; phylum Bacillota; class Bacilli; order Alicyclobacillales; family Alicyclobacillaceae; genus Alicyclobacillus_L; species Alicyclobacillus_L cycloheptanicus. The sequence goes on from NZ_CP067097.1 coordinate 3,250,480, forward strand.
TCAGATCACATCTATTATACATCTCGTTACGGAATTTTCAGCTATAAATTCCATGTACAACTAATCCGACACATTTATTTTGTTCCCGTTCCAATCTAGATGCCTGAGAACTGTATATATCCATGAGAAGTTCATTCAAGTTAAACAAGCGGCAATGAATATGCGTAGCGTAGGGGGTGGCACTGTGGGGCAGATCGGCAGTAAAGATGTTCAAGCAGTACCGCATACCAATGTCGTATCTTGCAATCCTGGGAGTGGTGCTGCCGTGGACTCCAAAGAAGATTGTGAGTACGTCAAGCTACGCGAAAAAACCCTTCCTGATGGACATAAGATGATTTTTTACGCCCACAGGGAGAACGCCCCGACATTCGATGAGGTCATGGACGACATATATAAACTTGTGACCGAAGCCCTTATACGGAAGTACTCCAACTAAACAATTTAGTACGTGTTGTCCGCGTCTTTGAAAATTACATGAGTAATTTGTTTACGGAAATTGTTGGGTTTGGTATCCTCATAAATGAGAGGTGAGGGTATTGAATCGAGCGGCTATTTATGTTCGGGTTAGTACGGACTTGGACTCACAGAAGTACAGTCCAGAACATCAACTTGCAGCGTGTCGTGAGTATGCTGAAGCCGAGGGGCTAACCACTGATGACACCCTCGTATACAATGACGCTGGATTGTCCGGTACTGAAATGGAGAACCGCCACGAAGTAAAACGGATGTTGAACGATGCCAGGTTGGGGAAGTTCGAAGCAGTATTGTTTACTGCGGTCAGCCGTTTCGGTCGCGATATGGCAGACGTTTTTTCGATGAGAAAAAAGCTTGAATCTGTTTATGGTATCCGTATTGCAAGTATTGAGGAAGGGTACGATTCGGCAATCGAAGGCAGGAACAGTGAACAGTTATTCACGGTTTATACCATGCTGGCTGCCCATAAATCAAAAGAAATGTCACTTGCAATTAAGCGCGGTCTGCGGCAAGCCGCTAAGAGGGGACGCCATATCGGTAACGTGGTGCCTTACGGTTACACCAAAAATGCGGACAAGCAACTAATACCAAATCCAACCGAAGCCGCAATTATTCAAGACATCTTCAAAATGTACCTCAATGGCAACGGCTCGAAGTCAATTGCTGAACAACTGAATATGCGTGGAGTTCCTACAGCTACGAAGGCCCGTAAAGGAAAGGATACGTTATGGGGCGCGTCCACGATAAACGCAATTCTACATAATGAAGTGTATATCGGCAGGCTCATTGCTCACCGGTGGCAAATAGCCACGGACTACAAGGTATCCCGACAAGCTGATTCAATCGTCAAGCGTCAATCAGTGCGGGACCAGGATGAATGGGTTGTCATTGACGGGGCACACGAAGCGATTATAGACACAGACACATTCAATCGAGTACAAGACATGCTCAATAGGAAGGCGAAGAACAAGGGGATCAAAAGAACATCGAATCTGCTTGCAGGACTTATGACGTGTAAGAATTGCGGGGGTTCGATGATTGTTAGTGGGCGAGGGAAACTTGGAGGCACCAGAGACACGTACAAATACGTGATTTGTGCCGCTACTCGTCGCATCGGTAAATATGCCTGCCCGAATCATCAGTCTGTCAAATACGAACACGTTCTGAATGGAATACTTGAAGATTTACGTTCAATCGCGCATTCCGAGCGGGATATAGATCAAATTGCAACGTTGATTCTTACAACAGCACGTTCAGGACAAGAGGGGTCACAGCAACGCCTTGAAGCATTGAAACGACAACTAGAAGCTAACCAAGAGCAACAGATGAAGAATTTAGAGGCGTTTAGCACTGGTTTGTTTCCGCGTGAACTGGTCGAGCAGCGTCAGACAAAGTTAAGACAGGAAGCCGAACAGTTAAAGAAGGAAATCTCTAGTGTAGAAACGTCAGAACAACGTGAGCAGGATGCAGCACGTAAGGTTCAGGAAATACGCCAATCGTTGAACGTGTTTTTAAACTTGGACGATTACGACGAAATGACACAGCGTATAGCCTTGCGAAAACTTATTGACCGCATCGAGTTTGACGCTATGGGAAACGTAGAAGTTCGTTATTCTTGGCTTGCTTAGTACACCTGTGACCATATCTCTAATGTGATGAAAAAATTGAATGTAAAAGGACGTTCCCAAGCTGTCGTCGAACTTGTTCGCATGGGTGAGTTGACTATCTGATCACGATGCCCCTACGCTCGTTGTAGGGGTAGCTTTATTGTTGCTGGAGCTATACCATAGAAAGGTGAATCAACACCCTAGAAGCGATGCCGATGAGGAGAGAGATGGAGTGCAGAACAGCCAAGGGGACGACCGCCCAATCGGAGTCTTTGACTCTGGGGTCGGCGGCCTGACCGTCGTATCCGCCATCCGTGACTTGCTGCCTGACGAGGAAATCTATTACTTTGGAGATACTGCGAGATGCCCCTATGGCGACCGGGAGCCGGAAGAAGTTCGCACGTTCTCCCGGGAAGTGCTGGACTATCTCTATGATTTAGATGTCAAGATGTTTGTCGTCGCATGTAACACCGCGACGGCCACTGCGCTGCCGTTGTTGAAGCAGCGCTATGACATCCCTGTGCTGGGCGTCATTGAACCGGGTGCCAGAGCCGCCGTATTGGCAACGCGGACGGAACGCATTGGCGTGATTGGCACAGCGGTGACGATCGCCAGTGGTGCCTACGAAACGGCCATTCATGCCATCGCACCGCAGGCGAAGGTATTCAGCGCCGCCTGCCCGAGGTTTGTCCCGCTGGTCGAACGAGGGGTGGTGGCGGGCGCCGCCGTACAGGCCATCATTGAGGACTCGCTGCATGACCTGCTGGGACAGGACATTGATACGCTCATCCTAGGCTGTACGCACTACCCGTTGTTGTCTGACGCCATTGCGCGCGTCGTGGGTCCTTCGGTTCGGTTGATTTCGTCCGCCCATGAAACGGCACGGCAAGTGCAAAGGGAGTTGAACCAGCTGGGTGCGCTGCGAAACGCCGAACGTGGACCGGTGCACCATCGCTTTTTCACGAGCGGGGACGGGTCGCGCATGCGCCACGCGCTGCATCAGTGGCTGAACGAGTCGCCAAAGACTGTGGATGTCACGTCGGTGCAGCAACCCCTGAGTGTGCTGGTGAAAGGGGGACGGATGGTTTGACGGTATACCTGGCGACGAGAAACAGGCATAAGCTGGTGGAGTTTGACGAGCTGTTTCGGCCGTTCGGATTGACGCTGCGTCCGGTTCCGGATGAAGCGGGCGAGGCGCCGGAAACAGGAAGTACATTCGAAGAAAACGCAATTCAAAAGGCGCTGTATTACGGAAGACAGGTGGACGGTTGGGTGATTGCGGACGACTCCGGGATTTGCGTCGACGTGCTGGGCGGCGCGCCCGGTGTGCATTCTGCCCGCTTCGCGGGTACGCATGGCGATGACGCGGCCAATAACCGGAAGTTGTTGGAACAGCTTCGGGGCGTCCCGGAGCCGGCGCGCGGTGCCAAGTTTGTCTGCGCGTTGGCCGTGTGGCGTAATGACGGCCGGGATGTGCTCGTGGTGCGCGGAGAGGTGGCTGGCCGGGTGACGACGTCCATTCGCGGCGGCGCTGGATTTGGCTACGACCCGCTTTTCTATCTTCCGGCAGTGGACAAGACATTCGCCGAGTTGTCGCAAGCGGAGAAAAACCAAATCTCCCATCGGGCGCGCGCGGTGAGTCGATTGATGGAGGTGTGGGAGGGATTGTAAATGCGGCTTTGCCTGGTGAGTGATACGCATCGGTTTCGGCATGAACTGCTGATGGCCGTCAAGGCCGCGCAGCCGGTGGATGCGGTCATCCATGCCGGGGATGAAACGGCGGATGCCGCCTGGCTGGCCGAACGAGTTCGCTGGCCTGTGCTCGGGGTAGCCGGAAACTGGGATTCGGCATCAGACCACTTTCCGGAAGAGCGTGTGCTGACCAGCTTCGGCCCAGTTCTGCTCGTGACGCACGGGCACCGTGATCGGGTGAAGGGTGGACTCGCCGACCTTCGGGCGCGCGCAGACCGCACAGGTGCGCAGATTGTGGTGTTTGGACACACGCACCGCGCGATGGCTGTGTTTGAGGACGGGGTGCTGTTCGTGAATCCTGGCAGCTTGTCCAGTCCGCGCGGGCGGCGGGAACGGACCTTTGCACTGCTGGAAATCACCGCGAATCCAACTGGCTATGACGTCAGGGTATCACACTGGACCGTCACAGGGCACATGATTTCGGATTCGCTGCTGACCGCGGCCATCTCGGCCAAGTAAGCTCCGGCAAATCCGTTTCGGCAAATCACATTTGGTTCGCGTTCGCTTGACCTGGATTTGGTCATCGTCTACACTGATCTGTGCCAACAACGTCATCCCCGTCTGGTTTATGTTGCGTGAACACGGTTTGCGCACAGCGATGGGATGGCTGCGCATCCTGCGGGCGTAGTTCAATGGTAGAACTCCAGCCTTCCAAGCTGGTCGCGTGGGTTCGATTCCCATCGCCCGCTCCAGTTATGTCTCAGTAGCTCAGCTGGATAGAGCAACAGCCTTCTAAGCTGTGGGCCGGGGGTTCGAATCCCTCCTGAGACGCCAGTCAATGCCTGGTGCCTGCACACGTTTGGTGCGGGCTCTTTTGCTGGAGGCGCGTTTTCGGACGCTCTGAACCGCGGGCCGCCAGGTGCTGAAAACTCGACGTTGCAGATGCTTTGCGCAAGATGGTAAAATGTCGTACTGTATAACACTCGCACATGCGTCTTGTGTACGGTCTCTTGCAATGAAGTGTTGGGGAGGAAATAGTGAATGACGGTGAAGTGGGAAAAGACGTCGGCGAACGTCGGCGTGCTCGAGGTCGAAGTGGAGCGCGACGAGTTTGCTGAAGCACTCGATGTGGCATTCAAGAAGATTGTAAAACGGGTCTCGGTACCCGGTTTTCGAAAGGGTAAAGTCCCGCGCAAGATTTTCGAGTCGCGGTTTGGCGTAGAGTCCCTGTATCAGGACGCAGTGGACTACTTGCTGCCGAGAGCCTATGAAAAGGCTGTGGAGGAGTCCGGCATTGACCCGGTCGCGCAGCCGTCGGTGGACGTGGTTCAGGTGGAAGCCGGCAAGCCGTTCATTTTCAAGGCGACTGTCACGGTGCGGCCGGAAGTACAACTGGGTGAGTACAAGGGCATCGAAATTCAAGACAAGCCTTTCGAGGTCACGGACGAGGCGGTCAGCGAGGAAATCGACCGCATTCGGGAAAGTCACGCCGAGATCAACCCGGTTGAAGACGGCGAAGTCGAGAAGGGCGACACGGTCAGCATCGACTTCCAGGGCACCATTGACGGCGAGCCGTTCGAAGGCGGGGAAGCGGAAAACTTCCAATTGGAAGTCGGATCGGGCATGTTCGTGGCTGGCTTTGAAGACCAGCTGATTGGCATGAAGCCGGGCGAGGAACGGGACATCGTCGTGACCTTCCCGGAAGATTATCACGTGAAGTCCCTGGCTTCGAAAGAAGCGTCTTTCCACGTGGTGCTGCACGACATCAAACGCAAGTCGGTCCGTGAACTGAATGACGAGTTTGTGCAGGAAATCTCCGAGTTCCAGACGGTCGACGAGTTTGTGGCAGATGTCCGCAAGCAGTTGGAACATCGCGCGAAGCACGACCATGAGCGGTACTTGGAGGACCAGGCGGTCGAACAGGCTGTGAAGAATGCGACCGTCGAGATTCCGGATGTCATGATTGAGCATGAGATTGACCACCGGGTCAGCGACTTCGCGCAGCAGCTGCAAATGCAGCAAATTCCGTTGGATGAGTACCTGGAGTTCACGGGTATGACTCAGCAAGAGCTGCGTGACCGGTTCCGGGAGGCTGCTGAACAAGCGGTTCGCACCACGCTGGTACTGGATGCCATCGCGAAGGCGGAAAACCTGGAAGCGAGCGATGAAGAGGTCGAGGCGGAGCTGCAGAAGATTGCCGAGTCCGCGGGGATGCCGACGGACCGCATCCGGCAGATGCTGGGCTTGCGGGATCCGAATCTCGAGGGCTTCAAGTCAGACATCCGCACCAAAAAGACCGTTTCGTTCCTCGTTGAGCATGGCAAGTTGGTTTGAATTCGTGTAGAATACCAATATATCTGAAGGCTGAATGACACAAGGCACGGGACTCGTGCCTTGTTTTCTCAAACCAGCCCGAAGTCACCCAAGCGGGGAGGGATACCTGTGAGCCTGACACCAATCGTGATCGAACAAACGTCCCGCGGCGAGCGGTCCTACGACATTTACTCAAGGCTGCTGAGGGACCGCATCATTTTGTTGGGAACGCCAATCGACGACTACGTCGCGAACTCCATTGTCGCACAGCTGCTGTTTCTCGCCGCTGACGACCCAGAACGCGACATTCAATTGTATATCAACAGTCCAGGTGGGTCCGTGACCGCCGGATTTGCCATTTACGATACGATGCAGCACATCAAACCGGATGTATCGACCATGTGCATCGGCATGGCAGCCAGCATGGGCGCGTTCTTGCTGGCGGCAGGCGCCAAGGGCAAGCGCTACGCTTTGCCGAACAGTGAAATCATGATTCACCAGCCGCTTGGCGGCGTCCAGGGCCAGGCGTCTGACATCAAGATTCACGCGGACTGGATTTTGAAGACAAAAGAGAAGCTGAATCGCATTCTGTCGGAGAGAACCGGACAACCTTTGGAGAAGGTGGAACGCGATACCGACCGCGACAACTTCCTGTCCGCTGATGAGGCGCGCGCCTATGGGCTGATTGACGAGGTCATTCTGCACTCGCGGTCATAACTCGCAAGGACGTTCAGCGTCCTCGCTCCAGGACCGAGGATGGCACTGGGACGACCGATTTGCGTGGTGCAGAGGAAGTGCGTACCTCGATTAAGGGAGGGAACCTCATGTTCAAGTTTAACGAGGAGAAAGGCCAACTGAAGTGCTCCTTCTGCGGAAAGACGCAGGAGCAGGTGCGGAAGTTGGTTGCTGGCCCTGGTGTATACATCTGCGACGAGTGCATCGAGTTGTGCAACGAAATCGTTGAGGAGCAGCTCGGCGAAGACGAAGAGTTTGAACTGAAAGACGTACCGAAGCCGACAGAAATCAAGTCGATTCTGGACCAGTACGTGATTGGCCAGGAAACGGCAAAGAAGTCGCTGTCGGTGGCAGTTTACAACCACTATAAGCGCATCAACGCAGGCCGCCAGAAGAACGAGGATGTGGAAATCGCCAAGAGCAACATCATGCTCATTGGACCGACGGGCAGCGGTAAGACGCTGCTGGCGCAGACGCTGGCTCGCATTTTGAACGTTCCGTTTGCAATTGCGGACGCCACATCCTTGACTGAAGCAGGGTACGTCGGTGAAGATGTCGAGAACATCTTGCTGAAGTTGATTCAAGCCGCCGATTACGATGTGGAAAAGGCCGAACGGGGCATTATCTACATCGATGAAATTGATAAGATTGCGCGCAAGTCGGAGAACCCGTCGATTACGCGTGATGTGTCTGGTGAGGGCGTGCAGCAGGCGCTGTTGAAAATCCTGGAGGGGACCGTCGCGAGCGTTCCTCCGCAGGGCGGACGCAAGCACCCGCATCAGGAGTTCATCCAGATCGACACGACAAACATCCTGTTCATCTGCGGCGGGGCGTTTGACGGCATCGAAACGATTATCAAGCGCCGGCTCGGGAACAAGGTCATCGGCTTTGGCGCAGCGGGTTCCATCACGAACGAGGCGGCTTCCAATAATGTGCTGTCGAAAGTCCTGCCGGAAGACCTGCTGAAGTTCGGATTGATTCCGGAGTTTATCGGCCGCCTTCCGGTGGTGACGACGTTGGAAGCACTCGATGAAGCCGCGCTTCGCCGGATTCTGCTGGAGCCGAAGAACGCACTGGTCAAACAGTTCCAGAAGCTGCTGGAGATGGACGGCGTGACGCTGGAGTTTCATGAGGATGCGTTGAACGCAATCGCCAAGGAAGCCATCAAGCGCGGCACGGGGGCACGTGGACTGCGAGCGATTATTGAGTCCATCATGCTCGACGTGATGTATGAACTGCCGTCACGGGAAGACGTCAAGAAGTGCATCATTACGGAGGAAGCGGCGACTCGCACCGCTGGACCTCTGCTGCTGGGCAAGGACGGCAAGGCGACAAAGATTCTTCGCAAGTCTGAGGAAACGGCCTGACGCAGCGACGCAGCATGCAAGAGCCTCCCGGTAACAGTGATGTGAAACCGGGAGGCTTTTTTGTGGCAGAAAAAAGCCTGCTTCAGGGGGCTCGTCCATTCGGACGGGCGCGAAGCAGGCCAAGCTGGCTGTTCGAGTTCATCAGGTACGTGCGCCAGGCACGCGCGGCGTGTTGTAAAACAAGCTGCGCGTGAGAGCGTTAGAACAAGCCCCGGTGCCGCGCCGGGAGTTCGGTCGGCGGGTCCACTTTCGGTACGGAATCACGGTCGGGATCGGTGTGAAACAGGATGTCCATCGTGGGATGGGTCACGCCGAACCAGTAATTTTCGTTTTTGTAGTGATGCAGCAAATGAAACTTCTTCATCCATTTTCCCCACCGGGTCCGTGGAATGATGGGACGATGGGAAACGAAATGCGTCCACTCATAGTTGAGCTGCGAGAGACTTGTACCAACGACGAATGCGGCCATGCAGGGTACATTTCTCGTGAGCAGCCAGCCGACGACCCAAACAGCGATGTAACCGGGAATGTTGTACAGATTGGGCGTCAGCAGGTACTTCATTTCGGTCGGTTCAATGTGGTGCTGCACGTGTCCTTCGTAGGCCTTTGGCAGCACGATTTTCATCAAGCCGTGCAGGATGAACCGATGAATGAAGTACTCAATGATGAAAAAGAAGAGCAAACCACCCAAAAAGTAATAGAGCATGGAGAGATGATACCCACGCAGGCCGCCCAGGACGACGGCGGCCACGACATCCGCAGCCAGCACCAATCCGATGAACAGCGGTCTTGCGTCCTTGGCAAATTCTTTCATATATGCATTCATGCGCTCACCCGTTACCAATTATACACCCATTTGTCGGCGATCAGGAATTCAAAACCTGCCTTCACTGACGTGTGTCTGCTGTTTATGGGCAGATCTGCCTGGACATACTGAACATATCCGTTTCGGTTTATACCTGGGCGCCCGGTGGGCAGGGTGGTCCGACGAGAGAGGGGATTGTTGGTGAGTGCTACGATTTTGGCCGTGATCCAGGTGTTCTTCGCCGTGGTGATCGGGCTTTATTTCTGGAACCTCCTGAAGACGCAAAACAGCAACCGCAATGCGATTGAGAAAGAATCGCGCAAGGAACTCGACAAGCTGCGCAAGATGCGTACGATTTCGCTGAGTGAACCATTGTCGGAAAAAACCCGGCCCGTATCGCTGGACGACATTGTGGGGCAAAAGGACGGCCTGAAGGCGCTGCGCGCGGCCATCTGCGGACCCAACCCACAGCACGTCCTGATTTACGGTCCGCCGGGTGTTGGCAAGACTGCAGCGGCCCGCGTGGTGTTGGAAGAGGCGAAGAAGAACCCGGCGTCGCCGTTTCAGGCGGACGCCAAATTCGTCGAACTGGACGCGACCACGGCGAGGTTCGACGAGCGAGGGATTGCAGACCCATTGATTGGCTCGGTGCACGACCCCATCTATCAAGGGGCGGGCGCGATGGGCATGGCGGGGATTCCTCAGCCGAAGGCGGGTGCGGTGACCAAGGCGCACGGGGGCATGCTGTTCATTGACGAAATCGGTGAACTGCACCCTATCCAAATGAACAAGCTGCTGAAGGTGCTGGAGGACCGCAAGGTGTTCCTGGAGAGTGCGTACTATAGTTCCGAGGACACGTCCATCCCGCCCCACATTCACGATGTCTTTCAAAATGGGCTGCCAGCCGACTTTCGCTTGGTCGGCGCGACCACCCGGTCGCCGGAGGAGATTCCGCCGGCGATTCGATCACGGTGCATGGAGATCTACTTCAAGCCTTTGAATAAGGCAGAAATTCGACAAATTGTCAGCCGGGCCGCCTTGAAACTGGGCATGCCGATGGAAGACGCGGCGATTGACGAGGTCACGAAGTATGCGACGAACGGCCGCGAGGCGGTGAATATCGTGCAAATCGCCGGCGGGCTCGCCCTGACGGAGAAGCGCAACCGCATTTACCTGGTCGATGTGCAGTGGGTCATCCAGTTCAGTCAAATCAGCCCGCGTCTGGAACACCGCATCCATGCGCAGCCTCAGGTGGGGGTCGTCAACGGACTCGCGGTGTACGGTCCGTCCGCGGGCATGCTGCTGGAGATTGAGGTCTCCGCAAAGCCCGCAAACGGCAAGGGCTCCATCACCATCACAGGCCTGGTCGAAGAGGAGACCGTCCGCAGCGGCGGCCGCAGCATGCGGCGCAAGTCGATGGCAAAGAGTTCGGTCGACAACGTGATCACGGCGCTCAACCGGTGCATGGGAATCGACGTGAATGGTTATGATCTGCACGTGAACTTCCCGGGCGGGATGCCAGTGGATGGACCGAGCGCAGGCATTGCGATGGCTACTGCCGTGTATTCCGCCGTGACGGGCATTCCAGTCCTGAATACGGTTGCGATGACGGGTGAAATTTCGCTGCGCGGGCTGGTAAAGCCTGTGGGCGGTGTGCCGGCGAAGATTGAGGCGGCGATTGAGGCGGGTGCACAGACCATCATCATCCCGCGCGACAATTGGCAGGAGACATTCCGTGCCGATGGTTCGCCGAAGATCGTCCCTGTAGAGCGGTTCGAGGATGTGCTGAAACTGTCCTTGGTCGGTGGATTAGATGACAAACCGTCCGGGTTCACGTCTGTCGTGGTTCCGCCCCAGCCCATGAACGCGGCGGCACCGCCGACGACGTAACCGCACGCCCGGCGGCCCAGAGACAGGCCGGGACTTTGGCTGAGACGACACGGGAAGTGCAGGGGCCGGTCGAGTGATTAGACTTTGACCGGCCGTTTTTGTAAAATATAGTCCACATCGTGGCACTGCGAACGCATGGGGGTGGGGAGATGGCCGCGGATTCACCTGCGAAAGACGTATATCCACTGCTCCCGCTTCGGGGGCTGTTCTTATATCCTTCAATGGTTCTCCACTTTGACGTCGGCCGTGACAAGTCCATTAAGGCACTTGAACAGGCGATGCTGGGCGAGCACTTGATTCTGCTGTCGTCACAGGAAGACGTTCAAATCGACGACCCAACGGCTGACGACCTGTATCCGGTCGGCACCATTGCCAGGGTCAAGCAAATGATGAAACTTCCAAATGGCATCTTCCGCGTGCTGGTCGAAGGCGTCGAGCGCGCACGCATTGAATCGTTTCTTCGTTCCGAGGACTGGTTTGAAGTGCGCGTCCAGCGGTTTCCGGACGAAGCGGTTCCGGCTTCGCCAGAATTGCAGGCCCTGGTCCGTTCGGTGCTGCAGCAGTTTGAGCAGTATGTCAAATTGTCCAAGAAGGTGGACCAGGAGACGTATGCCAGTGTGCTGGACATCGACGAACCAGGGCGTCTCGCCGATGCCGTGGCGTCACACCTGCCGTTGAAAATCAAGGAAAAGCAGGAGATTCTCGAAGCCTTCGACGTGCGCGAACGGCTCGAACGGCTGCTGCAAATCCTCTCCGACGAGCGGGAAGTGCTGGAGCTGGAGCGCAAAATTCACCAGCGCGTCCGCAAGCAGATGGAGCGCACGCAGCGGGAGTATTACCTGCGCGAACAGATGAAAGCCATCCAGAAGGAACTCGGCGACCGCGAAGGGCGCGCCGCGGAAGTTGAGGAACTGCGCGAGGCGCTGGCCGCGAAGGCCCTGCCGAATGAGGTCCGGGAGCGTGTCGAAAAGGAAATCGAGCGGCTGGAGCGCATTCCTGCTTCATCCGCGGAGGGCACCGTGGCCAGAACCTATATTGACTGGCTGCTCGGGCTGCCTTGGCTGGAGTCGGTCAAATCCTCGGTGGACTTGGCCAAGGCGGAGCGGATTCTCAATGACGAACACTTTGGGTTGGAGAAAATCAAGGAACGCATCCTGGAGTTTCTGGCGGTGCAGAAACTGGCGTCACGCCAGACCGGTCCCATCATCTGCCTGGCGGGCCCGCCCGGTGTGGGCAAAACGTCGTTGTCGAAGTCCATCGCGAAGTCGCTCGGCCGTCCTTTTGTTCGCATCTCGCTCGGGGGCGTGCGGGACGAAGCGGAGATTCGCGGGCATCGGCGTACGTATATCGGGGCCATGCCTGGGCGCATCATTCAAGGCATGAAGCAGGCAGGCAAACGCAACCCAGTGTTTTTGCTGGACGAGATTGATAAAATGGCCAGCGACTTCCGCGGCGATCCAGCGGCGGCGATGCTGGAGGTCCTCGACCCGGAGCAGAATGCGACGTTCTCCGACCACTATATCGAGGTCCCGTACGACTTGTCGGATGTCCTGTTCATCACCACGGCGAACAACGTGTACGACATCCCGGGACCGCTCCGAGACCGCATGGAAATCATCCATCTATCGGGGTATACCGAGCTCGAGAAGCTGGAGATCGCAAAGCGGCATCTGTTTCCCAAGCAGCGTGAGAAGCATGCCTTAAAGGGCGACAAAATTCGTCTGCCCGATGACGTGATGCTGCGCATCATCCGCGACTATACGCGCGAAGCAGGTGTGCGGCAGCTCGACCGGCTGCTGGCGGCCGTGTGCCGGAAGGTGGCCCGAAAGGTTGCGGCCGGCGAGAACAAGCGGGTGAGCGTCACCGAAAAAGTGCTGACGGTGTTCCTGGGACCGCCCATCTTTCGTCACGGCGAAATTGAGGAAACCGACCAGGTCGGCGTGGTCAACGGCCTGGCTTGGACCGAGGCGGGCGGCGATACGTTGACGATTGAGGTGTCCATCGTGCCGGGCAAGGGCAAGCTGGTGCTGACCGGTCACCTCGGGGACGTGATGAAGGAAAGCGCGCAGACCGCACTCTCGTATGTTCGGTCGCGCTGCAAGGAGTTGGCCATTCCGGCCGACTTCACAGAACGGGTCGACATTCACGTCCACGTGCCGGAGGGCGCGATTCCCAAGGATGGGCCGTCCGCCGGGATCACGATGGCGACCGCGATTGCTTCTGCATTGACCAACCGCCCCGTCTCCAGGTTCGTGGCGATGACGGGCGAGATTACGTTGCGCGGCCGGGTTCTGCCGATTGGCGGCTTGAAAGAAAAGAGCCTGGCGGCGCACCGGGCGGGCATTAAAACCGTGCTGATGCCGGAAGGCAACGAACGCGACCTGCGGGACATTCCGGCGTCGGTTCGAGAAGCCGTACGCTTTGTGCCGGTCCGTCACATGGACGACGTGCTGGCAGAAGCCCTCTTGCCCGGAACCGGGGAGAAAAACGGATTGTTCGACCCGGACGATACGTCGTTTCCGAACTTGGTCCAAGAGCGGTACATTGAGGAGAGTACGCACCAGTGATTGTGAAGCGTGCCGAATTTGAAATCAGCGCGGTACGGCCCGCGCAGTGGCCCAATGACGGGCTGCCTGAATTTGCGTTTGTCGGCCGCAGCAACGTCGGAAAGTCGTCGCTGCTGAACCGCTTGTTGTCTCGGAAAGCCTTGGCGCGCGTCTCGCAAAAGCCTGGAAAGACGCAGCAAATCAACTTCTTTGTGGTGAACGAGGCGTTCCGCTTCGCGGACTTGCCGGGGTACGGGTATGCGGCGGTCAGCAAGACGACGCGCGCGCAGTTTTCGAAGATGATGGGAGAGTATCTGACCCAGCGTACCCCGTTGAAGCGCGTACTGCACTTGATTGACATCCGGCACGAGCCGACGGCCGATGACCAGTTCATGCACGCCGAGTTGATGCAGCTCGGCGTGCCGCTGTGTGTCGTAGCGACGAAGTCTGACAAAATTTCACGCGGTCAGCACCGGGCGGCGGTCCAGCGGATCGAAAAAATCCTGCGGACTCCGTACGCGGTGGTCCCCGTCTCCAGCCAGACCGGGGCAGGCATCAATGATGTCTGGACCATGATTGAAGCGGATTTGGAGACGCTGCGGCAGGTGTAGCGCACCGCCTGCAGGAATTGTTCCAGAGCTGACACATTTCGCGGGCATCGGCCAGTTTCAAGACATGTTATAATGAGGATGGACTTGCAATCTGTGCATGTCCAGTCTCGTATGTCTACAAGCGGTTCGGAGGTGTGGACGCATGCAACTGATGATGGTGGGGATGAATCACCGTACAGCCCCCGTGGAACTACGCGAACGCGTCGCCATCGCGGAAGCGGACCTCGAACCGATTTATCTCCAATTTTCACAGTCACGGACCCTGTTTGAGAGTGTGGTTCTGTCCACTTGCAATCGGACGGAACTGTATGTGGTTGGGGCTTCTGTGCAAAGCGTGCGGGATTACCTGCAGAAGTTTCTCGCGCGCCGCGCCGGCATGTCTGAGGAAGCGATGCTGCCGCACGTGATGTGGCTGCAAGGAGAGGCCGTGGTGCGCCACCTCATGAGAGTGGCGTCCGGGCTCGATTCGATGGTTGTCGGGGAGACACAAATTCTCGGCCAAGTGCGCGACGCCTTTCGGGTGGCCAGCGAATGCGGCGCGACCGGCTTGATTCTCAACCAGTTAATGCGGACCGCGATTCACTTGGGCAAGCGGGCGCATACCGAAACTGCCATTGGCCAAAACGCTGTATCCGTCAGCTATGCGGCGGTTCAGTTGGCGAAAAAGGTGTTTGGCGACTTGCATGGCCGACAGGTGCTTGTCGTCGGTGCCGGCAAAATGGGCCGCTTGACGACCCAGCACCTGCATGCGAATGGCATTGGGGCGCTGCGTGTCGTCAACCGTTCGCTGGAACGGGCCGAGCAGCTGGCGGAGGAGTTTGGCGGCACGGCCATCGAGTGGTCGGCGCTGGCCGGCGCCTTGGCCACCGCGGACATTGTCATTTCCTCCACGGGCGCACCCGGGTTGGTCATTACGAAGGAGCAAGTGGAGGCTGCGGTACGGGGACGGGGCGGCCGCCCTTTGGTGTTGATTGACATCGCCGTGCCGCGCGACATTGACCCCGCCGCGGCGCACACCAGCCACGTGTTTCTCTATGATATTGACGACCTCGAGGGCGTCGTCGCCGCAAACCAGGCTGAACGTGCGCGTGAGGCAGAGACGGTCGGGCGGATGATTGACGAGACCTTCGCGTCGTTCGTTGCGTGGCTGGCGGAGCAGCGTGTGGTGCCGGTGATCAGCGCGATCCGCGAAAAGGGTGCGGAGATTCAGGCCAGTGTGATGGCGAGCCTGGAACGAAAGCTGCCCGAGCTGTCGGAGCGCGAGCGCAAGCTGATTCGCAAACACGCGATGAGCATCGTCAACCAACTGCTGCGGGACCCGATTCGAAATATGAAGGAAATCGCCACTGCGCAAGGCGGCGCCGATGCCGTGCAGCTGTTCGCGCAGCTGTTTGGCGTGTCGGAGGAAGCGTTGGCCGATCCGGCCGTGGACATGCTGCTGGATTCGGCTGTCGCAGAACCAGGCCTGTCAGCACAGGCGTGGGAGCGTCGCGAGGCCGAAGGGCAGCGCGCGGCGGGCCTGCGAAACGCGCCGCTTCATCCTGCGCTGCGGTAGGGTTCGATGGCAGCGATGCGCGCCTTATACGATGCGTTCAACTTGATGTACGCGCTGAGCCTGATTCTCTTTTTCAGCGATCTCATTCAACCGCGCCGTTTCGTCAACCGTACGGCGCTTGTTTTGTTGTTTGTGGCGTTTGGACTGGAGAGCGGACTGCTGCTGATGCGGCTGCGCGCGCTTGGCTATGTCGCGGTATACACGCGGATGGACGTGTTGTTCTTGGTGTCGTGGTTGTTGATGCTCATCACATTGGTGCTGGACACCTTTTTTCGGATTGGCCTGGCGTTGTTTTTTGTCAACGTGCTCGGGTACGCGCTGGTGGCGTTTGACACCTTTGGCCGCCAAGGCAAGTTCCTGTTTCCGAAGCACCAGCTGGATTTGCTCGTGCTGCACGTGTCGCTCGCCGTGATCAGCTACGTGTGTTTCGCTTTTGCGTTTGTGTACTCGTTCATGTACCTTATACAGGATCGGGTTCTGCGGGCCAAACGCTGGAATCAGCTGTACTTTCGCTTGCCCGCGCTCGAACGCCTCGACACCTTCGCGTTTCGCTCGGTTGCGCTCGGCGTACCGGTGCTGCTGGTGGCGATGGTGCTCGGCGTCATCTGGGGCAAGCTCGTGCTCAACCGCTGGATTCTCATGGACCCGAAGCCGCTTGCGACGCTGATTGTCTGGCTGATGTACGCCGTGTACCTGGGGTTTCGCATCCGGTCCGGCTGGGGCGGGCGGCAGCTGGCGTGGTACAACATGTTTTGCGCGCTGGCGGTGCTGCTGAACTTTGCGGTGGTCAACGATTACTCCAATTTTCATCATGCGTTTTAGGTGGAGACGTTCGAGGTGACAGACGTGCGACAGATTCGCGTAATATCGAGAAAAAGCCAGCTGGCGATGCAGCAGACGCGCTGGGTGATTGACGCGGTGCAGGCGCTTCGGCCGGACTGGCGCTTTGAAATTGTTCCGATTGTCACCCAAGGCGACCGGATTCAAAACGTGCCCTTGTCCGAAGTGGGCGGCAAGGGTTTGTTTGTGACAGAAGTCGAGCAGGCCTTGCTGCGGGGCGACGGCGATTTTACCGTACATAGCTTGAAAGACGTGCCCGCGGAGGTAGCACCGGGGTTGGTTCTGGCCGGGTTTCCGGCCCGCGAGGAGCCGCGAGACGCGCTGATTTCACGAAACGGCTTGCCGCTTTCCGAGCTGCCCACGGGCGCCCGCATCGGCACGTCGAGTCTGCGCCGGGCGGCCCAGCTTTTGGCGGCGCGTCCTGACCTTGCAATTGTCCCGATTCGCGGGAACATCGACACCCGTCTGCGCAAACTCGAAACGGACGATCTCGACGCGATTGTGCTGGCGGCAGCAGGATTGCGGCGCATGGGCTGGGGCGGCCGCATCACCGAACTGCTGGCGCTGGACGTGTGCCTGCCGGCGGTTGGTCAGGGCATTTTGGGCATCGCCTGCCGGGCGGATGACGAATCGCTGCTGGACGCGCTGGCTGAGTTGACGGACGCGGACACGAAGGCGGCTGCCCAGGCAGAGCGTGCCCTGTTGGCGCGGCTGGAGGGCGGCTGCCAGGTTCCGATTGCGGGCTATGCCGAAAAGCGGGACGGCCGCCTGTGGGTGCGCGGATTGGTGGCCAGCCCGGACGGCGCGACGGTGATTCGGGCCGAAGCCGTGGGGGAGGATGCGGCGGCGGTCGGAAATGAAGCGGCCGACCGCTTGTTGGCGCAGGGCGCCGCGCAGGTGATTGGCACGGTTGCCGCCAAAGCGCCGCCGCTGTCGTGAGGAGGCGGGATCATGCAGCGAACGCAGACGGGGTTTGCTGGTCACGTGGTGTGGGTCACCCGCCCGCGCTCGGAAGCGGCTGACCTGGCCGATTTGATACACGCCATGGGCGGCTGCTGTCTGACAGCACCGCTGATTGAGATCCGCTCCCGCGTCGCACCCGACACCCTGGCGGCGCTTGCAAACCTTCAGGCATTCGACGGCGTCGTCGTGACATCGGCGAATGCCGTACGTGCCATCGCGACGGCACATGCCAAGGCGGCGATGACGCCGCCGGCCGACAGCCCGCCGTGGTATGCGGTCGGGGCGGCGACGCGCCGGGCCGTCGAGTCGCTGGGGTACCGTGCGGTGGTTCCGCCAGGCGTACGGTCGGGCGGGCAGTTGGCGGAGGGTCTGGCTGCCGCAGCAGGACAGGGCCAGCGGCTCCTGTACCTGCGTGGGCAACTCGCCGATTCGACCACCGCCGCCGTGCTTCGTGCCGCCGGGTACACCGTGGACGAGCACATCTGTTACGACACGGTGCCGGCACCCTGGCCGGAGGCGGCCTGGACAAGCTTTGTGCAGGCGCCGCCGCCGCGCGTTCTCTTGTTGTTCAGTCCGTCTGCGGTGCAGGCGCTTGCCGCGCAGGTGGATGTGACGTCCAGCATGCTGCAGCAGGAAACGGTGGTGGGCTGCATTGGGCACACCACCGCGCGCGCCTGCCGGGACATCGGGCTCTCGGTTCACGTGGTCCCCGAGAAACCCGACGCGGCTGCACTGGTGCTGGCGGCTGCAGTGGAGGTGGGCCGGTGGCGGCATGAGCCATAGAAGAGGCATCCACCATACATCGTATCTGGAGGAGGACATGCATCATGGAGTTTGATCGTCATCGCCGGCTCCGTTCCAGTGCCGCCATGCGGCGCCTGGTTCGGGAGCATCGCTGGACGCCGGATGATTTGGTGTATCCGATGTTTGTGCAGGAAGGGCTGAGCGGCAAGGAAGAGATCGCATCGATGCCCGGGGTGTATCACCTCGGACTGGACGCGTTCCGCCGCGAAGTCGAGGAAGTCTCGGAGCTCGGGCTGCCTGGCATCCTGTTGTTCGGCATTCCGCTGGAAAAGGATGAACACAGCACGAGCGCCTATGCGGAGCATGGCATCGTGCAGGAGGCGGTGCGCGCAGCGAAGGCCATCAACCCGGACCTGCTCGTGATGACCGACGTCTGCCTGTGCCAGTACAATCCGGCGGGACACTGCGGCATCGTGCAGGACGGCAAGATTGTCAATGACCCCAGTTTGAAACTCATCGCCGAGACGGCCCTCTCCCACGCGGCTGCCGGCGCCGACGTCGTGGCGCCTTCCGACATGATGGACGGCCGGGTGGCTGCGATTCGCGCGCTGCTCGACGAGCATGGCTACGTCGACACCACCATCCTCTCCTACGCCGTCAAGTACGCCTCCGCGTTTTACGGCCCGTTCCGGGAAGCGGCGCACTCGTCGCCGGCGTTCGGGGACCGGCGGACGTACCAGATGGATCCCGCCAATGTCCGCGAAGCCCTGCGCGAAGCGGCGTCCGACCTGGCGGAAGGCGCCGACATGCTGATGGTCAAACCGGCCCTCAGCTACATGGATGTGACCAAGTCCATTCGCGACAACTTTGACGTGCCCGTTTCGACCTACAATGTGAGCGCCGAATACAGCATGGTCAAGGCCGCTGCGAACCACGGGTGGATTGATGAGCGCGGCATTGTGACGGAGATGTTGACCTCGTTCAAGCGGGCCGGCGCCGACTTCATCTTCACCTACCACGCGAAAGACGCAGCCCGCTGGTACAAAGAAGAGGGGTGATTTCTTGACAGCTTCACGTCCGAAATCCGAATCCGCGTTTGCACAGGCCAAACAAGTCATGCCCGGCGGCGTGAACAGCCCGGTGCGGGCATTTCGCGCCGTCGGCGGTTCGCCGTTTTTCGCCGATCACGGTGAAGGGCCGTACCTGTACGACATTGACGGCAACCGGTACATCGACTACCTGCTGTCCTGGGGACCGCTCATCTGGGGCCACGCGCATCCGGAAATTGTGCGCGCCGTGACGGAAGCGGCGGCGCGCGGCACCAGCTTCGGCGTGCCCACGGAGCTGGAGACGGAGATGGCGAAACAGGTGATTGACCTGGTGCCGTCGATGGACGTGGTCCGCATGGTCAACAGCGGCACCGAGGCCACGATGAGCGCCATTCGCCTGGCGCGCGCCTACACGGGCCGGCGGTACCTGGTGAAGTTTGCCGGGTGCTACCACGGACATGCGGACGCGCTCTTGGTGAAGGCCGGCTCCGGCGTGGCCACACTCGGGCTGCCGGACAGCCCAGGCGTACCGCAGGAGACCGCGCAAGCGACGCTCACCCTGCCCTATAACGATGAAGCGGCGCTCCGAGCCCTGTTTGCGGCGCGCGGGGAGGAAATCGCGGCCGTGATCGTCGAACCGGTAGCTGGCAACATGGGCTGCGTCCCACCGGTGCCCGGCTTCCTGGAGGCCCTCCGCGAAGTGACGCGGGCAGCGGGCGCGCTCCTGATTTTCGACGAAGTGATGACCGGTTTCCGCGTCGGTCTCGGCGGCGCGCAGGGGCGGTTCGGTATCGATCCCGACTTGACCACGCTGGGAAAAGTGATTGGCGCGGGACTGCCGGTCGGAGCGTACGGCGGCAAGCGGGACATCATGGCGGCCGTCGCGCCGGAGGGACCGGTCTATCAGGCTGGCACCCTGTCTGGCAACCCGCTGGCGATGGCGGGCGGACTGACGTCGCTGCGGATGCTCGCGGAGGCGGCGGCAAACGGTCTGTATGAGCGGCTCGAGGCTTATGGCCAGCGGCTCGCGGACGCGTTTGTCGCCGCTGGCAAGAAGCGCGGGGTGCCGGTGTCGGCACATGCCATCGGCGGCATGTTCGGCCTGTTCTTCCACGGCGGCCCCATCCGCAGCGCGGACGACACCAGTCAGGCGGATAAGGCGCTGTATGCGAAGTTCTTCCATGCCCTGCTGGACGCTGGCGTGAGCCTCGCGCCGTCGCAGCTGGAGGCCGGGTTTCTGTCCGCCGTCCATACGGACGACGACATTGCGCGGACGGAAGAGGCCATCACGCAGGCATTCGACCGCCTGTAGCCTGCTGAACGGGCGCGGCTGCGGCCTGCTTGACCGGACTTGCGCCGTGCCAGCTTCACCGGCCCGGCGGCAGCGACAACGTGACATCGGGTGGGATGCCAGGTGGACTTGGTCCGCTTTTGGCTCACCACCGAATGAAACGACCGCAGCGGGATGCGGTCGTTTCTGCGTCGTACGACATATTGCGCAGCAGACGGACATAGAGTGATGGTGAAACATGCAAGTCGAGGGAGGGGACAAAATGAGCGATTTGGATCGCGCCCCGCTCATCCGCCTGCAGATTGACCAGGAAATCTTTCAGGATGCAGTGCGCGAGGATGATGTCATCGACGATGCGACCGTCGCGACCGAGGTCACATCGTTTGAACGGGTCTCGGATGCTTATGTGCTGGAAGGCGCCATCGTGTTTGCTGGGTACATCCATCGGGGAACGAACGGCAGCACGGCCAGCTCGGACGCCCTCGACGCTCTGTCGATGGGACTGGGCAGCCATGAGCAGGTCGAACACCTGCACCATCGCCTGCCGTTTGTGCTGCGTGTACCCGTGCACGCCCAGCCGCGCGGGATTGTGAACGTCGCCAGCCGGATTTCGTCGTGGCAGCTGGCGGCCGTGTCGGAGGGGTGGATCCGCATCGTCGCGGATTTGAGCATCGTCGGCCTGTCCGGGAGCAGCGGCTATCACTTCCAGTGCGGGTCTCAGGAAATCGGCGACTTGTTCTTCGAGCAGGCCCCGGACGAGACCGCTGACCCGGGCGAGCAGGAAGCACCGGGCGGCGTGGTCGACGCGACGTTGGTCGACAACCTGAACGATGCGGTGCACGCTGCGCCCGAGGTCTCGCTGGATGAGGAATGGCAGCTGGTGCGCGGACGGCACACCGACGACGACGGGTTCTCGGAAGCGATGGACACCCGTCCGGCCGACCCCGAGACGGTGCGGCAGCACACGGAACGGGTCAGTGAAGCCAGGGGCGGGGTGCCAGCGGAGGCATCGGATCCGGCTGCGCCGTCAGACGCGCCAGCGCACCCTTCCGCCGACCAGGACACCTCCGCAGCGCACGCCATTCAGGCGCAAACGGAGCCGCACCGCGACGTACCAGCGGAAGCGCGGCGAGGCGCAGGCAGCAACGATTGGTCGCCGGGCAGTCTCAAGGAAGAACTGGTTGGGCTGGACAAGGCGTTCACCGGACGGGGGGCTGAAGCCGCGAACGCACCTGCGGACGCCAAGGAACGCAGTTCGGGCCCGGCGGACCAGGCCGATGCGACAGATGCCGGAGTTGGGTCCACACGCGCGTCCGGACAGGTGGAGGACCTCGGGGCAGCCCGCACGGAGCCGCCGGCCAGCACGGATGGGCATGCGGGTATCGCCGCGTTCGACGTGGAGCACCAGGTCAGCAGTGAAGAGCTGCGCAGCTTCACCATGACGCCGGAGGAGGCGCCGAGCGCGCGGGCTGGCGGTGCGTACAGCGGGGGCGACGAGGCTGTGACAGACACCCGTGCGGTCAGCGACGGGGACGCCGCCCTGCTCCCGGTTCGCGACAGCGCCGGCGATGGGGCAGCGGAGGAAGCACCTGCCGCGGGCGCAAACGTCGTGTTGTCCGCCGCGGAGACGGGCAGCGACGCAGCCGTGGCGGCCAGCGAGTTGTGGTCGTTTGTCGACTTCAACGCGCCGGAACGCTACTACACCCTGCGTTTTGTGCTCGTCACGGAAGAAGAGACGCTCGATGCCGTGGCGGACCGTGTGGGGTGCACGCGCAGTGAGCTGCTCCGCTACAACCAGTTGTCCGGCGACACCTTACACCCTGGGCAGGCCATCGCGGTGCCGCAGGCCACAGTCGTTCCGGTCGACACAGAGGCCGTCTGAGTGGTGAAGCACGGATGAATCACGAGACCGATGACAAGTGGCGCATGGTCCCTCGACATCTGGAGACGTACGGTTTGAAAGTGGTGCATTGGTCACCACTTTCTCCATTTCATGCGCAGGTGGACACGTCGGACGGTGTCTACGACGCCTGGCTGCTCACCGAGCGGTCTGCACGGCTGCGCATGGCGACGGCGGACTTTGTCTCGTGGAAGCCGTTTCGAACGGTGCCGCGGTTTTTGAAGAACCTTTATCGGGAACGCCTCGTGCCGCAGCCAGACGGCTTGGTGCTGGCGGTGGCGGACCATTTGGGCGGGACGGCGCTCGAAGTCACCCCCGAAGACGTCCCCTTGGCGGCGAGCGCGTTGGCTGCGCTTCACAACGCCATGGAGGGGGTCAGCGACGTGATTGGGCCGGTGGACCCGGAGGGGGCGCGTGGGCGCTACGGGCAATGGCGGTCGGCGCTCTCCGCCGGGCGCAGCTGGCTGCGCCCGGAGCGCATCGCAAACCTTGCGGAGGCTTCGCCGGCAAGCGCGTCGCACTGGCGGGCTTGGCTTTCCCGCTGGAAAGACCTCGCCGACATGTCCCTCGGCCAGTTGGCGGAAGCCGGGTATGACGAACTGGCGGCGGAGGCAAGGCAGCAGAGGGAAGTGGCGTGGAACGGCGTGCGCCCCGAAACGGTGAGAAACTTGGGGAACGGGCGGCTGGGGATTGAGCAGCGCAGTGACCCCATCTTTGACAATCAGATGTACGATTTGGCTGCACTGTGCCAGGCCATCTGCGAGGCCGGCCATCCCGCCGGTGTAGCGGAGGCACTGGACGCATATCACCGCTTGCGCCCCTTGGCGCCGGAAGCCAAGCAGTGCGTGATTGCCTTTGCCGCGTTTCCGCATGCGGCGCTGCGGCTCGTTCGCCGACGCGTGCTGGCGGCGGACTTCGAGTTGGCGGGGGACCTCAAACGCCAGGCCGAGATCCAGCACAGCGCGGCCGTGCGGCTGCTCGATCGGTGATGGGACGGACCAGGAGAGAAGGGAGGGTTCCTTGGTGGAACCGTCGAACGTTGTCGAGGTGTTCAAGGCGTACGGGGCAGCCCCGGAGGTGCTCGCGGAGTACGGTTGTGTAGCGCTGCGTGCCCGTATTGTTGCGGACGTGTTGAAAATCCGAACGCCTGCCGGCACGCGCGCCTTGCGCAAACTGAGCGGCGGCCGCGAGCGGGCTAAAGAAGTGTTCGCGTGTACCGAATATGCGGCGCACCATGGGCTCGAGCGCGTGCCTCGCTGGATTCGGACGATCTACGACGACCCCTACGTCGTGCATCCATCCGGCCTCTATGCCATGACGGTGTGGGTGCCCGGGCGAGCGGTGAATCTGCGTCGCTCGGAGGAGCTGCTGGAGGCGTCGCGGCTGCTGGCGACATGGCACCGGGCGGTGGAGGGATTTCGCCCGGAGGGGGGCTGGTCCCGCACCCAGCCTTCCTTGGTGCAGCAGGTGCGCGAAAGCGCGGTTGAGATGAGCCAGTTGAAAGCGAATCTGACCGAGCACGGGCAGTTGACGCTGTTTGACAAGCTGTTCCTCGCGTGCGTGGATGAACTCGTCGAGCGGCTGCACGCGGCTGCAGAAGCCCTCGACCATGCCAGCATCGCGGCGCTGGATGAAGAAGCGATGGAACGTGGCTGGGTGTGCCACGGCGACTTCCGCCGCCGCAGCGTGCGCTTCGACGGCGAGCGCTATGTGCTGGTGGATTTCGATCACGTCCACCCTGGCCACCCTTTGTACGACCTGTCGCAGCTGCTGCAGCGCGTCATGCCGGTTTACCAGTGGCGCACCGACATGGTCGAATCCGTATTGGAGGCCTACACATCGGTGTTTGGCGCGGCCGCAAACCACCTTCCAGCGCTCAGTGCCCTCTTGGCTATCCCGTTTCGGACCCTGCAAATCGTGTCCTCGTACTATCAGGGGGAGCGACAGTGGGATGACGAAGACTATGTGGACGCGCTGGAGAGTGCCCTGGAACTGGAAGAGGCTCGCGAGGAGGCGCGGCTCGGGCTGATGCCTGCCGCCCAGGTGCCTGCGCTCGCGTTGACTTCTACAGGCGTACCGCAGGGGACGACCGTCGTTGCAGGCGCCGGGGCGGGAAACGGCGAAGGGGACGGCGATGCAGCAGCGGGTGCCGACGGAGACGGCGATGGAGGCGAAGACGAGGGAGCTGGCGTTGACGGTGCCCTCGAGGAGAACGGTGCCGAACCGGGGGACATCCGTTTTCACATGCCGCGCGCGGTGCGTCCGAAACGCCGCCGCCGGAAGGTGACCGCCGCCGGTCAACTGGCAACGCCAGGCGCCGCGGGCGGAGCGACGTCAGCGGAGCGCACGAAAAAGGGGTCGTCTGCATCCGCACGGCCAGGCCTGAAGGTGTGGGGAGACGTGAATCCGCCCGGTGACGAGTAAGCGGGGCCGCGGCATGCGTCCATGGCACGTGAGGGGCCGCGGTGTTCTGCAGCTTGAACCGAACGGAGCCGGGCTTCTCACGGGGGGCCAACGAACATCGCGGCAAATACCAGAAACAACAGCATGAGCACGAACAAGTCGAGCGCGTTCGGCCAAAGGATGGCACGCAGGAACAAGAGAAAAATCGCGATGGCCAGCAAGAGCCGCACAAATCGCGCGAGCAGCACGAAGAATCCCATGGTCGTCCCCCCTATTCAGTCTATGTATATGCGTACACTTCAGAATTGGAACTTGTGCGTCCGACAATATTGGAACTTGTGCGTCCGACAATCGTGATGACAAGCGAACTCGGACTTGGTAAGATGGGACAAGCATCATAGGTTTGGAGGCGTTGTTTTGCAAAACGGAAATGAATCGAAGTCGTCATGGAACGGATGGCGTTTTCGCTACGTCGGGATGACGGTCCTCGTCATCGTGGTGCTGCAGGTGGTCGCTGACTACGCGATTCACTACAAACTCGTGACGACCATTCCGCTCGGCGTACTGTTCGCAGCCTACGTCATCATCCCGCGCATCAAGGAGCGGCGCCTTGGCAACGCGCTCCTGGGGGCGCTGGCGGTTTGGGTCATCGACGTGATCCTCGAAGTGTTCATCGATTTCCATGGCAATGAACTGGCTGCTGCGAATCGGTCGGCATTTCTGCAGTACAACCTCTATGCGCTGGCGCTGGGCGTCGTGGTGTGCTGGGGGTACCTGAAGCTGACGGAGTGGTCGGAACGCAAGCGCGCGCAGATGGAGGCCAAGCGCCAGGCAGAGACGCAGCCTGCGCAGCCAGTCCGGCGGCACCACAAAAAGAAGAAGCGCAGGAAGTAGCCGCTTTGCAGAAGCAACCGTTCGGCAAAGAAGCAGCGGTTTGCCAGGAAGCAGGTACGGCCGTTCGGCCGCCAATCCCTTGTGCGGCTTGACATCGCCGGGAAAGATTGAATATGATATGGCATACGAAGGATACGCGGCAGGGCCGAAGGTGTTTTGTTGCTGCGGCGGCCTGCCCGATGGTGAATGCGCAGCGTTGAACATGTGAAGTGATGAAGAGAAGGAGTAGAGCCCTCTCGTTCCGCCCAGAGAGGACAGCCGCCGGCTGAAAGCTGTCTCGGAACCAGGCTTGAACGTCGTCTCGGAACTGCCAGGTTGGCCGGGTCATTCCGTTATCGATGCAGAGGGTCCAAAGCCGCTTCCGGCACTTGTCCGGCGCGCTTTGGGAATTCAGGTGGTAACGCGGAGCTTCCGTCCTGAGTCAGGGCGCGGGGCTTTTTTATTTGCCGCGGAAGAACAAAGAAGTGACGAGGAACCGATTGAAGAAGGGGAGACACCCACATGGCTACGTCCACAACACGCAAAGAATTGCCCACCGTGTACGACCCGTCGGCCGTTGAGTCGCGCATCTACGCGTTTTGGGAGGAAAACGGCCTGTTCAAGGCGGGCGGCGGCCGCGGCAAGGGGCCGTTTTCCATCGTGATGCCGCCGCCGAACGTGACGGGATCACTGCACATTGGACATGCGTGGGACAACACACTGCAGGACCTCATCATCCGCTACAAGCGGATGGCTGGCTACGACACCCTGTGGCTGCCCGGGACCGACCACGCAGGCATCGCGACGCAGACCCGCGTGGAGAAGGCGCTGCTGCAAGAGACCGGTCAAAGCCGGCACGACGTGGGGCGCGACGCGTTCATTGCGCGGGTCTGGGACTGGAAGGAGCAGTATGGCAGCACCATCACGAACCAAATCCGCGCCCTGGGGGCATCCTGTGACTGGAGCCGCGAACGCTTCACGATGGACGAAGGGCTGTCGCGCGCAGTGCGCGAAGTGTTTGTCCGCCTCTACGAGAAGGGGCTCATTTACCGCGGCAACCGCATCATCAACTGGTGTCCGAGGTGCGAAACCGCGCTGTCCGACATCGAAGTGGAGCACATTGAGCAGGACGCGAAGCTGTACCATGTGGCGTACCCCACCGTGGACGGCGACGGCGCCATCGTCATTGCGACCACGCGCCCGGAGACGATGTTTGCCGACGTGGCCGTGGCCGTGCACCCCGCGGACGACCGGTACAAGCACCTGGTTGGCAAGCAGGTGCGGCTGCCCTTGACCGACCGCACCATTCCGATCATCGCGGACGAGTATGTCGATCCCGACTTTGGCACCGGCTGTCTGAAAATCACCCCGGCCCACGACCCCAACGACTTTGAAGTGGGTGAGCGCCACGGCTTGGCGAAACTCCAGTGCATCAACGCGGACGGGCGTTTGAACGAGGTGGCCGGCAAGTACCAAGGGCTGACGCGCGGGGCGGCCCGCGAACAGGTGGCTGCCGACCTGGCGGCCTCGGGCGCGCTGCAAAAGGTGGAGGAGATTCACAACGCCGTCGGCCACTGCAGCCGCTGTCAAACGGTGGTCGAGCCGTTCCTGTCCGATCAATGGTTTGTGCACATGCAGCCGCTGGCGGCCCGCGCGCTGGAAGGCGTCGAGGCGGGAGAATTGCGGTTCGTGCCGGAACGGTTTGAGAAGGTGTTCGTGCACTGGTTGACGAACGTGCGCGATTGGTGTATCTCGCGGCAGCTGTGGTGGGGGCATCGAATTCCCGCCTGGTACTGCGACGACTGCGGGGAAATCACGGTCTCCCGGGAGGATGCGGCGTGCTGCGCGCACTGTGGCTCAACCCGCGTGCATCAGGACGAAGACGTGCTGGATACCTGGTTCTCGTCGGCGCTGTGGCCGTTCTCGACGATGGGCTGGCCGGATCAGACGGCCGATTTGGCGCGGTACTACCCAACCAGCGCGCTGATGACCGGGTACGACATTCTGTTCTTCTGGGTGGCCCGAATGGTCTTCCAGGGACTGGAGTTCACTGGGAAAATGCCGTTTCGGGACGTGGTCCTGCATGGTCTGATTCGCGCCGCGGACGGGCGGAAAATGTCGAAGAGCCTGAACAACGGTGTGGACCCGATGGAGGTCATCGAGAAGTACGGGGCAGACGCCTTGCGGTTCATGCTGGCGACGGGTTCTTCGCCCGGCAACGACCAGCGGTTTCATTGGGAACGCGTGGAGAGCGCCCGCAATTTCCTCAACAAGCTGTGGAACGCTTCGCGCTTTGTGCTGATGAACCTGACGCCGGACGCGCCGCTGCCGGCGATTGATCCGGCGCACCTGACGCTGACGGACCGGTGGATTCTGCACCGCCTGGCAGAAACGGTCGATGATGTTTCCCGCCACCTCGACCGCTATGATTTTGGTGAGGCGGGCCGGGCGCTCTACGACTTTACCTGGGATGACTTTTGCGACTGGTACATTGAGTTTTCGAAGCTGTCCTTGTACGGCGAAGACGAGGGCGCCAAGAACCAGACCCGGGCTGTGCTCGTCCACGTGCTCGACCGCCTGCTGCGCCTGTTGCATCCGTTCATTCCCTTTGTGACGGAGGAAATTTGGCAGTCCCTGCCCACGACAGCAGGTGCGCTGATTCGGGCGGAGTGGCCGGAGGACAGTCTCGTCTTTACCGATGCGGCGGCCCTGCGGCAGGTGACGGTGGTGAAGGACGCGGTGCGGGCCCTGCGAAACCTGCGCGCGGAAATGAACGTGCCGCCGAGCCGGCCGATTGAAGTCGTCGCGCGGACGGTCGATGCGGAGACGACAGCGCTCTTTCGTTCGGCAGAGGCGTATCTCAAACGGTTCGGAAACATCGAACGTTTGGAGATTGGCACAGGACTGGCCACGCCGGAGATGGCGGTGACCGCGGTGGTGACCGGAGCAGAGCTGCTGGTGCCGCTGGCGGGCCTCATCGATGTGGCTGCAGAACGTGATCGCCTGCACAAGGAACGCACCAAGCTGGAGGCCGAAGTGGCGCGGCTGGACAAGAAACTGGGGAATCCTCAGTTTGTCGCCAAGGCCCCTGCCGAGGTGGTCGAAACGGAACGCGCGAAACTGGCCGATTATCAGTCGAAGCTCGCGACGGTGCAGGAACGCATCGCCCTGCTGGAGAAGTGACCCTTGCGGACTGAGGAGAATAAAGTATGGCGGTAGCAGCACAGACAGATGGCTTTGCTTGGCTGACCTCCCTGGCTCGATTCGGCATCAAACCCGGCCTGGCGCGGACGCAAGCGGTACTCGCTGCATTCGGACACCCGGAGCGGTCGCTTCGTTTTCTGCACGTGGCGGGCACCAATGGGAAAGGGTCTGTGTGCGCCTTTTTGACGGCGCTCCTGTCCGCGTCGGCGACGGTGGGCACCTACACGTCGCCTGCGTTTTCAGGGTACCGGGGCAGGTTTGTGGTGGACGGCGCGTCGCCGACCGATGACGTCGTGAACCGCTTGGCCTGCGAAGTGCAGGCGGTCGCCGAGGCCGTGGTGCCCGATGACCCACTCACGGAGTTCGAGGCGTTGACCGTGATGGCCGTGCTCTACTTCGCCCGATCATCGGTGGACTACGTTGTGTGGGAGACAGGGCTTGGCGGTCGCTATGATGCAACCAATGTGGTGACCCCCATCGTCAGCGCGATTACCAATGTCGGCCGCGATCACATGGAAATTCTGGGTGACACGCTGCGCAAGGTCGCGTACGATAAGGCAGGGATCATTAAACCGGGCATCCCGGTGGTGACTGCCGCCCGGGACGAGGGCGCCATGGTGGTTGCGGAGGTGGCGCGGGCGCAGGGCGCACCCGCTTATCACCTGGGCCGGCATTTTTCGGCCGTGCGGACGCACGTGGATGCGTCGGGGCAAACGCTCAGCTACCGTGGTGTGCATCGCGACTTCATGAATCTGCAGATCCCGCTGTTTGGCGAGCACCAGTGCGAGAATGCCGCGGTGGCCCTCGCGATGTACGAACTTGCGGCCGCCCGCGAACCGGGATCCGCGACGCGCCCGCTTTGCACCGCACGAGCGCAGGTGAGTGCCGCCCTCGCGAAGACCCGCTGGCCGGGGCGCTTCGAGGTGTTCGAGGTGAACGGGCAGCCGGTGATTCTGGACGGCGCGCACAATCCGGAGGGCGCAGGCCGGTTCCGTCAGGCGCTGGTCGAGTGGAGTGCGCTCTCGGGCGTGCCGGAGAGCAGCTGGACGATGGTCATTGGCGTGTTGAACGACAAAGATGTGACGCCGATGCTGGGGATGCTCCTGCCGTACGCGCGTCATGTGATTGTCACAGCGCCGTCAACACCGCGCGCCAAAAGAATCGACCTGCTTGCGAAAGCTGTAGAGAAGTGTCGACCGGGGGTAAACGTCGAATGCTGCGAGCCGGTTTCAGAGGCCGTAGCGCGCGCATTGGCGCTGGGAGGCCCGATTTGCTGCTGGGGGTCGCTGTACACGGTCGACGAAGCGCGCAGGTGGGCCTCAGATGCGGCGCAGCGCTGATGAAACCAACCAAATTTGGGCATACCAAGACGACTCAAGCGTGAACGGTGAAGGGCAGAAGAGAACTCCGAGCTAGGGACGGTGAAGCGCGTGAATCAGCCACAACACGTACACTTCGTCGGGATCGGCGGATATGGAATGAGCGCCATCGCGAGAGTCATGTTGGATATGGGGTACCGGGTCTCCGGGTCGGACGTGTCCAGTCCGGAATTGGCCACGAGGCTGCAGGAACGAGGTGCCAAAGTATTCATCGGCCACTCTCCCGCACAGGTGGAAGGTGCGGACATGGTGGTCTACAGCACAGCGGTGCCGACGGACAATGTGGAACTGGAGGCCGCGCGAGCACGTCAGATTCCGGTCCTTCACCGGTCGGAAATGCTGGCTAGGCTAATGGCCGACCGGACAGGAATCGCAGTGGCCGGCGCACATGGAAAAACCACGACCACATCGATGATTGCGTACGTCATGGAACGCTGCGGCGTCGATCCGACGTTCGTGATCGGCGGGGTGGTCAGCAACATTGGCGACAACGCAAAGGCGGGCGCGGGTCAGTTTGTGGTGGCGGAAGCGGATGAAAGTGACGGTTCCTTTCTGCATTATCGACCGCAAATTGCCGTCGTCACGGCGATTGAAGCCGACCATCTCGAGTACTACGACGGCAAGTTCGAAAACCTGAAGGCCGCCTATGCGGAGTTTGTGCGGCACATTCCTGCAGACGGGCTGTGCATCATCTCGGCGGAAGACGAGCACTTGCGGGATATCCGCGGGGAAGCCGCGTGTCAGGTGTTCACCTTTGGCATCGACGCAGAGGCGGACTACATGGCAAAGCAGGTGGAACTGCTCGATCGCGGCAGCCGCTCGGACATCTACTTCCAGGGGCAGCGGCTGGGCACGTTGACGCTGACGGTTCCGGGCCGGCACAACATCATGAACGCGCTGGCTGCGATTGCCGTCTGCAGGCATGCAGGGCTTGCATTTGACGAGATTGTCCGCGAACTGGCGTCCTTCCACGGCGCGAAACGCCGATTTCAAGTGATTTCGGAAGTCGGCGACGTCCTCATCATTGACGACTACGCGCATCACCCGACTGAAATCAGCGCGACCATCGCCGCCGCGACCACGACAGGCCGGCGGATTGTCGCAGTGTTTCAGCCGCAGCGTTATACGCGGACCTACTTTCTCTTTGATGCGTTTGCACGGGCGTTTCGAGGTGCAGACGAGGTCATCATCGTGGACATTTATTCGCCGCCGGGTGAACGGCAAATCGAAGGTGTGACGGCTGAACGGCTGGCCGAACAAATTCGCGTACAAAGTAACCCGAATGTCAAGTTTTTGCGCACCAAGGATGACGTCTTCCGGTATCTCCTGCACACCTGCCGCCCGGGAGATTTAATTCTGACGATGGGCGCCGGCGACATCTGGCAGGTCGCGGTCCGGCTGGGTGACGCGCTGCAGGATAATCAGGAGCACGCGACGATGTAATGGACGCTCGCGTGAGGGCGGCGGGCGGTGCCGAGCGCCGGCCCTGCAGCCTCGTTCGCCCGCGGGGGAGATACTCGATGGCGACGACGCGCAAACGGCGTATTGGCGAGTAAAAGCTGCCAATACGCCGTTGTGTTTGTTGTCGAATGTCAGGCCATGCGGGCTATCGACGGCGGCGACGCATGTCCATCGCGCGCGCGTACAAATAGTAGGCGGCGGCGAGCAAGGCAACGACCAGGGCAATCCGCAGCAGGAAGTGAATAAACACAGAAACGACGACCAAGAGGACAAGCGCGACAAGAAACCAGGCCACGGAACGAAGTACACTCGACACGTTCAACCACCCCTTGTCCAACATTCGGTTGGAACCCCACCTACCGTAGTTTCAGTATAACATGGACAACCTCGAATGCCTCCCGGAATGCGTCCAAAAAAGGCGGCCGGTTGGTCGCGCCTGCAAGGAGTTTGCCAATGTTTGTCGAATTCCCATAGCACACGACAAGGTGGAACAGATTCCCTGCCACCTGAACCCTTGACAGAGGCGAGAACATGGCAAGAAAACGCGTGGGGGACCTGTTGCTCAGTGCGGGTGCAATCACAGAAGCCGAGCTCCGTGAGGCACTCTTGATGCAGCGCGAAAAGCGCCTCAAACTTGGCGACACCCTGGTGGCGTTAGGCTACCTGGACGAAGCGGATTTGATTGAAGCCTTGGAACGTCAGTCGGGCATTCAGCATGTCGACCTGACCCTGGAGGAGGTCGATCCTTCGGTGCTCCAGCTGGTTCCCGAAGAGTTGGCACGAAAGCATGTCGTCTTGCCCATCCGCCAGGCGCACGGACGCTTGTTGGTGGCGATGGCCGATCCATTCGACTATTACGCGGTGGACGATTTGCAAATGGTGACCAAGCAGGCTGTTCAGCCGCTCATCGGCGGGCGCAAACAAATTGAGCTCTACATTGACCGGCTCTACCACGAGGAAGGCCCGCCCGCGGAAGCGCACCGCGACGAAGGGGCTGCTGTGTCAACGCCGGCGGGCGATCTCGACGCGCCCGTGGTTCGTTTGGTCAACCAGCTGCTGCACCGGGCGATTGCCGAGCACGCCAGCGACATTCACGTGGAGCCAACGGGGGAAGACGTGCGGGTTCGGTTCCGCGTCGATGGGCAGCTGGCCTTGGAACAAACCGTACCGGCGGCGCTGCACAGCCCGCTGTTGGCGAGAATCAAAGTGATGGCAGGGCTTGACATCGCCGATAAACGGCTGCCCCAGGACGGCCGCTTGCACCTGGAGGACAGGCCGGATGTGGATGTCCGGGTGTCGACGCTGCCCACGGTGTTCGGCGAAAAGGCCGTGCTGCGCATACTCGATCGCAGCCAGTCCCTGCTGGATGTGAAATCGCTTGCGCTGTCGCCGGCAAACGAGGCGCGGTTGGCGCGCATGACTCGCAACACCAGCGGCATGGTCCTCATCACCGGGCCGACAGGCAGCGGCAAGACGACGACCTTGTACGCCTTGCTGAAGGCGCAGAACACGGTACAGCGAAACATTGTGACCATTGAAGACCCGGTGGAGTATCAGCTCCCAGGAACAAATCAGACGCAGGTCAATCCGGCCATCGGGTACACCTTCAGCCGCGGGCTGCGGGCGATTTTGCGGCAAGATCCCGACGTGGTGATGGTGGGCGAGATTCGCGATGAGGAAACGGCGGAAATCGCGATCCGCGGCGCCTTGACGGGCCACTTCATGATGAGTACCATGCACACGCCGGATGCGCCGTCTGCGGTGCTGCGGTTGACGGACATGGGTGTCGAACCGTATCTCGTCGCTGCATCGCTGGTTGGGGTGATGGGCCAGCGGCTGATTCGGCAGGTGTGCCCGGACTGCCGGCACCCAGCAGTTTTGACGGACCTGGAGCGGGCGTACTTGGAACGAGAACACTTTGCGCCGGTGGATTCGTTTGTCACTGGGGCGGGGTGTGCGCGCTGCCGCTTCACGGGGTATCGGGGCCGGTTGGCGATTCATGAGTTTTTGGTGTTTGATGAGGAATTCCGGCGTTATACCCTGGAGCGTGCGACGCAGCGGGAGTTTCGCGCCCGCATGAACGCCCTTGGATACCACTCGCTGGCGTGGGACGGCCTGGAGAAGGCTGCGGCCGGACTGACGACCGTGGACGAAGTGCTCCGTGCAACCCTGCGCGAGTAGGGATGGCTCGGAACGGCGGTTGACACGGGGAAGGGGGACGAGACTGTGCAGGAAAACGAGTGGGTCGACGCAGAGGGCGAGGCGTTCGGCGAGGAACTGCAGACCTGGCTCAAGGCTGCCGTGGAGCGGGGCGCGTCCGATTTTCACGCCGCCGCCGGTGCGGCGCCGACCATTCGGGTGGACGGGCGGCTGATGCCGATTGACACGCAAAAGCTGGGCCCCGAGCAAACCTTGGCGTATGCGAACGCGCTGTTGGACGAGCGCCAGCGGGCACGTTTCGAAAGCGAGGGGCAAGTGGACTTTTCCTGCGCCCACCACAACGCGAGGTTTCGCGTCAATGTCTACCGGCAGCGCGGCAGTGTGAGTATCGCCGCGCGGGTCATTCCCCAGCGCGTGCCAAACTTTTCGGAACTCGGCCTGCCCGCGCACCTGCTGCGGATTGCCGAGCGTCCCCACGGCTTATTCCTGGTGACGGGGCCGACCGGGAGCGGAAAATCGACGACGCTGGCCGCGATGATCGACGATATCAATCACCGTTTCGCGAAACATGTCGTTACCCTCGAGGACCCGATTGAGTACTTGCACCGCCACGACCAGTGTCTGATTGACCAGCGGGAAATCGGCCTCGACACGCTGTCCTTCGGGGCAGGCTTGCGGGCGGCACTGCGGCAAGATCCCGATGTGATTCTCGTCGGTGAGATGCGCGATTTGGAGACGATTGCCACGGCCATCACGGCTGCCGAGACGGGGCACTTGGTGCTGGCGACGCTGCATACGCCGGATGCACCGCAGACGATCGACCGCATCATCGACGTGTTCGACCCGAACCAGCAGGGGCAGATTCGGATTCAGCTTGCGAGCGTACTCCTCGGGGTGCTGTCGCAGCAGCTGCTGCCCAGGGCGCACGGCCAGGGGCGGGTGG
This sequence comes from Alicyclobacillus cycloheptanicus, assembly GCF_028751525.1. Taxonomy (GTDB): domain Bacteria; phylum Bacillota; class Bacilli; order Alicyclobacillales; family Alicyclobacillaceae; genus Alicyclobacillus_L; species Alicyclobacillus_L cycloheptanicus. Next base: position 3,285,285 of record NZ_CP067097.1, read on the forward strand.
CGGCGTGCGAGCTGCTGGTGAACACCCCTGCGGTGGCCAACCTGATTCGCACCGACAAGGTGCATCAGATTCGCAACGCCATGCAGACTGGGCGGCAGTTTGGGATGCAGACGATGGAGATGCATTTGCGCGAGCTGCTTGCAAAAGGAATCGTTTCCGCCGAAACGGTGCGCCAGTTTGCCGCAGACTGGTACGACGGCGGCCGGGTGCCGCCGCAGGCGTAGGCTTTCGGTCCCTACACCGTTGGTGCGGCGACTGTCCCGCGGAATGAAGCACGAAAGTACGGCGGCACGTGAGCGATGTAAGCAAGAGATGTGGAAAAGGAGAGACCCAGCATGCCTGACTTTCGCTACACGGCGATTGACGAAGGGGGCCGCAAGGTCAGCGGTACGATATCCGCACGCAGCGTCGACGAAGCGCGGTCCATGCTCCGACAGAACGGTCATATTGTCCTCGCGATCAAGCGCTCTCTGTTGGCTGGATTGAACAAGGAAATCTCCATGGGTTCACCGGTCAAGCTGCGCGACCTGACGACGTTTTGCCGGCAGATGGCGACGCTTACCGATGCGGGTGTGCCGTTGATGGAGGCCGTGACAACGTTAGCCGATCACGCTTCCTCAAAGTCCCTGGGCCGCGTGCTGACGGGTGTGCGGGCGCACCTGCTGCGCGGGCAGCCGCTGTCTGCTGCGCTGTCCGCACATCCAAAGGTGTTTCCTCCCCTCTTTATCAGCACCATGCGCGCCGGCGAGGCTTCCGGGCACGTGGCGGAGGTGTTCGATCGGCTGGCGGCGCACTACGAGCGGGTGAGCGTCAGCCGCGGCAAGCTGCGCGCCGCGCTGACCTATCCCATCGTCGTCACCTGTACGGCCATCGGCGTGACGGTATTTCTGTTGACGCGCGTCATTCCGACGTTTGCGCGCATGTTCGCGCAGCTGAATGCCCCGTTGCCCGTCCCCACACGCGTCGTGCTGGCCGTATCCAACTCGCTGGTGTACGGATGGTACGGGTACCTGATCGCGATCGTCGCCGTGCTGGCGCTCGTCACGCTGTCGCTGCGCGTGCCGGGGCTGCGCAAGCAAATGCACCGCATCACCCTGCGTATTCCGATTTTCGGCCTGCTCCTGCTCAAGTCGAGCCTCGCCCGCTTGACCCGAACCCTCGCCACCCTGCTGGAAAGCGCCATCAGCCTCGTGGAAGCGCTTCGCATGTCCGTGGAAGGAGAGCGCAATCTGCTCATCGTGGAAGCGTTCACCGGTGCCGCGGCACACGTGGAGCGCGGGGAGTCTCTGTCCGCACAACTCGCCAAGACAAACCTGCTGCCGCCCATGGTCGTACAGATGATGCGCGTCGGGGAAGAGTCGGGCGCCGTCGATGCCATGCTGGAACGCGTCGCCGACTACTACGATGCAGAGGTAGAGGCAACCGTCGACCAAATGAAGAGTCTGATCGAGCCGCTGCTCGTGGTGGTGCTGGCCGTGATCGTCGGCACCGTGGTGGCATCGGTGATTTTGCCCATGTTCTCGATTTTGAACTACATCCACTGACGATGGGATGATAGGCGGGGCGGATTTTGTGGGTTGTGGCGTGGGGCGGCCCGGGCATGGGGTGGGCATGGGGTGGGCATGGGGTGGGCATGGGGTGGGCATGGGGTGGGCATGGGGTGGGCATGGATGGCGTGGGCATTGGCGGGCCTGGCCTGCATAAGGCGCCTTTCCTTCCTAAAGCCTCCGAGCGTGTGCCGAGGCCGATGGGCATAAGACACCGTTTCTACCTTCAGACGGGCCCGTGGCGTAAGGCACAGGCCGGATATGGAACCTTTCCCTCCTTAAGCGGCGGAGTGAGGGTCGGATATGGCGCCTTTCCTTCCTAAAGCCCCCGAGCGTGGGTCGAGGCCGATGGGTATAAGGCACCGTTTCTACCTTCAGACGGGCCCGTGGCAGGAGGCACGGACCTGAATAAGGCGCCCTTCCTTCCTAGACCGCGCCGAACCTAGGCCCGCCACCCGTCACTGTCAGCCGGTACGGACCTCACACAGCCCCACACCAGCCGCTTGTCTTCGACAATCCATCGTGATGCCGTCGGATCCCGCTTGAACGGCCCGCATCTCCCTCCGCATGTGACCCCCTGAGTGCCCGTGCACGCTACCTTCCGCCCTTTCACCCTTGCGGTCGAACGGTGTCGAATTCCGTAGAATCCAGTCGTAATCAATTGTGGGGAATTTTGCAGGATCTACCGACCGTTTTGTCGAATTTGTTCTGAAAGTCACAGAGGATTTAGATAGACAGACGGAAAGGGGTTCGGTGATGTGAGGCAGGATGAGCAGTACAGGGACCAGCAGGATGCAGGCTTCACCCTGATTGAGATGGTCGCGGTCGTTGTCATCATCGGCATTTTGGCAGCGGTTGCAATCCCCATCACCTTGAATGCGGTCAACAATTCGAAGTACAGCGCGGAGGAGGCGACCCTCGCCACCATGCAGACCGCGCTGGAAGAGTACGCGCAGGAGAATAATCAATACCCTGCGCCGGACGAATTGCAAAATGCCCTCTCCGCTTACGCCGCGGGTGTTTCAACCAGCGATGTGTGGGGCCAACCGATTCAGTACAACGCCACGGGCGATGGGTACATTCTGTACGCGCCGGGTCCGTCGGGCGGCGTTGAAGCAACGTCGAACTCGACGCCCACCAGAGTGGCCAACGGTCCGTAACACGGACCGCAAGACGGACCGTAACACGGACCGCAACACGGGCCGTAACACGGGCCGCAACACGGGCCGCAACACGGGCCGTACCATGACCGCATCGATGGGAGATCACGCCTATGTCCGCTGTGCTCCAGATGGAGTCGGTTTTTGTGTTTGTCCTTGGCATCATCGTCGGATCGTTTCTCAACGTGGTGGCGTACCGCGTACCGCGCGGTGAATCCGTTGTTGCCCCGCGTTCCAGTTGTCCTTCGTGTCACACCGTGCTGCGCAGTGTGGAACTGGTTCCGATTCTCTCCTGGCTGTGCCTGGGTGGGCGCTGCCGGCATTGCGGGTCCACGATTCCTGTTCGGTATCCCATCCTGGAACTGGTGACCGGTGCGCTGTGGGTGGCCACCCTCTGGTGGATCCCGAACTGGCCGGCGCGGGTTGCCTGGGCCGTGTTTTGGGTGCTGCTGGTGGCGGTCGCGGGCACAGATTTAACGTCGATGCGGGTACCGAACATCCTCTCCTTGCCAGGGGCGGCGCTGGCCGTGGGATTATCCGGGGTGTGCGGTGTGCACGGATGGGGGCAGACGCTGCTAGGTGCCGTGGTCGGAGCGGGCGTGTTGTTCGCCATCCACCTGCTGTCGCGCGGCAGTATGGGGCTGGGCGACGTGAAACTGTACTTGAGTATTGGCGCGATGCTGGGGCCGTTGTACGCGATGGAGTCCCTGGTCATGGCCTCGCTGTCGGGTGTCATGGTTGGGTATGGGCTGCGCATGTCCGGGCTGATGAAAAAGCGTGAGCCAATGCCCTTTGTGCCGCACATCGTGATTGGCGTCGTCGTCATTGCCTTTTTCGGTCACCCCCTGACCGAGTGGTATCTGCACAACTTGCTGGCCACGGGCGTATAACGGCGGGGCTCCGGCCTCACATGGCCTTTCGAAAAAGTAGGGATGAATGGTGGGGAACAGCGTACAAGTCGGTATCGAATTTGGGCGGCGTGCTGTGCGGTGCGCGGTGCTGAAGCGCGCGGGCTTTGCCGCTTTGGGGTCGGCGTTTGAGCTCGGCCCGATGACGTGGGACGACGCGGACCCGGTGATTGCGGACGAGTATCGCGCGGCGCTCCGGGCGATTGTCAAGACGGAACACCTGAAGGGGGCGCACGCGGTGCTTGGACTGCCGATTGGCGCAACTGTGGTGCGTCCGCACCGGCTGCCGCCGCTGGCTGCAAATCTGATTGGGGATGCGGTGCGTGCGGAGATGGAGAGCCAGATGATTGTGCCATTTTCCGATCCGGCCTTTGACTACGCCGTGTTTCCGGGCGGTGACGGGCCGGATGCCACCTACGTGACGATTTACGCGGCTCGGCGCGAGCAGGTTCGCGCCCTCCAGGCCGTGGTCCGTTCGGTCGGCATGCGGCCGATTGCCGTGGAGCCGCGCAGCCTGGCGCTGCTTCGCCTGCTGCTGCACCGCCGGACGGACAGCTTGAACGGCACCGCGCTGGTCGTGGACGTCAGCCAAGGCGCACTGGAGCTGACGGTCGTGTACCGCCAAGTGATTGTGGCATCGCGATCGGTCATGTTCGAGCAAGCGCAGTCGAGCGAAGAGGTTGCGCCCATCCTGGCGCAGGAAGTCAGCCGCTATTTGAACTTTTTGCAGTACGGCGCGATCTACGGCAGCCCGCTGCAGTGCGACGTGGTGTGGTTGTGCACAGAGGAAGCGCACGGGGATGCTTGGGCGCGCGCCCTTGAGACGGTGTCGCATCTGCCCGTGTGGGCGGTCGACTTGCAGGCCGAGACCGAACGTCTCATCTCTGCTTCCCGTGCGTCGTTGTACGCGGCCGCTGGCGGCCTGGCGCTGCGAAAGGGGCGAGCGAGATGGCGGCGGAGATAAACCTGCTGGTGGACGATCCCCGTGGCAGCGGGGCATCTTTGTGGTGGAGGAACACCTTGGTCGGGTTGTTCGCCGTTGCCGCAGTCTGCCTGCTCGTAAGTGGCTGGAGCCAACAGCATCACGCGCGGGTCCTGCAGACGGAGGGCGCTCAATTGCAAAAGCAGGCGGCCTTGGTGTCGCGGCCGACGCAGTCGAGGCTCGCACCAGGGGGCGGCGGCCGGACGACGGCTTCCGGCGCATCGACCCAGCGCGTTCCGCCAGCTTCTCGGATGGGCGGGCTGTACGGGCGGCTGATGACGGCGCTGTCGGGGGTGTCGGTCGAACAGCTGAGCTGGACGCCGACGGAAACCACCATCACGGGCAGCGCGACCGATCTCACCCGTGTCGCGGATGCCATGGACGGACTTGAAAAACTCCCGGGCGTGACGAGTGTCCAGTTGACGAGTGCGAGCCGGGGTGCGTCCGGCGCCGCCATCACGTTTGACATCGCGATCGGCTGGGAGGTTTCGTCATGAGCCTGCGCGGCCATTCAGAAGTGAAGTCTTCCTTGCGCACGCTGCTCGCGCCGCGCGTGCCGTCGTGGCTGTCGCTGCGTCTGCTGGTCATCGCTCTCAGCGCAGCCGTGTTCGCCGCCAGCCTGCTCTGGTTCACCCACGAGGCGGCCAGTGCAGCGGCGCATCAGGCCCAAGTCGCGCGGCTGCGGTCCGAGTTGGCCATCACGGCGGGCCGCCGCGGGCAGGCACAGCCGGCCAGGCAGCGTGTGTCCACAGCGCCCGCGCAAACGCCGCAGGGACTGGACGAAGCGGGGTTCCTGCGCTGGCTGAACCAGGCGGAGTCCGCCTCGGGTGTTCAGCTTCAGTCCGTCCGCTTCCCAGGGACGCCGTGGACGTCCGGGACACAGTGGATTGGCAGTACTGTGCCAGCGCAGGGTGCGCTTCGCGAGGCGGCGGCCGTGGTGACGGTGTCCGGATCGAACAGCGCGCTGGCAGCGTTTCTCAGCCAAATCGACCGTGCACAAGGCGTCATTCAAGTCTCGTCCTGTACCGTCACACGCAGTGGAGCCAGGTACGAGGCGGCGTTGAATGTGTGGGTCGCGAATCCGTAGTCAAATCGATAGTCACGGGAGAAGGACGCCATGGGATGGATGCCAACGATGTTTCACGGGGAGACCTCTGACCGGGGGGATACGCTGGTGGAAGCAGCGGCGGCCGCACTGATTTTGGGGTTGGCGGCGGTCGCGCTCACGGCGGTCGCGCAAACCATTTCAATGACCGTCACCGAGGACAATTTGCGAGCGGAGGCAAACTTCGCCGCGCAGTACATTGAAGCCGAGGTGATGCAGCAGTCCTTGTCGCAGCGCGTCCGCTACCTGGACGAACTGGCGGCGGACAGCGGACGGCCGGTTGACGCGGTGTTTCCCGACGCCAAGCCGCAGTTTCCGTCCAGTCTGTATTTCTCTGTCACTGAATTGTCGTGGGTGACGGACTGTGACATGGTCACAGGGAATTGCCGGACGAAGGCTGATCCGACGGTTTCCGCGCTGCCGCCCGGCTACAGCCTGGTGTCCCAAGCCGCCTCCGCAGCGGTCAATGGGCTGACCGTGCCGGGGGTTGTAACCCTCGTCCCGCAGGCACAGCCGTACGAGGTCACGGTGTACTGGAGGCGTTCGTCATGACCGCAACTCGACCCGATGGCTTCACCCTGATGGAGCTCTTGGCCGGGGCCGTCATGGCTGCGCTGGTGCTCACGGCAGGGGTCAAACTGTACATCGCGATCGCGGCTGGATTCACGCGGGCAGTCACGTTTTCCGAACTCAACCAGTCCGCGCAAAACGCGATTTCTTTCATCGGGCGCACCGTGGAGAACGCCGAGACGGCGCCAGCGGCTGTCCTCGGTACATCGGCTGGCCCGTCGACACTGACGGTCACCACCTGGAATCAGTCCACATACGTCTTCACGTACCAGCCATCCAGCGGCACGGTGACCTATACCATGAGCGGTTCAGCACAGACAGGACCCATGCTGTTGGCCCGGGACGTTGTCGGCGTGCCGTGGCCTGTGGTTCGTCCTTCCGATGATGGAGACGCCACCCTGGTCACGCTTGACTTTCAGATGCAGGCGCCCGGGCCGGGCGGCCAACCCATCCAATATGAAACATCGACGCAGGTCATTGCAAATCCCAGCCCCTAGGGGCTGGGCGGCGCGTCTGTTGAGGGAGAGGGGGTGAAGACGACGAGGCTGCGGGGAGAGGAAGGCTACAGCCTGGTGTACGTGCTCATGATTCTCGCGATGATTGCCGTGCTCTTGCCGCCGCTGGTGGTGTGGGGGATGCAGCGCAGCCAGGCCGTTCGACTGGAACAAGCCCAGCAACAGGCGGATGCTGCGGCACAAGCGGCGTTGACGAATGAACTCGCCATCGTCAAAGTCAAACTGCTGGCAGACGCGTCCTTGAGCGGCTTGACCGCTGCGGACCTGACGCTGCAGGCGTCGTCTGAGACCAGTCCCCCGGCTGGCGCTGGATTGAATGTCCTGCATCTGGGTGACGCCGCGTCCACACAGACGCTCCCAGATGGAACGGTAATCACGACAAACGTCGTGCCGGACGTGGTCGTGGGTACGGGTGTAAACCTGATGAACACCCAGGAGCCGCTCCTGGATGTGGGCGTGTGGATTGGCATGACCTCCAGCGCAACCGTCTCCGTGCCGACCTCGGTGGCGCCCGGCGGGACGGTCCGTGTCACGTTGCATCGTGCCTTTACGGCATTGGACGCCGGGGTGCTGCAGCAGCCATGAGCGGCTGTTTCGCGTCGTTCGCGGGCGTGGTTTTGTGCAGCGGTGTCTTGGTCGCAGTGCCAGGAGCTTCATGTCTGAGGAGGAAGATTCCTCTTTGATCCATTGCATTCCAATGTACGGGTTATATATACTATGTGAAGCCTAGGCACCCTTGTGGTTATCCTTTCCCGCTTTTGGGAGAGGTGATGGAGTGCGTCTACCAAAGTCCACGGCTCTGTATGTTTCAGCCGCTGTTGCCATGTTGATTGGTGTCACTGGAGCGAACCTGCATGCATCAGCGAATGAAACGTCACGAGTGCACGACAATGGTCCACGCAAGATCGGCCAAGGTACAACCGAACAGAGCAGTTTTTCAGATGGGCAAACGATTGGGGAAGCCGAGACCTTTCTCAGTCGACCGAAGCCATTGGGCCCACAACCAAAGACGGATACAGTGCACATGTTCGTCGAGGTCAAGACGCAAGAGATACCATTTCAGACCCTGCGGCGGTATACGGACCGGCTCTACCAGGGCCAGCAGCGTGTCCTGACGTACGGTGTGAAAGGGTTGCTGCGGATACAGTCACCATGCGTCTACCAAGACGGCACGATCACCAATTATCATACCATGCGGCAGATCGTGCATCAGCCACGCGACGAAGTCATCGAAGTGGGTACTGCCCATCGACCGGCGCCAGCGGCCAGCCGCTCCACGGTGGCGAGCCGTTCGGATTCGAGTATGATTCCGATGGGAACGCTGACGGTCGTGGCGACAGCCTATGTCGCGGGCGGCCGAACATCCACTGGCATGGCTGCGGAACCCGGCGTTGTGGCTGTGGATCCGCGCGTCATACCGCTCGGCACGAAGCTCTACATTCCAGGCATCGGGGTCGTGCGCGCTGAAGATACCGGCGGTGCCATCGTCGGCGACCGCATCGATATCTGTGTGGCGACGCAGGCCGAAGCAGATGCCTGGGGAGAACGAACCATCAAGATATACGAAATTCAGTAGCGTCTCGGGGTTCGGGAGTCATCTCGGGTAAAAGGGAACCACTGGGGAGACAAACAAGCACACAAAAAGTTCTAGGCACCGAGTCCGCGCGTTTACCGCGCGGACTCTTTCTTTTCTCTCACCGGGTCTCATAGTTTCCGAGGCGCCCTCATAGACTCATAGTACTTGAGGAGCACAGGGGGAACGACGCCAATGGAACAACGTGACTACCGAAGCACAAGCGCGAAACACGAAAAATCTGTTCGTGTGGTGGTGCGCATGGGCCGCGAGCAATGGGTTGTCGGCGGGGATGAGCCCGCATCCACTGTGGCTCCTGCCCGAGACCAGACAGTCGTTGAACACGCGCCCATCGTCGAGCGCAGGGCGCTCGCTGAGCCTGCAGCGGTCGTGGACCACAAACCACTTGCGGACCAGCGCGCGCTCGTTGACCATAAAGCCCTGGCGGACCACAGAACAATCGGCGACCGGCCCGTCGACGCAAGCGCGATGGTGCAGAGCCAGGTCGAATCCAGTGCGGATGTCTCACGTACAGGGATTCGCCGGAAGGTTCGCGATGCATTCCAGGTTGGCTTGATTTTCGGACTTGCGATGGGGTGCCTCGGCCTCATCTTGTTTCATCAAATGCCCTCAGCGCCAGCGGCCGGCAATGTGATGTCGAGCGCGTGGCCGACGACCGCCGCTTTGTCCGGGCCGCAGATTGTACTGCCCGCGACCAACATCAGTGCGGTCGAGGTGGGTACCTATCCCAATGCGTCTGCGGCGGCTGCCGCCCAAACCCAGTTCAAACAAAAAGGAGTACAGACTGTCCTCTACCCGAATGGTGCACAAAAGGAAGCCTTAATCGCTGCGATTGCCATGCAGCCGGGGGATTTACAGGACACGTCTGCTTCGCTGCAGCATCGCGGGATCTCGGCGCAAGTCGTTCAGTTGTCCATGCCGACGAAGGCGGAGCCAACGCTCCCCGCATTGACGAAGGCGGAGGGACAAGCCTTGACGCGCTGGCTGTCCGCAGAAGTCAGCGCGATGAATGCGCTGGCGGCGTGGATGCAGGATGGGGAGTCCGAACGGGATGCGTCCACGGCGTACACCAACGCGAACAAGATTCAGCCGAGCGCACAATCGCTGGCGAAGACCGGGGCTGGGGCAACGCTGAACGGCCTGGTACAGCAATTCGCAGACGCCTACCACGACGCTGCGAATTCGACATCGCACAGCGCTGCAATGACGCACTTGATGACCGCGTACAGTCTGCTGGCGCAGATGAAGATGGAAGGTTAAACCGGAGATTTGGCAGGACTGTGAAGACGCGTGTCGAATTCGCAAGTTAGACCACGAATGCTACCGAATATGACAGGCTTTTACGCTATACTAATGACTGACACCGCACAGGGACTGAATTTCTACGGATTGCGACGATTGAACAAGTTTGAAGTCAATCGGGTTTGCCAACCCTTTGTGCGCGCCCTATGGTAGAGGCATCTTGCTTCAAGGGGGCGCTTCCAAATGGATGAACGCAGGTCCGGGTCGACACCAGAGGCACCGCGCGAACGGCTGCTGCGGTACGGACCGCAGGTGCTGCGCAGTGACGAACTGCTCGCCGTGATCTTGCAATCTGGCAACAAGACGGCTTCAGTCTATGAACTCTCGTCGCGGGTGTTGGCGCACGTGAATGGTGTCTATGGGCTCTTGGATACGCAGGTGGAGGAACTCGTTGCGATTCCAGGCATCGGCCTCGCGAAAGCCCTCCAAATTGCGGCAAGTGTCGAGCTGGGGCGCCGCATCGTGCAGAAACCTGTCGTGCAGAAACCGCAGATTCGAAGCGCAGATGACGCAGCCGAGTATTTTATGGATCGGTTGAGGCACCTTAAAAAAGAGCACTTTGTCACGCTGCATTTGGACACGAAACATTGTATTATCGGCGAGGAAGTGGCATCGGTGGGCAGTCTCGACGCCTCGATTGTCCACCCGCGCGAAATCTTCAAAGCAGCGGTCAAGCGCAGCGCTTCGGCCATCCTGTGCTTACATAACCACCCGAGCGGCGATCCGACCCCGAGCGCGGAAGATATTGCCGTGACACGACGCCTCTGTGAAGCGGGCAGGCTCATTGGCATTGATGTGCTCGACCACATCGTCATCGGAGATGGTCAATTTGTCAGCCTCAAGGCCCAGGGGTACATGCAGTGAGACCCGCAGGGCAGGCTGGGTGTTGGCGAACGTCTGGGTGCGGCGAACGCACATGAAGTGTCAACATGAAGAACTGAATTGAAGTGAGAGGGGACAGTGACTGAATGTTTTCCGGCAGGGATATGGGTGTTGACCTCGGTACCGCGAATACGCTTGTCTATGTGAAGGGACGGGGCATCGTCGTTCGCGAGCCGTCGGTGGTTGCGATTCGAACGGATAACGGAGCGATCGAAGCGGTTGGCGAGCAAGCCAAGCAGATGATTGGCCGCACGCCTGGCAACATTGTCGCTGTACGCCCGATGAAAGACGGCGTGATTGCGGACTTCCAGACCACCGCGACCATGCTTCGTTACTTTATTCGTCAAGCGATGAAGACCAAGTCCAACTGGAGCGGCAAGCCGCGGGTCATGATCTGCGTGCCCTCGGGGATTACCGCAGTCGAGAAGCGAGCCGTGGAAGATGCGGCCATCGAAGCGGGCGCGAAGGATGCGCAGACCATCGAGGAACCGATGGCGGCTGCGATTGGCGCGGGCTTGCCGGTGGGCGAACCGACGGGCAGCATGGTCGTCGACATTGGCGGCGGGACGACGGAGGTCGCCATCATTTCACTGGGCGGCATTGTCACAAGCCGCTCCATTCGGGTCGCAGGCGATGAGATGGACGAGGCCATCATTCAGTACATAAAGAAGCAGTACAACTTGATGATTGGTGAGCGGACTGCGGAAGAGTTGAAGATGACGATTGGTACGGCCATTGTGCCGGAGGAAGACACGGCGATGGAGATTCGCGGCCGGGACTTGCTGTCCGGTCTGCCCAAGACCTTTTCTATCACCGCTTCGGAAATCAGTTCCGCCTTGTCGGATACGGTCGGCGCCATCATCGAGGCGGTGAAAGTTACGCTGGAGAAGTCCCCTCCGGAGCTGGCCGCGGACATTATGGATCGCGGCATCGTTCTGACGGGCGGCGGCGCGCTGCTGAAAAATCTCGACCGCAAGTTGGCGGATGAGACTGGGATGCCGGTCGTCGTTGCGGAAGCGCCGCTGGACTGCGTCGCGATTGGAACGGGCAAGGCGCTGGATAACTACGACGTGTATCGCCGCAGAAACTTGGCGTCGCGCAAGGCAAGGCGCGCGTAGCAACGTCATTGGATGGCGGCAGTCGGCTTGAACACGCCAAAGCGCCGATCGCGATCCATGGCGCTGTTCAATCAACGACGGTAAGGATGTGGGATGCGGGTGTCCCGACTCGTGACAAGTCGCAGGTTGTTCATTTTGTTGGCCAGCGTGATTGTCCTCATTGTCATCGCGGGGTTGACGCTGCGCGCTGGCGGCGGTACTGCGGTGTGGCCGGAGAGCGTGGTCATGGACGTAGAGAATACGGTCGGCGGCTGGATTTATCGACCGGTCAGCAAGCTGACCGGCTTTCTCGCAGGACTGCATGATTTGCACCAGATGTATGTGGAAAACGCTGAGCTCAAATCTGAGCTGCAGAATTACGCGCAGCTCCAAATCGAACTGAAAGACGCGCAGGCCGAGGATGCGCGCCTGGGTCAGATGCTCGGCTTCAAGCAGGGCGCGGGCAAGGCGTTCACCACGGTGCCGGCGGCCGTGGTGGGTCGTGATCCGTCCGCGTGGAACTCGGAAATCACGATTAACGTCGGGACGGCCGATGGTGTCCAGAGCGGCATGGCCGTTGTGTCGACGGACGGGAGTCTGGTTGGCCGGGTGTCGGTCGCTGCACAGTTCAGCTCGAAAGTGCTGCTCATCACCGATACGCAGGTGGGTGACAGTGTGTCAGCGCGGGTTCAGGTGCCCGGCGCGAACCAGCCGTTCGGGATTGTCTCCGGTTCGTCTCAGGTGCCTGGCGACCTGGAAATGAATTTCCTCTCGCCGCTGCTGCAGGTCAAGCCTGGAGATACCGTGGTGACGTCGGGACTGAGTACATCCATGTTTCCGGGCGGGCTGCGCATCGGTACGGTGGTCCGTCTGCAGCAGGGGGTTCAGGGCCTGACGCAGTCGGCCGTCGTGAAGCCTGCGGCTGACCTTGCCTATCTGCAAAACGTGTTTGTGGTCAAGGGGAAGGCCGTCCAGGGTGGGGAGACCCCATGAGAAACGTGATCGCGTTTTTCGTGCTCTGGCTGGCGCTGATTATCCAGTCCACCCTCTTTCAGATTCCACCGATTCGGGTCCTGCAGCCCAATTTGGTGCTGGTGGTCCTGATGGTCGCGGCGATGACGCGCGGTCCGCGCGCGGCGATGGTCCTTGGTGTGCTCATCGGACTCATTCAGGACGTCATGTTCTCTTCATTTGTCGGCCTCAACGCCTTCACGTACGGCGTCATCGGGTACTTTGCCGCAGCGACGTTTTCGCAGTTCCTGCAGCGCAATTTCTCCATCGCGTTCATGATTACGGTCGTGTTCACGTTCATTCAAATGTGGATCACGTTCGGCATGACCCGCTTGTTCAACGTGACCGGCTTCTCGTGGAACACGGTCCTGGCGGACTCGCTGTCGGAAATGATTCAAAACGGAATCGCCCTTCTGGTGTTCTACCGCCCGCTGGTTGCGTGGTTTACAGGCAAGCCCCGGGGACGGTACCGCGCGAAAGAGTCCCGGCCCACCTGACGGTACACAGGTCAGCGCTGGTCATCAGCGTGCTGTTTGACCTTGGGATTTCTTCGGATTCTCGTGTGTTTGCAGGAAATCGAGTTCGTGATCGCGAATACCCTTGCGGTATTGGGCCGCTTCGTTGGACGCGCCCGGTGAGTTATGTATGTTCGCAGTTCTGATACCGTGTGCATCGTTCAGGAGGGAGCCAATTGGCGGTAAGGGTGAGACAGCTCGCGCAGCCTCCGGTTGCGATTAAAGGAACCAAGGACGGGCTGTTGTTTCTATTGGATGAGCATTGTGAATTTGAGAAGCTGGTCGCTCACCTGGAGAGTGTGCTGGACGGGGAAGGGTCCGTCCTGTTTTCTGATGCGGAGGTTCCGGTGTCCATCGAGTATGGTTCGCGGCAGTTGACCTTAACGGAGAATCGCGCCCTTCTGGACGTCTTTCTGAAACGGGAAAATTTCCTGATTCGGTCGTTTGGGCCCGGCGGCAGGGGAAAGTCCCGCCACTCGTCCGTGCCGGAACTTCCGAAGCAGTCCATTATCAAAGGTACGGTGCGCAACGGCCAGCGGCTCGAGTTTGAGGGCGATGTGGTACTGATTGGCGATGTCAATCCAGGGGGAGAGCTGGTCGCGACCGGAGACGTCTATGTCTTTGGGAAGCTGCGCGGCATTGCCCACGCCGGTGCGGCGGGCGACAGCCGGGCCATCATCGCCGCAGCCGAGTTTGGTCCTCTCCAATTGCGGATTGCCGACGTTGTCAGTCGTTCGCCGGAGCGCGAATCCGGCCAGGCCTTGTACACCTTTATGGAGTTCGCCTACGTGCGTGACGGCGTGATGGCAGTCGATAAAATGGTGTATCGGACCAGTTTGTTGGAGAGCATGCCCGGATAACAGCGGCGTGCGTTTACGATAGAACCACCGCGGGAGGAAATCGACATGGGAACATCCATCGTCATCACATCAGGTAAAGGTGGTGTCGGCAAGACCACCTCGTCTGCGAACATCGGTACGGCGCTCGCACTGCTGGGGAAACGCGTCTGTCTGGTCGATGCGGACATCGGTTTGCGCAATCTGGATGTGGTGATGGGGTTGGAAAACCGCATCATCTACGACATTGTCGATGTAGCGACGGGCGAGTGCCGCGTCGAACAGGCACTGATTCGGGACAAGCGGTTTGAGCACCTGAGCTTGCTGCCAGCATCTCAGACACGCGACAAGACCGCGCTGCAGCCTGAGTCCGTGAAGCAAATCATCGAAGAACTGAAAGCGACGCACGATTACGTCGTGATCGATTGTCCCGCCGGGATTGAACACGGGTTTAAGGTGGCGGTTGCGGGCGCCGACCGCGCCATCGTCGTCACGACACCGGAGACGCCGGCGGTTCGCGACGCGGACCGGGTGATTGGGCTGCTGGAAGCGGCCGAAGTGCACGGACCGAAATTGATTATCAACCGGATTCGCCCACGGATGGTGAAAAAGGGCGACATGCTGGACATCGACGAAATTGTGCAGGTGCTGGCGATTGACCTGCTTGGCATTGTACCGGACGACGAGGCGGTCATCCGCAACGCCAACAAGGGCGAGCCGACGGTCATGCGTCCGGACACGCGTGCGGCTATTGCGTATCGCAACATTGCCCGCCGCATCTTGGGGGATTCCGTCCCGCTCATGGTGCTGGACGACGAGCCCAGCGGTCTGTGGGGGCGGGTTCGCCGCCTGATGGGCGGTAAGGCATAAAGAGGACGCGAAGCGGGCACGACGCGTTCGTTCGAACGGTTCATACGTTCCGTCACATCACGGTCCGAATGGACGGGGCATCATACTCGTCCACTCCCAGGCATACAGATTACTGAGATGTCTGGGAGGAGGTTGGACACATGCCGCGATCGGCAAACTTGTGGGAACGGCTGCGCACATACGCGACAACACCACCGCGGGGCGCCAGAGCCCGTTCAAAATCTCTGGCGAATCACACAGGGACGGAGACTGAATCCGAAAATCCCTGGCTCGTGCTTCACAGTGCCGCCGCTGTGTCCTCATCTGGCGGTACGCCTCTCCCTGAATCGTCCACGTCCATCGAAAAGAATCGCCGGATGCCGCCACTGTCGGCGGAAGAGTCCTGGTCGTCACGGTCGCCGCGCTGGCTCAGTGACGCGTCGTCACCCTACGGATTTTCAGACGAGGATGCCAGCTTGAAGCAGACAGAAACCGGTACTTGGCGGCATTTGGCCGGTCCGCGTGGGTATGAGGCAGATCGGTGCAATTCTGCTCAAAGTGCAGCGATACGCCGCACGGCGCGGTCAGCGCCGCCGGGTTCGACGTGGTTCTATCAAGCCCTGGCAGCGGGTGTGCTGGTGGCGGCGGGCGTCTATGCGATGCACAACCAGACTCCGTTAGCGGCAGACGTGCGCGGGGTGTATCAAACCGCGTTTGAACAGGACGACAGCGCGACCCTGTGGTCGACCGTGTCTGCGTTCGCAGCGTCCCACCACATTCAACTGCCGTCATTTCTGCCGGGAACAGGGGCAACCGTGATGCACGTACCGTTGTCTGGCGCAATCACCGTCACGCAGGACTATCAGGCGAATGAACCGGAGATGGTGTTGACTGGGACGCCGGGTGAACATGTGCTGGCGGCGGGATCGGGCACGGTGACCCGCGTGCAGACGACCAAATCTGGCACCTTCATCACCATCGACCACGGATCCATCGGTACCAGCTGGTACACCGGTGTTGCCAACCCGACCGTGCATGTCAACGAGTACGTGTCAGCGGGCGAAGTCATCGGGTCCCTGCCGACGCAAACAAAGCACCCCCAGCTGCAGTTCGCCCTGGAGAAGAACAACCAGTTTGAAAATCCGCACGATTTCATTCACTTCCCGGCCCCGGCGAAAACCGGGAATTCGCAGTAGGCGGCGTGCGTATGTATTCCGTTCGAACCTGGTGGACAGAGAGACGACGGCAGAGCCGGCTGCCGATTCGCTTCCACCCATTGTTCTTTGTGCTCGCCCTGTGTGCGGTGGGATTTGGCTTGTGGCAGGAGATCGTCGTCTTGTTTCTGCTGGTGCTGCTGCATGAGTTGGGGCACGCGGCGGTCGCCAATCACCTGGGCTACGAAGTCGAGGAGGTCTCGCTGCTCCCGTTCGGTGGAGTGGCCAAGCTCTCTTATGGACGGATGGGTCCTGCGCCGCGTCACGAGGCGCTCATCGCGATTGCCGGACCGCTTGTCAATCTCCTGTTGGTCGCAGCCGCCATGGGCATGTCCGCGGCTGGTTTGTGGGGCACACCGTTTACGCACACGGTCATTCGGTTGAATTTGTGGATCGCGATTTTCAACATGCTTCCAGCCATGCCCCTGGACGGGGGGAGGATTTTGCGGGCAGCGCGCTCCAGAACCATCGGCTATGAACAGGCGACGCGGGAGGCGTACAGGATGGCAATCGTCATTTCGTTGGCCCTGCTCTGTCTGGGCGGGGTGGCGTTGTGGGCTGGCTTTCCGCATGTGGGACTGCTGATTCTCGGCGTCTTTCTGTTCATCAGCGCGTGGACGGGACGTCGGGACATCAGCATGGATACGGTGCGGTTCCTGGACGCCAAACGCCAGGCAGCGGGTGCGAGGCCGGAAGTGATTCGCTCGATTGCTGCCCCGGCCGACACGACCGTTCGGGATGTGGTCAAACAGTTTTCGCCGGACCGATACCACCTGGTCTATGTGCTGGATGAACAGGGCGGTGTGCGCAGCATCCTGGAAGAGGAAGAGCTGCTCGACGCCGTGTTTGAGGGCCGCTGGCTGGAAACACTGGAGGCCTGGCTTGATTGAATCAGGTTTCCATGGTAACATATATCGGGTATGCACATCGCTGCAACCGCATGTCGCGGGCTGAAAATCTCATGCACAGCGTGGGAGCCTGAGACAGCGAGTCTAAGTGTGAGGAGCGTCATTCATGTACGCGATTGTTGAGACAGGTGGAAAGCAGTACAAGGTTTCTGAGGGCGATACGATTTATGTGGAGAAACTGCCTGCAGAGGTCGGTTCGCAGGTCACGCTGGACAAGGTGTTTCTGATTGGCGGCGAGCAGGTGAAAGTCGGTGCTCCGACCGTGGCAGGCGCTTCCGTCACTGCCAAAGTCGTCGAGCACGGCCGCGGGAAGAAAATCGTCGTTTTCAAGTATAAGGCGAAGAAGAACTATCACAAGAAACAGGGGCATCGTCAGGCGTATACCAAACTTCGGGTTGAGTCCATCCAAGCCTGACCCGCAGCCATGATTCGCGTGCAGGTGGACGAACACGCCGGGCAAGTGACCGCGTTTCAGGTCACGGGTCATGCCGGGTACGGGTCGGCCGGTTCGGATGTGGTATGCGCTGCTGTGTCCGCTTTGGTGCTCAACGCCATCAACAGTTGTGAAAAGCTGTTGGGGGTTGAGCTGGAAGCACAGGACGATGGGCATCTGCTGCAGTGCCAAGTCAGGCCGCAGGCACACGCCGAGGAAGTACAGCTGCTCATCCGCAGCATGCTGTTTGGCATCGAGCAGACGAAAGCGAAGTATCCGAGGTACGTGGAATTGACGTATCGTACGAAGTGAACAGGTACCCTGACCAGGGTTCGATATGAAGGAGTGATCGGTCATGTTGAATTTTGACCTGCAAAGATTTGCACACAAGAAAGGCGTGTCCAGCACGCGCAACGGGCGTGACAGTATCTCCAAGCGCCTCGGCGTGAAGCGGGCCGACGGACAGGTTGTCACCGCTGGCAGCATCCTGGTACGTCAGCGCGGCACGAAGATTCACCCGGGCATCAACGTCGGCATCGGCAAGGACGACACGCTGTTCGCGAAGGTGGAAGGGCGCGTCAAGTTTGAACGCTACGGCCGCGATCGCAAGCGGGTCAGTGTCTATCCGGTGGCTGTGGGTGCTGAGGCAGAGACAGCAGCAGCCGTGGAAGCGTAAGGGAATCCATTGTAAGGGGAGGGCCTGGTTGCTGCCAGGCCCTTTTGCGATCGGAGGGGAGGGCCTGGGGTGGAAGAAGGACAAGTGACGGCATCCGCTGTGGGCAGCCCTCGTGGGGAAGAAGCGGCCGCCGCGTTTCGCGTGCACCGGCATGACGTGCTCAATTACCTGCAGCTCGTGCGCGCTTACATCCAGATGAATCGGCCGGAGCGGGCGCTTGAAGCTGTGACGGAATTGACGCTGTGGCTGCAATCCTTGTCCGCGGCGCAGTCCGCCTTCGAAACGATCGCACCGCCGCTGCTCTGGACAGCGGCAGCGTGCTCCCATGTCCGACTGGGCCGGGCAGAGGCGGCCGTGCGATGGACGCCTGTGCTCTGTGAACTGGTGAGCAGTGTGTGGCGCTGGGCCGACGAAGCTGCGGCTGCGGCGGGGCTGCGCGGGGCGGTGCTGGACCTGGTGGACGGACTACAGGCAATGGGGCAAGCTGCCGGATGGGCGGACGCGCAGGCGGCGCCATTGTTGACAGTCGTCTTGCAGTTGTCAGACCATGAAGAAGCGGCCGAAGTCGTGCGAAGGCAGTTCGAGGCACGCTATGGCAAGCCGTACATAGAGGCGCGAGATCCCACAAATAATGCCAGCGTACGGGTTGGTGTTGTACTCGGGCGACGCTAGGAGGACAAGTTGTGTTTGTCGATCAAGCACGGATTTATGTGAAAGGCGGCGACGGCGGCAACGGCATCGTCTCGTACCGCCGCGAAAAGTACGTGCCGCTTGGAGGGCCAGCCGGCGGCGACGGCGGCAAGGGCGGGGACGTCGTGTTCGTGGTGGACGAGGGGCTGCGCACGCTGATTGACTTCCGTTATCAGCGTCACTATAAAGCAGAGCGCGGTGAGTACGGCCGCGTCAAGAATCAGCATGGCAAGAACGCCCCGGACCTGGTGGTCAAGGTGCCGCCGGGCACGACGGTGCGGGATGCAGATACGGGGGAATTCCTCGGTGATTTGATTCACCCGGGGCAGCGCCTCGTGGTTGCGCGCGGCGGTCGCGGCGGGCGCGGCAATACGCGGTTTGCAACCGTGGCCAACAAGGCGCCGGATATGGCAGAGAAGGGCGAGCCGGGAGAAGAGCGCTGGTTGTCGCTGGAGCTCAAGGTATTGGCGGACGTGGGGCTGGTGGGTTTTCCGAGTGTGGGGAAGTCCACGCTGCTTGCGGCGGTCTCGGCGGCGCGGCCCAAAGTGGGGGCGTACCACTTTACGACGGTGTCTCCGGAGCTGGGTGTGGTGAGTGTGCCGGACGGACGCAGCTTCGTCATCGCGGACTTGCCGGGGCTCATTGAAGGCGCCCACGAAGGACACGGCCTGGGGCTGGAGTTTCTGCGCCATGTGGAGCGCACCAAACTCCTGGTGCACGTGATTGACATGGCTGGCGTGGAGGGGCGTGATCCGCTCGCGGATTACGATGTCATTGTGGATGAACTGCGGTCCTACGATGAATCGTTGGCCCGGCGCCCGCAGCTCATCGCAGCCAACAAGATGGACTTGCCCGGCGCGGATGAGCACCTCGAGCGCTTTCGAAGCGCGCACCCGGACCTGGCGGTGTTTCCGATTTCGGGCGCGACCCACCAAGGGTTGTCCGCACTGCTCTACGCGGTGGCCGACAAACTGGATGAAATTGAGGCAGCAGAGGCGAAGGCGCCCGCTGCGTCGGAACCTGCCCCGGCGTCTGTGAAGGTATACCGCTATGAGCGCGCGGAGCCGTTTCGGATTCGCCGTGAGAACCACGTGTTTGTCGTGGAGAGCGCCGACTTGGAGAAGCTCGTGAAGATGACCAACTTCGAGCAGTATGACGCCGTGAAGCGATTCCAGTACAT
Source organism: Alicyclobacillus cycloheptanicus (assembly GCF_028751525.1). Lineage (GTDB taxonomy): Bacteria > Bacillota > Bacilli > Alicyclobacillales > Alicyclobacillaceae > Alicyclobacillus_L > Alicyclobacillus_L cycloheptanicus. Next base: position 3,305,259 of record NZ_CP067097.1, read on the forward strand.
CCTCCGGCAGCGCGGGGTGGACCAGGCCCTGCGCAGGAAGGGCGCCGAAGAAGGCGACGTGATCCGCATTGGAGACATGGAGTTCGAGTTTGTCGAATAGGCGCCGGGCACGCCCCTGGCCGGCGCCGGCGTGGTGGTGCAGCGCGCTGGCACAGGCGGCACGGGACGCTGCCGAACGGGCGTATCCGAACGAGTGCTGCGGACTGGTGTACACGTCGCCGTCCGCCGGCGAGTGCCCGCGGCTGCACGTCCTTCGGGGACACATGACCCCCACGCGGTGTGATGCAGACGCGCGTGATGTCATCGACTTTGCGTACGCATTGGCAGCACAAGGCGGGCAGGTGGTCGCGACGTTTCACAGCCACCCCACGGGTCAGGCCGGGTTTTCGCTGCGAGACGAGCAGCTGGATGCTTGGGCGGGCGTTCACCTGGTGCTGGTCTGGCGTGCGGACGGCTGGCAGGAGCAGTGGTATGCCACGCGTTTGTGCGCCACGTGAAAAGAAATAGACACCTTTGTACAAATCTTACAAAATGATGCGCGATGGCATGTATAGAGAACAGGCGGCTGGCCGTCTTTCACGAATTCCCTCTCTACCAGGAGGCGATTGCAGTGGAAGAACTGTCAGCCGTCATTTTGTTGCAGCGCATCCTTGATGACGCCGTGGCGCGCAGCGCGTCCGATGTGCACCTGCATGTCGTCGAGGGAGATTTAAATGTGATGTTTCGCGTGAACGGGGGGATGGAACCGTTCGTCCGTGTTCCCGACCCGGCAGGCACGGTGGTGCGGCGCATCAAAGCGCTGGCGCGGCTGGATGTGTCGGAGACGCGGGTTCCGCAAGATGGGGCGTTCCAGTGGGTCACCGACGCTGCGCAAGGGGAAGAGGGCCAACACTGCGACGTTCGCGTCGCCGTCGTGCCGACCGTCGGCGGAGAAACAGCGGTGCTGCGGCTGTTCGTGCGCGGCGGTGCCGCGCCGTCGCTGGCCGACTTAGGGTTGACCGCTGCGCAGTTGGCGGTCGTTCGCGGTTTGTTGCGGAGTGCGTCCGGTATGATTCTGGTCGCGGGCAGCACCGGATCGGGCAAGACCACGACGCTGTACGCGATGCTGCAGGCGTTGGCGGCGGAGGGGCGGCGCGTGGTCAGCATCGAGGATCCCGTCGAGATGCACCGGCCCGAGTGGCAGCAGATGGAGGTGCGCGAGCGCCTCGGCGTCACGTTCGACGTGGGGGTGCGCGCGGTGCTGCGGCAAGACCCGGATGTCATCATGATTGGGGAAATTCGCGATGAAGCGACGGCGCGGGCGGCCTTGCGCGCGGCCATGACCGGCCACCTCGTCCTGACGACGACCCACGCGCACGACCTCGTCGGGGCCGCGGCACGCCTGGTTGACCTGGGACTCGCCCGCGAATCCTTGGGCGATGTGCTGAGGGGGGTGGTGCTTCAGGCACTGGTGCACGCGGATTGCGCACTGTGCACCGGGCAGGGCTGCGATGCGTGCGCGGGGACGGGCAGGGGAAACCGCCGCAAGGCCGTGTTTCAGATTGAACCGATGGACCCGGTGTTCGCCGCTCGACTGGCGTCCGGCGCCAGCTGGGCCGAGCTGCGCGGCTGGTACGACACAGTGGCGGACAACGGGGGTACGCCCCATCGACCGCCGCACCGTGCGCCGGGCTCACCCGTGGGCCGCGCGCGAACCCCGGGGCAGCCGCCGGATCTGCCGCCGGCCAGTGCGCGGACGCCGCAGGCCCCGCTGGGAGGTGATGCGTGATGCCGCGCTTTCGCAAGCTGCGCCTGTTCTGGCCAGGAGGGGCTCTCTGGGACCGGCTTCACCAGCGCCTCCTGCCGCGGGCATCCACGCGCGATCTCGACCGGCTGGCGGACCACATGGCTTCCTTGCTGGAGGCGGGACTGCCTGTGCAGCAAGCGGTGCATCATCTGCGGCAGCACCCGGTGACCAAAACGCAGAAGTTGTGGCTGGAGAGCGCGGCGGCCGCCGTAGAGGAAGGACGCTCCCTGGCGGACGGCTGGCAGTCGATGGCGCCCGCCTTGCTGCAGACGCTGCTCACCGCGGGCGAACGGTCCGGGCACGTGGCAAAAGCGCTGCGCGCCTGGAGTCAGCACGTGCAGCAGCGGCGGCGTGTGGTATCGGAGTGGGTTCGCCTGGTCAGCTATCCTGCCGTTCTCCTGGTCTTGATGTGCGGCCTGTTGGTGTTCGTCTCGCGGGTGGTGCTGCCAATGTTTGTGAGTGTGTACGGATCATTGGGGCTGCGTTTGTCCGGCCCGACCCGAACGGTCGCAGACATCCTGACGCTGCTCCCAGACGCTGTGGGCGTCGGCGCCGCGTTGGTTGTGGCGGGCGCCGGCCTTGCCATCGTCCTGAGAAGCTGCCTGCCGGCGGCGTGGGCGCGCCTTCGCCCGAGTCTGCCGGGGGCGCGGTGGATCCGCCTGTCGAAAACCCGTACCGTGGCGCAGCTGCTGAACTTGCTGCTGGGCGCCGGGATCGCCCTGACAGACGCCTTGGCAGGCCTTGCGCAGGCGGACGGTCCGCGGTGGCTGCGGGACGCCGCGCACAGGAGCAGCGGCCGAGTGCTCGAAGGGTACCCGGTGGCCCAGGTCTTCGAGGGGGACTGGGATCCGCTGTTGGGTGTGCTGCTGAGCTGGGCGGAGCAAACCGGTGAACTGGAATCGGCGTTCCGCCGGGTCGAAACGTACACGGCACAAATGCTCTCGACCCGGCTGAAGCGCGTGGTGCAGACGCTGGAACCCACGCTGCTCGTGTTGATGGGCCTGTTGGTCACGGCTTCGATGTATATCGTGTACGTACCGATGTACGACATGATGACCGCGATTTCGAACGGCCAGGTCCACGCTTGAGCGCCCAGCGTACGTGCGCGGCTCAGCCGCTGGACCAATGCAAGGTTGCAGAATGGGTGGAGGGATGGACATGATGGGGCATGAGATGGATGGAGATGAGCGTGCGGTGGACAGGGCGGGGCGTGCGGTGGATGCGGATGAGCCTGCGGTGGAGCGGAAGGGCCGCAGCCACGCGCTTTCAGCCGATCACGGTTTTACGCTGATGGAAATGGTGGTGGCCGTGTTTGTGGTTGCGGTGATGATTGCCGTCGTCACGCCGCACCTGATGGGGGCAGGGTCACGGGCGGAGACGGTGGCCTGTGAGCAGGACCAGCAGATGATTCGCGCCGCGCTGGCCGAGTACCAACTGCTGTACCACGCGTGGCCTGCAGGGAATACAACGGACCAGCTGCAAGAACTCGTGGACGCACAGCTGCTCGACAGTGTGCCGACAGAACCGTCCGGGGGGAACTTCGTGATCACAGAGAGCGCAAATCAGGCCACGGTGTCCTGTGATGTTCACGGAGAGCTTGACAATGCATCGTGATCGGGCGGTGCGGTGGCCAAACGCAGCCAAAGAGATGCCGCACGCAGCGGGGGCGGACACCGGCGCCGGCTTCACGTTGCTGGAACTGGTGGTGGCGTTGTTCATCACCGGACTCTCGGTTGGACTTGCGGTACCTGCATGCGGCGCCGTGTTGTCAGACCAGGCCTTGGTCAGCACCACGGTGGACCTGCTCGCCCACCTGCGTTATGCGCAGACGGCGGGGCAAGCCCTCGACTCATACGGCTGGGTGCGCATGTCCAAATATACGCCCACCTACACGACGCTGATTTCGAGCGTTCCAGTGGATACGGTGCAGTTCGCAAGCGGTGTGAACTACGTCGACGGGTACCTTGAACTGGGCACCGGTTCGTTGATGTACGACAACTTGGGCAATGGTCAGGTGGGCGGCGTGATCCGCCTCACGAACGGCCGTGCCGAGCGCGACATCGACTTGTACATCGGATGCGGATTACAGGCGGCGGCGTGGGGGGACGAACCGTGACCATGCTGGAAGTTGTGTGTGCTATCTGGATGGTGGCCGTGATGGGCGGAGCCGCGGTCGGCGCCTGGGCCGCTGCGGCGCATGAACAGGCGCGTACGGAAGTGCAGCGAAGCGCCGACGACTGTGCGGACGACGCGGCCGAGTACTGGCTGGCCGGACAGGCGGTGACCTTGGCTGCGAACGATACCCCAGGCTGTGCGGTGGACGCGGCACAGACGACGATCCATGGGGAGGATGTGGTGACCCTTGTCGCTCGTGTGGACGGCGCATCGCAGACGTTGTACTTGCCATCTGGGCCCGGAACAACGTCCTAACGATGGGACCTTTGGCTTTTCGCTGCTGGAAACGGTTGTCGCCTTGGTGACGGGAACCATTGTGGTGACCTTGTGCGTTCATGCGTTCCTTTCTCTGTGGTTGGCACAGAATGCCGTGTTGCAGCGCAGCGAAGATGATGCGATGTGGGCCAGCTTGAGCCGCGTGCTGCGAATCGACGGACACGCCGCTGCAGAGGCCACCCTCTCCTTTGGTGGACTGAACCTGCAGGAGGCAGATGGAACGGGGTATCGGTACGAAGTGAACAAGAGCGGGCAGTATGTGCGCATCGAGTCGGGCGGCGGCACGTCCGTGATCGCGGTGGACGTGCGTTCTGTCACCGTCCAGCAAAGCGGCGGAACCGTACACCTGCAGGTGACTTTTCAAGACGGCACAACAAAGGAGCTGTTTGTATGCACGCTCGCAGGCAACCTGCAGCAGAACACGGGAGTGTCCTCCTGACCACGCTCAGCATCAGCCTGTGCGCCGCCGCCGCTTCTGCAACCATGTTGACGCTCGTGACGTTCGCCGCGCGGACGCTTGCGCTGCACACGAGAGGGCAGCAAGCGTATTGGATGGCCAGGAGTGTCGCAGTCTCTGTCTTGAACAACCTGCGCCAGAACGCGCCGCAGCCTTCTGCTTGGCAAGGCAATGCTGCATCCGGCGCATCGTACACGGTCACCGTCAGCCAGCAGTACACGACATGGGTCATCAAGGTGACTGCACAGAGCGGAGGGGCGGAAGATGAGGTGTACGCCATCTACAACTCGTCGACAAAACGCGTCACGACGTGGCAGGACAACCGCGCGCCTGGGACGTGACTCGTCACGGTGTCGTCCGCATGCTATCATGGGGAGGTCAAACCCTGCGGCGGAGGCGAACGCTTGATGAATCAATCGTCAAATCTCGGGTCGAACCCGCACTGCGGCCGCATTGCCCTGATTGGTCCGATGGGGTCGGGGAAGACCACGGTTGGACAGCGGCTTGCCGCGGCGCTGGGTCGACCGTTCGTGGACTTGGACGCATGGATCGTCGCGCATGCGGGGTTATCCATCCCTGAAATATTTGCCAAGCAAGGGGAGGCGGCCTTCCGCCGCTTGGAACTGGAAGCGTTAGTGTCGGTCGCGCAGGACGACGCGCTCTGCGGATGCGTGTGCGCAACCGGCGGCGGTGTCGTCGAGACCGCGGCTTGCCGCGCGCAATTGTCGCGAGACTGGACCGTGATCGAACTGCGGGCGACGGTGGCAACACTGGCGGCGCATTTGGCGGGAGAGACGGCGGGCCGGCCGATGTTCCGCGACGCGGTGAGCGTCGAGCGCCGCATCTTGGAACTATACGAGCGCCGAAAATCCTTGTATGATGAGGTAGCTCAGTTCCGGGTTTCGATTGATGGGCGAACCCCGGAAGAAGTGGTACACGTGATTGCGCGGCATTTGCAGGAAGGGTGCGATGCCGCTTCGATGGATGCCTGATACCCTGTTCGTTTGACCAGCCGGAGGAGATGGAATGCATGCAGCACATCCGGGATGTGATTCCGCCAAACTGGCGCCAAAAGCTGCCGAACCATGATGCCGCCTACTTCCGCAAGCAAATTCCGGAATTGGCCGCGTGGGACGTGTCTGACGATGTCATCCTCCGCAATCAGGCGCTGCTCCTCACGCACATCCGGCAGCGGGACATCTGCGCGCACTGCCAGGGCTTTTCCAACTGCGGCAAGGAAGGCGACATGAAGGGGTTCACGCAGTCGCTGGCACTGCAGGGGCGCCAGTTGACGGCGGTGGTTTCCCGCTGCCAACCCTACCAGGAGGCGCAGATGCAGGCGCGCGTCAAACGCATCAGCGCTTTTTCTGGCGCGCTGCCGGAGGACCGTACCTTTCAGTTCTCCAACTTTCCCGAGGAGCAGCGCAAGAAGTACCCGCGGCTCTTGGCGTACGCGGAACGTTTCGCGGAGACGTGGCAGACGGGTGCGAAAGGTTCAGGGCTGTACTTGTTTGGACCTCCTGGGGTTGGCAAGACGCACCTGATGCTGGCGGTGGTCAATCGCCTGCAGGACCGCGGGGTGCCTTGTCTGTTCGTCCGTTCCGATTCGCTGTTCGATCGCATGCGTCACGTGATCGCCGAAGGCGGCGACCTCGAGCCGCTGATGGAGGTCTATACGACAGCACCGGTGCTGTTCATTGATGAGTTTGCGCAGGAGCGCGCCAATGAGTTTACACTGGACAAGCTGTTTCGCATCATCAACCACCGTTTCCACGCGAAGTTACCGACTTGGTTTACGAGCAATTTTGCGCCGCCGGATGTCTACCGCCGCAACGGGGCGGACCTCCAGGATACGGTGGGTCCGTTGCGCAGTCGAATTATGCAGATGGCCAAACTGGCCAAGATGGATGGTCCGGACGCGCGCCAGCGCAACCTGCAGTCGCTGACCTAGCCACGGCGCCGCACGCAGTTTCAGCAGGTGACCGCGCAGCGGCTTGCGCGTCATTTGGCGACGAGTCCGACGAGGGCCAGCTGTCGGATGTCCAGCTCGATGCGGGGTGCCATACGCTCTTTCAACTGTCGAAGCTTGTTCGCAAGTTCGGCCTCGACGACCGGGTGTTCTTCCGGAGGCAGGTCGGGCAGAATGCTCTGATAATAGGTCGTCAATTGCTGCTCTTCTTTGCGAAGCCGTTCCGACGCGGCTTGTGCCCAGGTTTCAGGTCCGCTTGACGCGAGCCGCTCCATCTTTTGCTTGGCGGACGCAATGGCGGACGCCACCGAACGGTCGCCGGGGCGAAGGAGTATCGCCGGGTCAACGGGCTGGAGCGGCAGACGCTGGATGGATGGGTAGAATCGGTCCACAACCTGTCCATTCTCCAGACACACGCCCACCGAGTACCACGCTTGCTGGACGGAATCACAGCGATAGGAAACCACGGCGTTCACCATCAGCCACGGCACCCAAGGGGTGCGCGCCAGCGGCTGGGCCGCCGGCCGCTCTCCCTCGGACGGCCCTCCCGGCATCACGGCGACGGCTGCAAATCTGCCGCGCTTCTCAATGGACTCGTAGATTTTATCGAGCCGAAAGCTTCCCAACGCGACATACTCCGCCGTGGGCGGTCGGAAAAACATGCGCTCAACCTCGGACATCGCATCAAAGTTCGCCTGCTTCATCGCCTTTTCGCGCAGTCGTTCGTTTTCGCGCGCGACCGCTTCTTCCGAAAAGGCGAGCCGCAACACGGTCGGGGGGACCTCCTGGTCGGTTTGTTCGACCCATAACCAGTAATAGGGCCGATCGGTCAGTTCCTTATCGACATCGCGCGGGAGTTCATACTCCCTGTACGCTGGCGATTGGTAAACACAGCGTGCACCAACCGCAGAAAAGTACGCGTCGCAGAATGCGATTCGCTCGTCAGCGCTTCGGAGCGGTGACGTACTCACACTTGCACCTCCGTTGTCCCCAGTGGTTT